>NZ_LKBW01000319.1 GCF_002699855.1 Pseudomonas amygdali | reverse complement strand
TTTGGTCGGCATACATGCACCTCTAGCTACATGTTATGCCCGAACACAAAATTTCTGACAGTCTCTTTAGAGGGCAATCTGACGGTACCCCAGCTTGAAAAGGTTGCCGCTCTGACGAATACCCCGTTCGGCTTCCTGTTCCTGCCCGCCCCGCCTCCGATCGAGAAGCCGGTGCTGCCAGATCTGAGGCAGGTCGTGAACCCTGACCCTTTCGGTAGTGATTTCTTTGAGTTGCTTGAGGATGTGAAAAAAAAGCAGGACTGGTTTATCGACTATCTTAAAGAAGCAGGTGCCGACCCACTGCCCTTCATTGGTAGATTTTCTAAAAAAACCCCCATCAAAACCGTCGCCGATGACATAGCGAAAGCTGCTGGCATAACCTACGAGCTTAGAAAGAGCGCTGCGACGGCTGAAAAATATTTTTCTGCCCTGAGCGAGCGGTTTGAAAGTATTGGGATACTGGTACTTAAAAGTGGAATTGTGCGAAGCAACACATCGAAAGGACTATCGGTAGCAGAGTTTCGGGGCTTTGCAATCTGTGATGATTATGCTCCGCTGGTATTTATCAACGGCAAAGACTCGGAAGCAGCCTGGATATTTACCTTAGCGCATGAGATTGCACATATATGGATCGGTGAAAGTGCTGTATCCGACTTACCTGCGCCTAACGAATTCAAAAGCGTTACAGATATTGAATACATATGCAACAAAGTTGCTGCAGAGCTACTAACACCAGCCCAAGAGTTTGTCGAGTTATGGGATAGAGCGCACTCTTTGGATCAGCTAGCAAGGCATTTCAAAGTCAGTCGACTGGTAGTGGCAAGAAGAGCTTACGACCTTGGAAAAATTGACAAGGCTACGTACTCCGGCGTTTACGCCGCTAGTTGGAAAACCAAGACCAGTAGTGGCGGGAGCCCGTATAACACTATCCCAGGAAGGAATAGTAAACGGCTCACGAACGCACTGGTCAAACGTACCATGGAGGGTAATGTGCTGATACGTGATGCAGCCCGCCTTTTAAATGTGACCCCTGGCACTGTCACGAACCTATACAAGAAGAATATTCGGCCTTATGTATAAATATCTTATTGACACGAATATTTTTCTTCAGGCCAAGCACTTTCATTATCGCTTTGATTTCTGCAGCCATTTCTGGACCTGGGTAGAACAAGCCCACTCGGCAGGATTAGTCTGTTCGACAGCGAAAGTAAAAGACGAACTAATGAAAGGCAAAGAAGGGGATGATGTAAAAGTGTGGGCAATAGGCCTACCAGAAACATTCTTTATCCCTGACACCAATGATATGCTGGTGATGAAAAAATATGCTGAGGTCATGGCATGGTCAGCGGGTAGCACGCATTTCAAACCCGCTGCCAAGGTTGAGTTCGCGAAAACTGAGGTCGCAGATGCTTTTCTAATAGCGACGGCTATGGCCTATGGTTTCGAGATCATTACGCACGAACTAAGCAACCCTGAGCAGAAGAAGAAGATTCAAATTCCTGATGCCGCGCTCCAACTGGGTGTGAAGACACACTTTGTGTATGACGTGCTCAGCGAGCATAGCGACCTCAACTTCCTGTTCAAGCATCCGGAAGTCGTGTAGCGGCCAGTTAAAGAGTCACTGAACCTAACTCTGCTGAAAGCAACGCGGCCTTTATTGCATCCGCTGCAAAGGCACCAGCCTGCGTTGGCACCGGCGACGGCCCGTGCGTATGGGTGACCAACTCATTGGCCAGTTGCTCGATTAGATCAAGCGTATCCCCGAGAATGCGCAGCACGTTGACCCCTTCAGAACCGATCCACGTCTTTGGCGCCTGTAGACGTTGACTGATGCCGGCCACGCTAGTGCGCAATCCTTGGACTTTCTCCTGCATGTCGACACCTACCGCCGCGTTGTGGGTTTTGCCCACCACCAGGTTGTAGTCTCGTGCGGTAGCTTGGTGCAGATCCTCCAAAGCCACTAGGCTCGCAGATCCTCCAGACAACAGCTTGAGCGCGCCCAAGGCCTCGATCTTCTTCACCCCACCCACTGACTCGGTCGAATGGTCATCCACCGTCCTGGTGTGGCTCTGGAAGCGCTCGGCGTTAGTCATTGCGTCGACCTCGCGTTCGATCGCCTGATCCTGGATCTTGCCGTCGGTCTTGCGCAACCAGTTGCCGTCCGCGTCGACGCGTTGCTGCACCGCATCGCTGTGTTGCCACACCTGGTCGCCCTTGGGCACCTTCGGCAGCGTCAGACCGTGTGGCAGGATGGTCTGGATGTAGGGCTTGTTAGGCAGGCCATAGGCGAAGCACACCACCACTTGGGTGCCCTCCTCCGGAAAGGCAAAGAACCCCATTTCATCACCACCCACCGGCATGGGCAGCGGCACGCCGGCCAGCACCGGCAATGCCGGATCGATCTCGCCGTCTGGCCCCATCACCTGCAGGTCGACCGAGAAGCGCGGCCGAAAGTCGTCGCAGACGCCGGCACTGGCCGGAGCATCAGCCACGGCCATGACCTTGGCGAAGCGCGGCAGGTGGTAACCGCCGGAAATCTCGGGAAACTGGCGCTCTACACTGCGTTTTATTGCGTCGTCCATTTGATGGCCATCTGTGTGCCGGACAGCGTAACGTTCGTGATCCGCTCGCCCTGATTGATCGATGCGCCTGGTCGCAGGCCTGGTAAGGCTGCGATCATCGCGCTCTGGTTGCCTTGGTAGCCGTCAAACAGGTTGACCGGCAGCTGCAGCGGCGATCGAGCGCCAAAGAAGCTGTCGGCCCAGGCACCGACGAATACTTCGCCGTCACCCTGCTGCTGCCAGACGAAGTCCTTGATGCCGAATACCCGCGCCATGCTGTCCATCGCTTGATACCCGGCCGCCAAGTTGTAGAAAAACGGCGTCCGGACACGGGTGTAGGCCTGATCCGGAACACGGAAGCGCAGGCCTGTCCTGGTGCTGATGTCGGCCAGCACGGCGCGCAGATCCACATGGCGCAGGTTCATCGGCAACGGCTGGGCCAGCACCGCGGCTACTTCACGACACAGCACGACCTGCTCGACGCCGTTGGTGGCCGTGCAGCGCTCCACGTAGCCGATGAAGTGACGCTGCAGGGCCGATTCGTTGTAGCCAATATCAAGCGTCACCAGCCCTTTGACGGTGGCACCGGCCTTGATCGTAAACGTGGCACGGCCCGGACTTTTGAGGTCCAGTCGAACATCGTCGGTGACCAGAGGCACGACCACGCCGCCGATCGACAGCACCTTGTGCAGCTTCATGCTCATGGCGTGCCGCCCAGGTAGTTGTCGACCTTCTTCAGGACCGCTTCAAAGCCGGTCAGCTCTTCAGGCGACGTAACGGATCCACCAGAACCTGCCACACCATCACCAGGCGCTGATTGAGCCGACACGGCGTTGCCAGCGCGCCGGTTCTCGACCTTCTCCGGGTTCGACAGTTTTTCACTCAGGGTGAACTGGACGATCCACTGCGCCAGAGTGTCGTCTTCACGGGCGCTGACGCCGTCCGAGAACGTGACCTGGCGGATCCCGAAGGCCTTGGCCGTGTCGTTCACGATCCGATAGGTGCGTAGCTGGCCACCGCCTTCGGTCGATTCAGCCAGGCGCATGATGGTGCGCAGGTTATCCAGGTTCTTGTAGGGGATCGTCAGCGCGACGGTCAGCGTCTTGGGCTTGAAGCCCTTGTGGGACTTGTCCGTCCCCGAGGTCTGTCCGCCGAGGTCGTCGGCCTCGATCTTGAGGTTGGCCGTCAGCTTCATGCGGTGACCGATGATCTGTTCGCCATTGAGCAGCAGCGTCATAGGCCCACCAGCTCACGAACAAAGCTCAGGCCCTCTGCAGAGCCCACCAGCAGTGCGCCGGCACACAGGGGCCATTCGTGACCAGGTGCCTCGCCTTCGAGCAGTTCGCGGCGCAGCTGGCCCGCGTCACCAGGTCCGAGCGTGCGCGACTGGATCGAGACGTCATCAGCGCTGTTGCTGAACTGGGCTTTCAGGTCGGCCAGTTGCTGGTTGCGCTCTTCGGCCTGCGCCTTTTTTCGCGCCTGCAGATCTGCCAGGTCCGCCATGGGCGAGCTGTCCGCCGCGTAACCCTCCAGCACAGCCAGTTGGCCGGCCATCGACTGGCTGGCCAGCTTCGTGATCGGACAACGCTGCAGCGGCAACTGGCCCCACAGCGGCATCTGTCCGGCGATGGGCATTTCCCACTTTTCCAGCTCCAGGCGCGCCAGGTGTTCGGCCCGACGTTCAGCGCGCACCAGGTCAGGCATGGGCAGCACAACGTTGAAACGGCCCAGCGTGGCGGCAAGCTGATCCAGGCGCGTCGCCAGGAAGATCAGCACCAGGGCGCTCTGCTTGCCTTGGGGCCGGACCGCGTCCGTCGTATCGGTTAACTTGTCGGCAAGCAGCTGCAGCAGGTTCGGCGCAGACAGAAAGCGCTGGTGGCCACCGCTGCCCTGGCCGATGCCGTGCTGGAACGGCGTCACGACGATGCAGGACGGTACGTTTTCGAACTGGCTGGCCAACGCGCTGCGCCCTGCGCTGATCACGGACTGAGCCGCATCGGCGATCAGGCCAGGACTGGTCGTGGCGATATCGGCCAGCATCGAGACGCGCTGGCCGGTGTTCACCATTTCCGTCTGGATCAGATCACGAGCTGTCGTCATCTGATCCATCCACTGCGTGGCCTGCTCAGGCCAGCGCAGTTTGATCGGTGCCCACTCATTGGCCATTGTTCAGCACCGTCTGAATCCAGGCCGGGACAACCGGCCGGCTCGCCTCGATCGGATAGCCCGCGACCTGCGGCCACTCGCGTACCGCCTGACGCCAGGTCAGCAGCTCGCTGAACTGTTTGGCGGTGATCGGCAGCGCACCGCCCAGATCTCGCGCATCGCGGTATTCGGACAACAGCGTTTCCGAGGTCTTGAGGCTGGCCTCAATCCAGAGTTTGGCCAGCAGAGCGGGGTCGGCTTCGACAACAATGTCCTCGGCGTACGCAGTGGAGTCGCCGCCGGCTTCCAAATAATCGATAACGGCCTGATAAAGCGTTGGGTTGTAGTCCTCGGTAACGTGACAACGGTTGCCAGCAACGGTTATCACAAAAGAGCCATCGTTTTTAAAAGCAACGTCTGAGAACGTTACGCCCAACGCTGCGGGCTCCTCAGGCGCTGCGAACACAGGCGGCAAAAACTCTTCGGGGGTTTCGATTACTGTGTCTGTCATGCTGCGTATCTCCAGGCAAAGCCGTAAATAGTGCTGCCGCCGCTGAATGAAATGACCGTTCCACCCGCCGCCTGGCCGCTGCGGCCAATGACGCCGGCGCCGCCGGAGTAGTAGTGCATCAACGAGTAGCACCAGGTGCCGCCTGCAGGCAGCCGCACTTCGGTAGCGGTGACGGAAACAGCCAGAAAGTTGTTGCTGTCTGGGCGGTAGAAGTTCTGTTCGCCCCACAGCAGGCCGAGGTCAGTGGCATCCACCTGTGCACGGACACCTGCGCCGTTGGTGGCCCATCCCAGACGTAATTGGTTGCCGGCCTGATTTGCACCGCCACCCTGCTGCACAGGCGTGTAGCCGATATGCTTCTGCAGGTAGTGAACGGCACCCGTTGCGGTGCGGCGGAAATAAGGCAATTCCGGGTTGTCACCGGCAAAACCTGCAGTCGTGATCGAGTCAGCCGCGATCCTTGCAGACACCAACGAATTGACCTGGGTGACGGTGTAGCAGTCGGTGATCCCATATCCGGCAATGGAATTGGATTTATTGGCCTTTTGACCGGGATCGAACGACTGCTCGGTCCAGATCCGGCCCATGTCAGTGCTATCCACCGTCAGTTTCAGCCCGACGTCCGACCAGCCGATAAACAGCTTGTTGGTGCGCTGGCCAGCACCGCCGCCCTGCTGCGGTGGCGTGTATCCGATCTGCGGTTGAAGGTAGTAAACACCGCCGTTCGACGCACGACGCATATAAGGAAATTGAGGGTTGTCACTCGCAAAACCGATGTATGTGATCGAGTCCGACAAGGCGTATCTGCCCAGCAGCTCGTTCACCTGCGGAACTGTATAGGCGTCGGCAATACCGTAACCGCTGAGGGTGCTGGCTTTATTAGCCTTATCGTTGGGGTTGAACGTGGCCTCGGTCCAGATCCGCCCCAAGTCCTGGCCATCGACGCTCACTTTAAGCAACGAGCCGGTCCAGCCGATGTTGATCTGATTGCTCTTCTGGTCAGGCCCACCGCTCTGTTTCACAAAACTGCCATTCGCATCCACCTTGCTGTAAGCATCGGTGATGCCGTAGCCGGCCAGCGTCGTTGGATTGCCGCCGCTGGTGACCAGCCCTTTTGCGTTGACGGCTACCTTTGTGTACGTCCCCGCCACGACGCCGCTATCAGCCAGCGTCAGGGCTATATCGGTATCACCTGCGCCGTCGTAGGTTCCGACGCCGGTTGCCGCTCCGTTGAACCGAATAGCTCGGGCCGTGGCCAGGCGAGCAGCCCTGCCTACCGTGGTGGTGCCATCAACGATCGCAGCAATGGCCTGGAAGATGGCCGTGCGCACGGCATTGACCATCCTGGTGCTGGCCAGCACAGCGCTGCTGCTGTTGGCAGGATCATCGCTGATCGCGTTCGGCACATTGCTCAGCCCGATGTCCTCCTTGGTCGTCGCTCGGGCGCGGAGCTTCGGATAATCCCCGACGCGCGCCGCGAAATGCTTCACCAGCTCGCTGTCGATCGCCTCGATCGGGCGCAGGTCGACCAAGGTGCTGGTACCGGTGATGTCGGCCAGCGGGACCAGGTAGTGCCTGGCCGAGGCGCTGTCGACGTAGTCGGCCTTCGCTTCCTGGCCGAACACGACCTTGAAGGATGCGACGACATCGTTCAGCTCACGCTGCAGCACCACGTCCATCCAGGCCTTGTTCGGCACCGACGGCACGGTGACCGGCAGTGTCTCGTTCAGCTGCAGGCGCACGCCTTCGACATACGCGGTACCAGGACTGACCTGGTACGTGCTGCCCACGCGCTGCAGCTGCAGGCCGCTACCGAAGAAGCAGGCACGACCGAACATGTCACGGTTGCTCAGCCGCTCGCGCTCGTCGATACCCTTCATCCGGGCGGTGTAGTCGAACTGCCAGGTGCTCGCATCGATCTTGATGTTGGTCAGCTGCTGGGCACCGTCAAACACCACCAGGAAGTTGCGGGTGACGTTGTTGCCGACCTGGTCGGGCAGGATGTTCTTGCGCTTCTGCTGGACCGGCACGTAAGCGACCGACACCAGCACGTCGTCGCTGGTCTCAAGCCCGATCCAGTTCCAGTCGAAGTCACCGATGTCGGTGCCCATCAACAGGCTGTAGACCACCTGGTTCGGGTTGACGAAGCCTTGCTGGGTAACACTTGCCGTGTGGACGATCTGCGCCGCTGGGGGCTTGAGGCCTGCGCGGTTGACGGGACCGGTGACGTTGAGGCCTGGCACGTTGGCCAGGACGAACCGGGCGACGGTCAGAGGCAGGTTTGCCGCTTGCTTCTGGGCAATCAGCTTTTCGCCGGCGAGTGTGATGCTTGCAGCCATGAGGGCTCCTAAAGGCTGGCGACCAGCGTTTGCTGATCGTCATTGAAATCGACCAGGGCGACAGCAAGCCGCACGGGTGTGATGGTCACGAAGTCGTACCGCCTGCAGGTGCGTCCGTACTGACGGATCAGCACGCGCAACAGGTCGGGGTTCTCGGACAGTTGGGAATCGCTCAGGGTGAGCAGCACGACGTCCCAGTCGCGCTCGGGCATGCGTTCCTGGATCTCGACGTAACCGACGCCCAGGCGCTCCAGGATCCGCTTCAAACCGGCAGTGCTGCCGGCGTCCACGGAGTTGATAAAGGCGTACTTGACCCGCAGTCGGAACAGGCTTTCCGGCTCGGCCGTAAACCGGGTGACGTCACGCTGCCAGGCCCACAGTTCCAGGATGGACAGGTGGCAGGTGTCCGCGTCGAACTGCAGGTACGGCCAGCGCAGCCACTCGGTGACCTGCTCCCACCAGATCTGCGCAGTGGTGACCAGCTTGGTCAGCTCCACGCCTTCGAGCCAGAACGGCAGCTTGAGCTTGATCATTGCAGCACCACAGCCAGGCTCTGGATCCGGGGAATGGTCAGCGCTGACACGATGTCGGCATTGGCGAAACGCAACGAGCTGATGTTGGGAAACTGGACGTGCAGCTCTTCAGTCAGCCGGCTGAAGCTGAAGCGGGACTGGGGAAAGGTGCGCGTCGGGGCGTAATCGCTCTGCGTGCTTTCACGAAACGCGGCGCGGATGAACAGCCCGACTTCGGTCTGCAGCGTCTGCAGCTGCAGCGCCGTAAGGTTCGCCACCGGCCAGACGTTGACGCTGATCGCGTGCAGGGTTTCAGGCATGGCCATGGCCAGCAGATCATCACCGTGGCCATGGTTGCCGCCGTCGCGGATATGGGTGTTGATCTGCTCAAGGAAGGTGTCAGCCGGAACGCCGGCGTCGAACAGCACGAACGCATTGGCGCTGCCTGGGCCACGTGGTGCGCCGTGTTCGAAGTACACGCCATCCGCCGCCACGCCTGGAAAACCGGTGATGATCGCCCGATACACCGCGTCGGTGTGCCACTGGTTGACCGCTGAGAACTGGTTGCGGACCCGCAGACGCAGTTGGTCGTCGTGCTCGGCATCCGCGCCTGGCGTCTGCAGCCACTCTGCAGCGTTCACCACCTGGACGATGCCTGGCACCGATTGAGGCAAGACGGCGTAATAACCAGGTGCCAGGTTGTAGCCGCTACCGGCACCCACGGCCCTGACCGGCACGACCAGTTGGCTCTGCCCTTCCTCAAAGCTGCGCGGCTCGGTGGTGACCAACTGATAGATATGGCCGTTGAGCGTCGGAGACTGGACCAGGGTGCCGATCGGCACTTCCAGTTCCCCGCCGGTATTGGCGCGGGTGAACAGCAGTTCACCGGTGGCCACCGTCGCGGCCTTGCGCTCGACGTTGACCGCCCAGGCCAACATGTCCAGCCATTGGTTGCCAGCCGTCTTCACGAAGAAGTTCGGCAGGACCGTGCCGCTGACAAACTCCAGCAGCCACAGCACCGGCTTGGTCACCAGGGCGGTGATGATCCGCCAGAACGGGCTGTATGCGCTGGTGCTGGTCAGCGTGCTGCCCTGCTCGACGGCGAGCTTTTCCCAGGCCTGTTTGAGCTGGGCCTCAGTGGTCGGGATGCCGGAATCACCCAAGGCCTTTTTGAAGTCGACGGTCATAGGGAGATCTCCACCTGACCGAACTTCACGGTCGTGGCGGTCACCAGGTACACGCCCGGCTGCGTCTGCTCGATCTGCGCAGTGCCTGGCACCAGGCGTTCGTCGTCCTCCACCAGCAGCTCCATCTGCTGGATGCAGTCGCGTTGACGCAGCCGGTCGCGCTCGGCCACCAGCGTGATCAGCAGGCCGCTTTCGCGGATCAGGTGCGCGATGTCCTGGGCGATTGAGGCGCGGTCATCCACCAGCAGCGGCTGCCTGGCCGGATCGAGCACCAGGTCGTTGTTCATGATCAACAGATCTACGTATTCGCTCATCAGCCGCCCACCGCCATGGCCATCATGTTTTCCATTTCCAGTGGGGTCATGGGTTTGGACGTGTGGATCTCGACCTTTTCCACGCGGATGCCTTGGCGCTCATGCGGGTTCAGGGCGTTGTTCTGGTTCTGGAACGTTTGCATCAGTCCTCCTTTCGGGACGGCTGTGGGTTTGGTGGGACTGATCGAGGTATTGGCCGAAACCGCCTTGCGGGCTTCGATGCCTTTCTCTGCCTGGGCAGGCAGCTGAATGACCTTCTCGACACGCGCCGGCAACCCGGTGGTGGCCGGCGTCGGGAGCGCCAGACCGGCCGGTGCCGGCGGCAGCTTGATCGGCTCGCCCTTCTGGATCTGCGGGACCGGCATCTGTAGTGGCTTGAAAGGCAGCACGTTGGGTTGCAGCACGCTGATCGGCGGCGCTGGCAAGACCTGGACCTTCGGCGCCGGGATCTGCGCCGGCGCCGCTCGGGTGACGGCATCCGGCACCAGGGCCAGCGGCTTGGGCGGCTGGCTGGCCGGTACCGGCGCGGCCGAGGCCATCTTGGGCCCAGGCGCTGTGCCCGCTGGGGGTGTAGCCACTGCAGCTGGCAATTGCGGACCCGGTGTCACGACGGGACCAGGCACCTCCGGCACCTTTGGTGGCTCCGGCAGATCTGCAAACGTCGTCTCGATGTTGACGCCGGGGATCTTGTTGGCCATCTGGATAAGGCCGTTGATTGCGCCCTTCACCGTGGCCAGGATGCTGTCCCAGGCCGTCTTGGCGATGCCGGACCAGCCGCCCATCGAGCCGAACCAGTTGGACAGCCCGGCCAACTGATCGCTGATCCACTGGAACGCGGTGGTGTTCATCAAAGCCGCGCACAGCTCGTCCCAATACACGACCGCTGCTACAACGGCGGCGGCCAGCAGGACGATGCCGGCGACAATCAGCAGCACAGGGTTGGCCCACATGGCGGCGTTGACCAGCCAGATCGCGCCCTGCCACAGCAGCATGCCGGCCCGCACCAGGCCCATCCAGGTGTACAGGACCACCAGGCCTGCCGCGAAAGCTGCGACCAGCACGGTGTGGAACAGAAACATGGCAATGGACTTGAAGCCCTGCCAGTTGAGCAGCTTCCAGACCGTGAGCATGCCCAGCCAGACCATTTTGCTGACACCGACCACTAGGGTGAGCATGGACATCGCGGCGATGAAGCCAAAGACCACCAGCGTCGTGATACCGATGATTCGTGTGATGTTCGGGAACAGCTGCGTCCAACGGGTCAGCGTCTGGGCGATGCCCACCAGGCGATCCATCAGCGGGGTCAGGGTCGGGATCAATGACTGGCCGAACGCGATGCGCAGCGCTTCGACGGCTTTGCCGAACTGCTGCCATGGATCGACCATGGCCTTGGCCATCTTCTCGGCGTTCTCCAGACCCCGGACCTTGCCCAGCTCGCTGATGCCGCTGCGCAGCCGGTCCGTGTCCTTGGCCAGCGCGCCGATCACCTGGGCACCTTCACCGCCGAACGCGTCCATCAGTTTGGTGCCGGCAGACGCGCTGGTCAGGTCGCCATATTTGGCGGTCAGCTTGTCCAGGATCTCGATCATCGGCAGCGCTTTGCCGGTGGAATCAGTGAATTTGAGGCCGGTTTTCTCGGCCGCTGCGCCCATGTTTTCAAAGAACGCCTTGTAGCGTCCGCCGGCATCGCCGCCTTCCATGGTGCTGGACAGCGAACCGATCACGGCCATCTGCTCGGCCACGCTGACGCCGGCCTGCGTGGCGATCGCACCGACCTCTTTGAACGCGTCCTTGAGCTGCGCACCGTCCGTGCGGAATAGCTTCACGGCCAGCGCGGTCTGCCCAGTCAACTGTTCGACCCATTCGACCTTACCCATCTTGTCGGCTTCGGTCTTGAACAGGTTGTACATGGTGCCCAGGTACGCGCCGGTGGTTTCAGCGTCGGCCTTGGTGACCTTGGCCAGCAGGTTGCTGGAACTGGTGATGGCGGCCAACTGGCCGCCGACCAGGCCCTTGATCGCGCCATCGATGACGCGGGACGAGGCCACGAACTCGGCGGCGCTGGCAGCGTAGGTGATCGAGAATTCCAGAGCTTTACTGTTCAGGGACGCCAGTGCGTCCTCGGCAGTGCCCAGGGCGCGCATGTCACCCAGCGCCCGGTTCACTTCCAGCGCCGGCTCCAGGGATTCAGTGATGGCTGTGCCCGCACCCACCATGCCAGCCAGGCCGGCGCCCATCTGGATGATGTTCTGCTGACTCTGGGCGGCAAGGTCGCTGAAACTGGTTTTCACCTTGCCCAGGGGCGCACTGACCTTGTCGGTCAGGTTCAGGATGAAAGCCAGGCGGGCGGAACGGTCAGCCATCAGGGTTATCCGTTAAAGGCAGTGGAGATGCCGTTGGCCACGGCGATCTCCATGCGTCTCCAGTGTTCGTCTTCAAGCCACTTGGCGGTGCCCATGACCTCGATCGTGGGTTCTGCGCCAGGCAGCCAGCGGTGGGTCAGGGCCAGCAGCTGGCCCAGCCCGTCTTGGGTCAAGCCTTCGGCGTGTTCGAGGACTTTTTTACGATCACTTCCACGTCCGGCGAATACTCTTCAAGCAACGCGCCGGCCAGGGTCATGGTGGTGATCGGGTTTTCCAGCAGCACTTTCAGTGCGGCCTTGTCCTCGTCCTTGACGGTGCCCATCAGCAGGTTGTGAGCCGGGGCGACCTTGTTGGCCTGGGTGGTGGCGTTGAAGTACTTGGTGATGACCTGGGGGCTCAGGTTGAACGTGAATTCCTTGTCGCCACGTTCCAGGGTGATGCTGCGGTTTACTTCGCTCATGTCAGTATTTCCGTAAGGTTGAGTTGCAAAAGGTCAGGGTTGTGCCGGCGTGCGTTGCACGACCTGGCGGATGTAGTCCTGCAGGGCGAGAATCATTTGGCGGCTGCGGGCAAGCTCGTCTCGTAAGGTGAAATAAGCCGATCGAGCGTCGGTTGTGAGTTCGGCGGTTCCTGCATCAGCCAGGCTGGCGGTGCCGGCGGCACCGGATCCGGCTGGACAAGTGGCGTGGACACGCAGCCGCTCAATGCCAGCAGCGACAGCGCGCTGCAGATCGCTGTTCTTGGTAAGCGCACGGTTCAATTCCTTCGTGTGTTGGGTGTCGAGCTGGTCACGCGCTGCGAGCATCTCGCCGCTGATGCGTGCGGCTTCGCGTAAGCCATCGCGCTCGCTTACGGCGCTGTCGCGCTCCTGGACAACGGTTTCGTACCGACCAAGCGCCCAATCGACGGCAAGCCAAATGACGAGGCCGACGAACAGGGTGCGAAATAGCAGCTGCAGCGGGCTGATGGTCATTTCAGGCAAAGCCTCATTTCAGCCAGCCGGCGGTTGTGCAAGCCACGCACGAAGGTCTTGCGGCCATCGCCACCGGTCACATAGGCCCACACCGGTGTTGTTCCGTCTGCAGACCAGGCCAGCGCCTTGCAACCCTCAGCAATGCGGCCCGCGTTGATCAGGCCCACGGCACGGCTCGCGCACGTCGTCGGCACACCGAAGTTGTGGCCATGGCTGCTCAGGGCATCGAACGTGTTCTGTCCAATCGCCTGGTTGGTCAGGCAGTCGGCCAGGCTCAGTTGCCCCTTGGCGATGACCAGGCTTTCCACCTCGGCGCAGCGCGCGTCGGACCAGAAGTCACCGACCCGCACCGGATCCGGGCTGGTGTACCGGGTGATGCCCTTGCAGACCGTGGGCAATCCGCCGGCCAGCTTGTCGGCATACACCACGTTCTGGCCATTGCCTTCCCACTCGCCCAAGAACGCGGTCAGCGTGCCGCTGCAGACCAGCAAGACACCGGTAAGAATCTTGACGCGCAGGCTCATGGCTTGATCCTCCAGTCACGCAGCATCTGGCGGTACTTGGGAATCAGCAGCAGGATCTGCAGCACCATGTAAATGGCGGTCAGCATGTAGGCCACCGACGACCAGTCGACGGTCCCTGTCGCGCCCGTGGCGGCCACGCCGATGGCCGTCGATGCCTTCACCAGGGCGATGGCGGTGTCCTGCGCGACCTGATTGGTGCTCATCGGCGCTGTCCTTTTTCGGTCAGGGATTGGCAAGGCACGCAACGGGTCATGCCGCCCAGCGCCTGGCGCGCCGATGGTATCTCCTTGTCGCAGTCCTGGCAGTGGGTGAGGCTTGGCCCGCTCGCTCGCGGCTTGGCCAACTGGGCCGCAATGGCCTGGTCGCGTTGCCGCTGCTCCAGGGCCTGGGCGCGATCGAACGGGCAGACCATTACGTCAGGCCCTCGATTTCAGCAGCAGCCAGGTATGGCACGCCGTTGATCTTGATGAAGTCCGGACTGGTGACATCGAACGGCACCTTGTGGGTGTTCTTCGCGCCGCCCTTCGGATCGATGCTCAGCAGGCTGGAAACGCGGACCTTGCAGCCGAACGCCTCGATGCGCAGTTCCTCTTCGCCGGCCTTGGCAAAGAAAACGATGTCGAACGGCTCCAGCTCGCGGAAGCTGCCGGACGCTTTCGCCTGCTCAATCAGCAGATTGAAGTTGGTCGTGTCCAGCTCCAGTTCGCCAGCTGCAGCCACATCGCCGTCGACGTGGCCGTTGGGCACGCCCTTGGTTTGGGCCACGGTGCTGTTGTCCGTGATGTCCAGGGTGCCGGCCTCGACGTGAACGAGCAGATCGCCCAGGTTCACGTCGAAGTTCTTACCGCCAATTTTTGCGGCCATGGGTTACTCCGAATCCGTAACGGAAAGGTCCAGCGCGATGTTCGCGGTCAGGTCTTTCGGGCAGTTGAGGGGGCGCAGCTTGAGGTAGGCCACGACAGAGGTTTTGCTCGTCCAGGTCAGCACGATGTCGCCGTCCTTGGGCTGCTCGATCTCGCCTGGAAACACCTGGCCGGCGAACTTCGTGGACTTGGCCATCGCACGCAGCGGGGCCATCAGCTTGGACGTGGTGGTCGCCATGCTGTTGGCCGAGCTGTTCAGCGTCCGATCACCCACATAGCGGATCAGCAGGATCCGGACACGGCGCGCAGCCTTGTCCACGACGCGCAGGTTTTCGATCACCTGGAAGTCACTGCCTGGGGTGTCCAGCAGGCTGCCGTCGCCCCAGTAGGTGCCGGGATAGTCCGGGTAGGTCTGCGGTACCGACAGACGCGCTGCGTCCAGTTGCGTCAGGACAGCGGTGGTCAACGGAATACCGTCCAGATCCTTGGGCTCAGCGCCCAGACCCACGACCGCGCCGGTGGCCACACGCATGGGGGTGTCGGCAACGCTTACGGCGGCGTTGGCCAGACGGCCGGCGAGCACGCCGAGGTTGTTGCCGTGCAGTTGCGGTACCGGCAACACGCGAGGCGCGGCCAGGCCATCGACGACGGCTTTCTGCTCGACGACGTAAGCGCTCCAGGTCTGTTGGGGAGCGATGCCGGCAGTGGCAGCCATGACGAAGATGCGTCGACCCAGCTTGTTGCTCAGATCGGTGGCGGCGACGTGCATCGCCGACAGCTCGGCCTGGGTGGTCGACGGCTTGACGATCACGACCGCTTCGAAGGAATACGTGCGGGTCGCGCTTTCCAGCGCCTGTTGCCAGGTGACGTCGTCTGCGATCGGAGCGGCCACGCAGGCCCAACGATCGCCGCCGTTGCTGCGCGCTGCCAGGATCTGGGTTTTCAGGTCGCTGTCCGGAACGCCCAGCTGGACGTCCAGATCGCTCTGGGTGTCCAGCGGGACCAGCTTGCCGACGTTTTTGGCAGCGGGACCGATGAACAGGAAATAGCGTTCGATCTCGGTCACGGCACCTTGGCCGAGGTTGAGATTGTTTACGCTGACTTTGCCGAGTGCCATAAAGCGGTGCCTCGTTAGCGGGGTGAAGTTAGGATTTGTTGCAGCACCAGGTTCACCAGCTGGCTGGTTTCGCTGTCGCTGGCACCGAGGAACTGACGCGCAGGCAGCTTGATGTCCCAGCTTTGCGCACCCGTGGATTCGGCTCGTTCGTCGTCCAGGACGCGGATCAGCAATCCCGCCCTGGCGTAGTTCAGGTGTTGCTGGATCCACGCCACGGATGGGCGGTTCAGGGTCTTTTTGCCTTCCTGGCGGGTCTTGAAACCCAGACGGCGCAGGCGCTTGGCCTGCTTTTCGGTGGCGGCGGTGCCCTCGGGCACCTTGTTCCACTGGCGCATCTGCGCGGCGGTACGTCGCTCGGACACACCGTTGTGTTGCTGCGAAGCAACCCAACGGGTCAGGGTGTTGCGCCAGCCCAGTTCGGCCTCGTTACCGGTCAGCCGGGTGACATCGAGCAGCTTGCCCAGACCCGCTTCCATCTTCTTTTTGCCCTTGGACGTGTCCTTGCGGGCTTCGAACGGGGTGCCGTCCAGGTTCTGCTGATTGCGGATCCGCTGCCTGCTCAGGCTGCGCACGCGCTTGGCGACGTTGTTCAGCAGCCGCTTACGCTTGGGCGTTGGCAGTCCCAACAGGGCCAGCAGATCCTGGGCATCGAGCATGCCGCGAATGTCCAGATCGAACGTGCTACGCGCCATGGCTGGTCACCTCGCCCGACTCGGCCACCCACAGTTCGAAGGGCACAAACGACCAGGTCTTGCCGTAGGCCTCGATTTCGCCGGTCAGATCCTCGGCCAGGCACTGGGCCTCGGTGAACTGCAGCTTGATGTCGACGTCAGCCAGGTCGTTGTCGAGCATGGTCACGTCGAACACCACATTGGGCAGGCCGTCGCGGTCCTGATCGTGGGTTTCCAGCCAACTGCCCACCAGGGCGAACAGGCGCGCCGGGTGATCCGCGAACCGCTCGATCGCGATGGTCGCGCCATAGTTCATGTCACCCATGTGCATACCGTCGGTGTCGGGCTTCCAGATCAGCTCGACCTGCACCTGGTCGGTCCAACTGTCGAGCTGCTCCGGGGCGACCAGCTGGCGATCGAGCAGGTAGGCGGTTAACGCCTTGAGCTTGATCACAGCAGTGCCACCGTGATGCGGCCACGGCCCTGCAGCGACCGAACGGCAGCCTGGCTGAAGGCGAGGAAGGTTTCCGAACGCTCGGGCAGCTCTTTGCCAATGTTTTCGGCGCTTTCACGGCGATTGACGGTGGCGAACTGGGTCAGCAGGCTGGCTTTGGCCCGGCTGTAAACGGCACGCTTGTACGTGGCCGCCTGAAAGGTGCGCTCTGGCAGGACGGTGGTGTCTGCGGACTCAACGTTGGACACGCCAGCGCCCTGCCATCGCGCTTTAAGCTTGGCCAGGTCGGTATTGACCTCGACCATGGCCATGGTCAGATCAGCCGTCAGCATCTCGACCAGGTATTCCGCCGGCAGGCGGTAACCCTTTTGAAACTCGGATACGGACAAGTCGGGCCAAAAGCCGTCGTTCTCGATCCGTTCGTCCACCAGCACCGTGGGTTTTCCGGAAAAGCTCATACACTTTTCCTGTCACTAATGGAGGAACACGGGAAATGGACGATGTAGACAGGAATATCATCTGCCTTAAGGAACGACTTAGAGCTCGCGAGATGGCTATGAAGCGAAAACAGACCCTGACGGAAAGGAAACTCAGACAGGCGCACTCGCTGGCCCTGATGTGTCTGGAAACTCAGGATCTTCCGCCTGAAGCAGTTGCAGAGGCGCTGAAGATTTCTGACCGGTACGTGGAGACGTTGAGAGGTTGTATCCAGATTCTTGGCGGCAGTAATCTGGAGACCACCGTGACCTTTCCCGAGGGGAAGGTGGCTGTGGATAAGCTCTCGCAGTAACCCGTTAAACATCAAAAACCTCTCAAAAGCCCCGCCGAAGCGGGGCTTCTTGTATTAGGGGCGGGAAAACTGTTTCAGTGGGTCAGGGCCATAAATGGTTGGCTCACATCCACAGTTTCTCGCCGGGGGGGGGGGTAGTCGGTTATTCGGTGCCGTTGCCGGCGTTCTCTTTGGCCTGGACCTTGGCCAGTGCCCTGCGGCAGTCATTCAGGCGCGTCCCTACGCCGATGCTTTCGTAAAGCGCTTCTGCCCGTTCGAAGTGAGCAATTGCGACCGGCCAGTCCTGGCGGTTCAGCGCAATCAATCCCAGCAACTTGTGGTAGCGAGCCGGAATGCGCTCGAAGAGCTGCCATTCCCCATCCACGCGGGGCAACAGGTTGGAAACGTAGGGCTCCGGGCTGCGCCTGGCCTTGAATTCAGCCTCGGCCCAGTCGATCACCTCGTCAGCAACGAATGTCGGAATGTCGCGGTTGAAACGCTCAGGCAGCGCCTGGCCCTGGGACATGGCGAAGTCAGCCAGCTCCAGGCCCTGGGTGAACTGCTCGGTGTCGAATAGCCAGATCAGGACATACGCCAGCACCGAGTTCTGGAAATTCAATTCCGAATCGCGGTAACGCTGTACGTATTCCAGGTACTTGGGCAGCAGCTCTTCGCGCTTGAGGGTCTGCCGTTGTTCGCGGCTATTGATTGCGCTGATGCGCTCCAGGTCGCCCGCCAAGGCGTCCTCCATCAGCTTCAAGTGCTTGCGGGCATTGGCAGGACTGGACAGCGCGGTGTCAGCCGAGTAAGCCATGCGGGCACCGGCGCTCGCGGCCGCTGGGCCTTCGGCGATCACACGGCGTTTGTGCGCCAGTGCCAGGCTCATGCTTTCACCACTGCAACGTTTTCAGCCATGGCGAACTTTTCCAGTTGCTCGATCACATAGCCTTCGTTGCGGCTGTTGTAGTCCTCGACGCGGGAGCGCTTCGGGTTATCAACGGTCTGCTTGCGCCAGCTGGAGTCCTGGAAGTAGATCGACAGGTTGTCGAGGCTGGTGACCACCACGGCGTTGACCGGAAAGAACGGCACGCTGAAGCTCGGCAGGCCACCATAGGTTGCGATGACCTGAGCGTCTTCGATGCGTTCTTTTTCAGTCGGCACGTCGCCTTGTTTGGCGTACAGCTTGGCCTTGTCAGCGGCCAGCAGGTCGCTGCCGATGATTGCGATCAGATCGCCGCCATCACGGACACGCTCGTCAACCATCTGCCTGGTGTCGTGCACCAGGGCGTCGAGGTTGGCATAGTCGCCACCGTCGCCAAGACTGATCTTGCCTGCTTCCAGGCCCTGACTCAGCACCTGTTCCGGGATCTGCTCACGAGCGATCTGCAGCCAGCCCTTGTTCACGTCTTGCAGCATTGGGAAGGCTACGAGATCAGTCTGGACAGCAGCGTGTGTTCCGTGAAAACCCACCATCAAACGATCAAGCGCGATCTGCTTTTGCACAGCAGCGGAGTAACGCTGCTGGAAGTCCGGGAACTTGGCCCAGGCGTCGATCTTCGCGTAAGGCAGGCTGACGTCGGACTCGGTGGAAAACAGCTCGTATTGGCTGTCATCCAGCGCCGAACCGTCCTTGGCTTCGCGGTCGGTGGTCTTGGTGTTGGTGCGACCGGTCACAGGACCGGACACGCCGAGGAACACCTTTTGCCCCTTGATCTCGCTCACGGGGATGACGTTGATGCGCTGCAGGAAATCGGACTTGTGGGTGATCGCCTCGTTGAGTTCCTGGGCAATCGAAGGCTCGACGCTGAACGTCTTGCTGGCCAGCTCGACGCCGTAGGACTCAGCCAGGGAAACCTGCAGGGCCGCGAACATTTTCGCGCCGTAAGCGCTCAGTGACTGGGCCATGTCAGAGTACCCGCTTCGGTTTCGGGTCATTCGCACCGGTCGTGCGCGACAGATGGCGACCTTCTGGCTTGTCCACCAGTGCGGAGAATCGCGCCTCAAGTTTGGCGAGGCCGGCAAGAACAGCAGCGTTGCTGGAGGCCTTGCGGCTCAACTGCTTCTCTTCTTCGGCGGTGGCCACGATGCCGTCGACGGCTGCCTGCACGTCATCGATCGGAGCCTGGTCAGGGGCTGGTGGGGCTTCTGCGAAGCTGTCGATCAGCGCCTGAATGCCGGCGGCAATGATCAGTTGCTGTTCGATCAAGGCCTGCAGCGCTTTGGCTGTAGCTTCATCCATTGGGGGTTTGCTCTCGATAGGGGTTTGCGGGGAGGGTTCTTCTGGCACCTCTTCAATGCCAAAGCGCTTGAACAGGCCGGTGAACAGGTTGAACAGCTTGGCCACCTCGCCCTGCGGTTCCTCTTCACCGATCGTCCCGAACGGGACAGCCGCCGCGTAGTGCACGGGCTTGCCTGTCTTGCGGGAGAAATAGAGTTCCTGGGTGCCCAAGCTCGCCGGCTCGTCAGTGACGGCCAGCCCGGTCAGGTAGGCCCTGCCGGTGCCCGCAAAGTCGGGCATGATCTCGAAGCTTTTCGCCCTGGTCGTTAAGCCACAGCAGCTTTTGGTTGGGCTTCAACTGCGCTTCCAGCGCGACCTGGCCGGGGGCCAGGCCCTCGACATCTTCGATCAGGCGCACGGCGAACACGGTGCCGTAGGAGCCTGGCCAGCGTTCATGTTCAGCCCAGATGGTGGCCGTGTAGGTGGCGGTGCTGTACGTCTCGGCGATGTCGCGCAGTTCCTGGGGCGTAATGACGCGACCATCGACGGTAGGACCGCTGGTGGCGACGCGTTTCCAGAAGCTGACAAGGGAACGGGGCATGGGAGGAACTGCGCTCATCGGTTGGTTGAGGCCCCAAGATAGGGAGCCGCAACCCTTCCAACAAACGGTTTACTTTCGCGCTTCTCCTATATTCAAGTTCTAGGAGAGACGCGGAATTTAACAGCACGTTTTCCGCGTTTTCGCCGCATAGACTGCGGCCCATGTACTACTCAACCGAAGTCAAAGAAGCCGCCAAACGCCTGTTTCTGCGCCGCCACAAGGCCAAGGAAATTCAGGCGCAACTCAACCTGCCCAACATCGGGATCGTCTACCACTGGATCCGCGTCGGTGGCTGGGAAGACATGCTGACGGATGAAGAGCCGCTGACTGCAGTCAGCCGGCGGATCACGCTGCTCCTTGAAAAGACAGAGAGCCTCAGCAAAAGCGATCTGGACGAGTTGGACCGGTTGACGACGGTTCGAGAGCGGCTGGCCAAGCAATGCGCAAAACCAGCTCTTGCGCCGGCGCGTGATGAACAGGATGACGATGGCCATCGACGTAACGAGCAGCGCGGCGAGCGCCGGGATCGCGGCAAGCGCGACGGCAAGAAGCGGGAAAAGAAGGTCAAGAACGATGTCAGCGAACTGACCGAGGTCGACTTTCTCGACAAGTTCATCAGCAAAATGTACGGCTACCAGAAAGAGCTGTTCGCGGCCAAACAGAACCCGCTTACCGCTAGGATCCGGAACATCCTCAAAAGTCGCCAGGTGGGCCTGACGTACTACTTCGCCGGCGAAGCCTTCATGGATGCAGTGCTGACCGGTGATAACCAGGTGTTCCTGTCGGCCAGCCGCGCCCAGTCCGAGATCTTCCGCAGCTACATCATCGCCTTTGCCCAGTCCTGGTTCGGCCTGGAGCTAACCGGCAACCCGATCGTGCTCAGCAAGGACGGCAAGCCGTGGGCCGAGCTGCGCTTTCTCAGCACCAACAGCAGCACCGCACAGGGTCACCATGGCCATGTGTACGTCGACGAATATTTCTGGATCCGCGACTTCGAGAAACTGAACACCGTGGCCAGTGCCATGGCGACCCATAAGAAGTGGCGCAAAACCTACTTCTCAACGCCCAGCGCCGTCTCACACCAGGCCTATCCCTTCTGGCAGGGCGAGAAATTCCGCAACAGCAAGCGCAAGGCCGCGAAGGATCCTTGGCCGAGCGATAAGCAGATCTCAGCCGGCGCGCTGTGTCCGGACGGTCAATGGCGCAAGGTGATCACCATCCTGGACGCGATCGCCGGCGGCTGCGATCTGTTCGACCTTGAGCAGCTGCAGCTGGAGTACGACGACGACAAGTTCCAGCAGCTGTTCATGTGCAAGTTCATCGACAGCAGCCAGAGCGCTTTTGCCCTGGCGGATCTGGAGCGTTGCTATTCCGACCTGTCGCTTTGGGCCGACTTCGATCCGGACGACCCGCGCCCTTACGGCAACAGCCCGGTCTGGATCGGTTACGACCCAAGCCGGACACGCGACGACGCAACCTGCGTGGTCATCGCACCACCGCTGGAGAACGGCGGCAAGTTCCGGATCCTGGAGAAGTACAGCTGGCGTGGTCAGTCGTTCAAGTACCAGGCCGAGCAGGTCAAAAAGCTGACCGAGCGCTTCAACGTCCAGCACATCGGTATCGATACGACCGGCATCGGTTACGGCGTTTTCGACCTGGTGCGCGACTTCTACCCGCGTGCGACCTCAATCCATTACAGCCTGGAAACCAAGAACCTGTTGGTGCTCAAGGCGCAGGACACCATCCAGGGCAGCCGCATCGAGTGGGACGCCGGCTGGAACGATATCGCCCAGGCCTTCCTGACGATCAAGCGCGGCACGACCGCCAGCGGCCAGGTCACCTACAGCGCTTCGCGCACAGACGCTACCGGCCACGCGGACGTGGCCTGGGCGGTCATGCACGCCCTGCAGTACGAACCCCTCAACACGGACAAAAAGCGGCGCAGTCGCTACGCACTCACTGGATCAACTTCCCATGGCAAAACCAAAAACCCTGCAGCAGGAAAAACCGGCGCAACGGCCCATGCGAGCGTTCACGTTCGGCGCGCCGGAATCGGTGCTGACCGACAACATCGCGCAGTACCTGGGCGTATTCCCCAGCGACGACGGTCGTCTCTACACGCCACCGGTTTCGCGCAGGGGCCTGGCAAGGCTACTCAAGGCCAACGCGCACCACGGCGCGATACCAGGGTTCAAACGCAACCTGTTGCTGCGTGAGTTCATCCCTTCAGCCGGCCTGACAGTGGCCGATATGAGTCGGGCTGCGTTGGACTTCATGGTATTTGGCGAAGCCTACTTCTACCGGGTACCAAATGCGTTCGGCCAGATCCTGGAGCTGCTGCACCTGCCCGCCATCAACATGCGCGTGAAGGTTGACGGCGGTTTCGCCCAGTTGGAGCAGAACGGGCGGGAAACCGAGTTTGAAGCGCACGAGATCGAGCACGTCCTCAACTACGACGTCGAGCAGAACATTTATGGCGTACCGGAGTATCTGGGCGGCCTGCAGGCGCTGCTACTCAACGAGGCCGCCACGCTGTTCCGCCGGCGCTACTACAGCAACGGTGCGCACGCAGGCTACATCTTCTACACCAACGACCCGAACCTGACCGAGGAAGACGAGGACGAGTTGCGTGTGAACCGCCCCGGGTTTCTCGGAGACTCCAACCTTTGAGAGGATGGAGCGATGAAAAAACTACCGAA
>NZ_LKBW01000318.1 GCF_002699855.1 Pseudomonas amygdali | reverse complement strand
CCCCAGCCGACTTTTCGTACAAAACCTAACAGCATTCCCACTCTATTGACGTGGTTTACAGAAAACCTGCAGCCTGTTCCGCGTCGTGCCAGGCTGATTCATTATTCCCAGATCGATAACCGCATTCCCAATACGTTACCGCTAAACCCCGATAACTTTGCCAAGGTCAAGACCATCGCGTTTCAGTTGCAGGAACTGGAGTCACTCACGTCGGCCATTCCGGGCTATTACTCCACCCAGCCCTACAGCCTCACCCCGCCCGTTCAAGGCATCAATACTGTAGCGGACACGCAGCAATACTTAACGAATCAGTACAGCGCACGTATCGGAACGTTGCTTTACGAGCCTGACGCGGCAAGTCAGTTAAGTCAGCAAGTCTCTGAGCTGACCAGAAGCCTTCAACCTTCGCTCGCGTTGTTCTCTTTCTATCAGAGCCTGACGCTCTCACCGCCGAATGAGCCAGCGAGCGGTGTCTATTCGACGTCGGCCGGGATCAAATCCACCGAACTTACCAATGTTTCAATTCAGGAGGACAGTCAGCATTACAGCGCTGACTGGACAATCGGCCACCAAAGCCACACCTTCTCGTTCCCGTTCGACCCGTCTGAAGGGGGGGCTATTATTACCGGCTGGTACATTCAAAACGGCTGGAACAGTGAAACCAACGGCGACTGGAAGTCCAGCGGTGCGATGATTGGGAAAACATCAGGGTCCTTCTACGTTGAAAGCAACTATGATCGAGGCTGCAACTGGAGTCTCCACGTTTATTACCTGCCCCGGTCCACATTCCCGTGGCTGGCGAGAACAACGTCCTGATCCGACCATTCACGGATAGCACTCCCCTAACCTGGCAGCCCGGGCGCACTCTCCTGGTGAGCGTGCACCCGGGCTGACGTACTTTCTTCAGGCTCTGCTGTGCCCTCCGGTTCCAGCGTTCGCCGTAAGCGCTTCATAAGCCACACGTGCGACGCCCGGCTATCGGCGCAAGGTTCGATTTTGTCGAATCACTTTTTAATCGGCGAATCTCGACAGTTGCACATCTCCCTGCCCGTCCGGCATAACATCCCCCTGTCCAAATCACCAAAGCCCTCCCGCTCATGTCCACGCTGACCGCCCCACGCCTTTGTCGCGTCCTTTCACTGATGGCCGTTACGCTGCTCGCCGGCTGCTCCAGCGTTTCCTATTACGGCCAGTTGGCTCAAGGGCAGTGGCAATTGCTGCAGGCTCGCGAACCGGTGGCGAAGATCGTCGCAGACCCGAAGCGGGATGCCGGGTTGCGTGAGCGTCTGGCCCGTTCACAGTTGGCACGGACGTTTGCCAGTGAGCATTTGCATCTGCCGGATAACCAGAGCTATCGCCTGTATGCGGATCTGGGACGTCCTTATGTGGTGTGGAATGTGTTCGCCACCGACGAGTTTTCGCTGGAGCCTGTTACGCATTGTTTTCCGATTGCCGGCTGTGTCGCGTATCGCGGTTATTACAGCCCTGGCGGGGCGCGTGGTGAGGCGGCGTTGCAGCGTCAGACGGGCAAGGATGTGTATTTGAGCGGTGTGGAAGCCTATTCGACACTGGGCTGGTTCAATGACCCGATTCTCAGTTCGATGATGGGCTGGGGAGATGAGCGTTTGGCGACGCTGATTTTTCATGAGTTGGCGCATCAGCGGTTTTATGTGAAAGACGACACCGAGTTCAACGAGTCCTACGCCAGCTTCGTCGAACAGGAAGGTACGCGGCAGTGGCGTGCGGCGCGGGGTTTGCCGCCGGAGAGTGTTTCGCAGTCCGCACGGCGTGACCAGTTTATCCGGTTGGTGCTCGACACTCGGGAGCGGCTCAAGGCGTTGTATCGTCAGCCGTTGTCGGCTGAGGTGATGCGCGCGCGCAAGGCTGAAGAGTTCGAGCGGTTGCGCAGTGACTACCGCAAGTTACGCGATGAACAATGGGCAGGCGACAAGCGTTTTGATGCCTGGATCAACAGCCCTATGAACAACGCCAAGCTGCTGCCATTTGGTCTTTATGATCAGTGGGTGCCAGCGTTTGCAGCGTTGTTCAGGCAGGTGAATGGCGATTGGGTGGCGTTTTTCAATGCCGTGGAAAAGCTGGGAGGGCTGCCGGTCGAGGCGCGCAAGGCGGCGTTGCAGCGGTTGATGCCCTGAGTACGATTATTGTTACTACGCTGCACGTGGTAATGCCTTTCTGGACGCTCTGCGTCCGGCCTCGAGTGAGCGGCGCTGTGCAGATTTGTGACGCAGAGCGTCACGGGATGCATTCCTACGCTGGAGCGCAGGAACCGATAGTCAGGCCTTATCAAACCCCTCAGCCAGATGCTGATCCTTGAGCTTCACGTAGTTAGTGGCGCTGTACGGAAAAAAGGCGATTTCCTTGTCGGTTAATGCACGTACCTGTTTGACCGGGCGACCAACGTACAGAAAGCCGCTTTCCAGCACTTTGCCCGGTGGCACCAGGCTGCCTGCGCCGATGATGACCTCGTCTTCGACAACCGCGCCGTCCATGATGGTGGTGCCCATGCCGACCAGGATGCGGTTGCCGATTGTGCAGCCATGCAGCATGGCCTTGTGGCCGATGGTCACTTCGTCGCCGATCAGCAGCGGGAAACCGTCCGGGTTGAAGGGGCCTGCGTGGGTGATGTGCAGCACGCTGCCGTCCTGCACACTGGTGCGGGCACCGATGCGGATGCGGTGCATGTCGCCGCGTATCACCGTCAGCGGCCAGACGGAGCTGTCGGCTCCGATTTCAACATCGCCGATAACCACCGCTGAATGGTCGACAAAGGCCCGTTCGCCGAGGGCTGGGGTGTGGTCCTGAAACTTGCGAATGGCCACGATAGGCTCCTTCTTTGGCAGTGATAGGTGTGCAGAGCGGGTTTGGTTGCTGCGGTCGGCGTCGATTGTAATTAAGATGGCTGGGTGTTTCTTCCAGCCAAGGTGCAAAACCGTGAGCGCGAACAACCCTCTTCTGCAATCGTACGACCTGCCACCGTTTTCGGCGATTCGTGCCGAACATGTCAAACCTGCTATTGAAAAAATACTGGCGGACAACCGTGCCGCGATTGCCGACATCCTCGCTAAACAGGGGTCGACACCGACCTGGGCCGGGCTGGTCCTGACGATGGACGAATTGAATGACCGCCTGGGCGCTGCCTGGAGCCCGGTCAGCCACCTGAACGCCGTGTGCAACAGCGCTGAGCTGCGCGAAGCGTATGAGTCGTGCCTGCCGGCGTTGAGCGCCTACTCCACCGAGATGGGCCAGAATCGCGCACTGTTTCAGGCCTATGAAGCGCTGGCCAACGGTCCTGAAGCCGCCACCTTTTACGTCGGTCAGAAGACCATTCTGGAGCAATCGCTGCGCGATTTCCGCCTGTCCGGCATCGATCTGCCGCCTGAACAGCAGAAGCGTTACGCTGAAGTGCAGAGCAAACTGTCGGAGCTGGGCAGCCAGTTTTCCAACCAGTTGCTCGATGCCACTCAGGCCTGGACCAAGCTGGTTGCCGATGAGTCCGCCCTCGCCGGCCTGACCGATTCTGCCAAACAGCAGATGGCTGTCGCCGCCAAGGCCAAGGATCTGGAAGGCTACCTGATCACGCTGGAATTCCCGAGCTACTACGCGGTGATGACCTACGCCGAAGACCGCGCACTGCGTGAAGAAGTCTATGCGGCATACTGCACTCGCGCGTCGGATCAAGGCCCGAATGCGGGCAAGAACGACAATACCCCTGTCATGGAGCAGATCCTCGACCTGCGTCAGGAACTGGCGCAACTGCTTGGCTACGCGAACTTTGCCGAGCTGAGCCTGGCAACCAAGATGGCCGAGTCCAGCGATCAGGTGCTGAGCTTCCTGCGTGACCTGGCCAAGCGCAGCAAGCCGTTCGCGGCCCAGGACCTGGAGCAGCTCAAGGCCTACGCCGCCGAACAGGGTTGCCCGGATCTGCAAAGCTGGGACAGCGGTTTCTACGGCGAGAAGCTGCGCGAACAGCGCTATAGCGTTTCCCAGGAAATCCTGCGTGCCTACTTCCCCATCGATAAAGTGCTCGGCGGTCTGTTCGCTATCGTCCAGCGTCTGTACGGCATCGAGATTGCCGAGCAAAAAGGCTTCGACACCTGGCACCCGGATGTTCGTCTGTTCGAGATCAAGGAAAACGGCCAGCACGTCGGGCGTTTCTTCTTCGATCTGTATGCGCGCGCCAACAAGCGTGGCGGTGCCTGGATGGACGGCGCTCGTGATCGCCGTCGCACGGCTGAAGGCACACTGCAAAGCCCGGTGGCCAATCTGGTGTGCAACTTCACGCCTGCGGTCGCGGGCAAGCCTGCGCTGCTGACCCACGATGAAGTCACCACGCTGTTCCACGAATTCGGTCATGGCCTGCATCATCTGCTGACCCGTATCGATCATGCCGGCGTATCCGGTATCAACGGCGTGGCCTGGGACGCAGTCGAGTTGCCGAGCCAGTTCATGGAAAACTGGTGCTGGGAGCCCGAAGGCCTGGCGCTGATCTCCGGTCATTACGAAACCGGCGAGCCATTGCCGCAGGACCTGCTGGAGAAAATGCTCGCCGCCAAGAACTTCCAGTCCGGCCTGATGATGGTGCGTCAGCTGGAGTTCTCGCTGTTCGACTTTGAATTGCACGCCACCCACGGCGACGGCCGCAGCGTGCTGGAGGTGCTGGAAGGCATTCGTGACGAGGTGTCGGTGATGCGTCCGCCTGCTTACAACCGTTTCCCGAACAGCTTCGCGCACATCTTCGCAGGTGGTTATGCCGCCGGTTATTACAGCTACAAGTGGGCCGAAGTGCTGTCTGCCGATGCGTTCTCGAAATTCGAGGAAGACGGTGTGCTCAACGCCGAAACCGGCCGCGCCTTCCGCGAAGCCATTCTGGCCCGTGGCGGTTCACAGGCACCGATGGTGCTGTTCGTCGACTTCCGCGGACGCGAGCCGTCGATTGACGCACTCTTGCGTCACAGTGGCTTGAGTGAGGACGCGGCAGCATGACCGATACACCGGTAATCATTACCAAGAAACGCTTCATCGCCGGGGCTGTTTGCCCGGCGTGCAGCGAGCCTGACAAGCTCATGATGTGGAGCGAAAACGACGTGCCGCACCGCGAATGCGTGGGTTGCGGCTACAGCGATACGCTCAACGAACAAGGTATTTCGATACCGAAGGAGCTGGGTACACGGGTCAACAAGGTGGTGGTCAAACCGGCAGACCCGAAGGTGCAGGGTGTGCAGTTTTTTCCGAATCCGAAGTTGAAGAAGCCGGTGGATCCTGAGTGACGTGATCGGTCGGGTCAAAATGAAAGGTTCGTTCGTCTGAACGAACCTTTTTTATAGCTCGCCGCCTCAGGTTATCAGCGACAGAAATTACCAATCGGCCAATTCAGCCACCTTCTTCCTGAAGGCTAGCGCCAGAACCGTCAGCACTTCCTCATCCCTGCCCAGCTCGCCGAAAATCTTGTGATTTCCGTGCGGGTGCAGCCTGACCCAGGCTTGTTCTTGCAGGTCGTCGTCCTCATAAAACTGGATGGCTATTACAGGATGGTTATGTTGCTCGATATCTTCAGCCCACAACCGTATCTCATACTTTGCCATCACCCACCTCGTTCTCAGGTAAATGCGCCATTACCCGGCAGCCGAGTTGGCGTTTCCCTACAGTAGGGCGCGACTAAAAATGCGTCTACTGACAGAAATGGCAGGTGGTTGTTTGTACAGGAAGTTAAAACACGCGAGTAACAGGCTGGAACGGTATCGACTCGTTCATGCAGGCAAGCGGCGCGCACCGCTTGCCCATGAAGAAGCCGATGTCTCAGCCTGCTGCCTGAAGCCTGCGTTTCTCTGCCAGACGGCTTCTGCCGTACAGCACCGCAATGGCGATCAGGGCAATGGCCTGTGCGCTCAGCGAGTACAGGTCGGCGTGGATACCCAGCCAGTCGAACTCGAAGAACGGCACGGGCCTGGTACCGAATATGCCCGCTTCCTGTAGCGCCTTGACGCCGTGACCGGCAAACACCACTGACAGCGCGCACAGCAGCGCAGCGTTGATACCGAAGAACAGCGACAGCGGCAGCTTCGCCGAACCGCGCAGGATGACCCATGCCAGGCCCACGAGCAGCACCAGCGCCGTGGCACCACCCGCCAGCACGGCATCGTGCCCGGCGGGTCCTGCCTGCAACCACAGGGTTTCATAGAACAGGATGACTTCGAACAGCTCGCGATACACCGAGAAGAACGCCAGCACCGCGAAGCCGAAACGACCACCGCCGCCGACCAGACTGCTTTTGACATAGTCCTGCCATGCGGCGGCATGACGACGGTCGTGCATCCACACACCAAGCCAGAGCACCATTACGCTGGCAAACAGCGCGGTGGCACCTTCCAGCAATTCACGCTGTGCGCCGCTGACGTCGATGACATACGCTGCCAGCGCCCAGGTGCCCAGCCCGGCCAGCAAAGCCAGACCCCAGCCGATGTTGACGCTGCGCACCGCAGACTGCTGGCCGGTATTGCGCAGAAACGCCAGAATCGCCGCCAGTACCAGAATCGCTTCCAGCCCTTCACGCAGCAGAATCAACAAGCCCGAAACGTAGCTCAGCGACAGACTCAGACCATCGCTGCCCAACAGCCCCGCCGATTCCTTGAGCTTGCCTTTGGCCGCTTCCAGCTTTTGTGCAACCTGCGCCAGCGGCAGGCTATCCTGCAAGGACTGTCGGTAAGCCATCAGGCTTTTTTTCAGTGTCCTTGCGCACATTGGCGTCTACGTTATCCAGCGAGCTTTCGACCAGTTCGAAACCTTCCAGATACGCTGCCACCGACAAGTCATAGGCCTGCTCGCGATCACCGGCCTTGTAGGCAGCCAGGCTTTTGTCCAGCGTTACACTGGTGTAATCCAGCAGTTGCGCCGGGCCGCGCTGCACCTGTGGCGGCTGCGCGCGCTGGACACGGAAGGTTGCGCTGGCATCCGCACCCTCGGCTGCCTGAACTTCGGCAGGTGTCTGACGAGCCAGGTCGGCGATGTTGAAGGTCTTTGCTGGGTTGGCAACCGGTTGTGCACTGAAACTGGCGATATAGGTCGCGATGTCCCAACGCTGGCGGTCGTCCAGCTGGTCGGCAAATGCGGGCATATCGGTACCGGCGATGCCCAGCCCGGTCGCGTTGTAGAGGTCATAAAGACTCAGGCGATCCAGCCGTGCCGTGTCACGCAGGTTTGAGGGAGGCGGTTCCAGGCCGATGCCTGCCGGGCCATCACCTGCGCCGCTATCGCCATGACAGACCGAGCAATGCTGAGCGTAAAGGGGCGCACCACGGGCCGGGTCCGGAGTAATGGCCGGGGCCTGGCTGACTTCGTAGGCAAGTGCGAGCTTCGCACTTAACTGCCGCGCCTGATGCGCAGCCTGTACACCGTCCTGTCGACCCGCTACGGCGCTTTTCAGCTGCGTCACGGCCCGTTCCAGGTCAGCACGCTCTGCGCGTTGCGGCAGGGCCACGACGAGGCTTTGCAGCGCCGCCAGGTTGTCGACCTGCTGCTGATACTCGGCGCTATTCACGACCTTGCCATCCGCCACAGTGGCCGGATAGTCGGCACCCAGATAATCCAGCAGATGCAACGCCTGGGCTGCGCCCTCGACAGGATCAGCCAGCGTGACGCCGCTGCACAGCGCCAGTAGCGGTATGAGCAGCCAGGCAAGGAAACGAGAACGGAGGGGCATTGCAGAATCTCGACAGGAGTGCGATGCGGTGCATTGTTAACGCCGCAAGAGCACTACTCAAGAGTCGAGGTCTATTTTTGTTACTGAATCTTACATTCGGCTTTCAGATAACCTTTGAACAGGACGTTTGCCCGTTCAAAGGCTTGAAGAGGTCGGCAGGTTTACGCTGTACCGCGATGCAGCGTGGCCAGAAACCCTGCGGCCCCTACGAACAGACTGGCAAACGTACGATTCAGGCGACGCTGCTGGCGAGGTGTCTTCAACATGCGCAGCACCTTCGACGCCAGCCCGGTGTAGCCGGCCATCACGATCAGATCGACCACGACCATGGTCGCCGCGATAATGGCGTACTGGATGAGCAGTGGAGCAGCCGGTTCGATGAATTGCGGCAAAATCGCCAGCATGAAGATCAGAGCCTTGGGGTTGCTGATATTGACCAGAAAACCGCGGATCACCAGCGTCATCGGTTTGCCGACAGGGCGCACGGCAGACTCGTCGCCAAGGTCAGCAGGCAATGCGCGCCATTGCTTGATGCCCAGATAGACCAGGTACGCCACGCCGAACCACTTGATCAACGTGAAGGCCATCTCGGAAGCTGCCAATACCGCGCCGAGCCCGGCAGCAACAATCGCGATCTGCGCCACCAATGCAATTTGCAGCCCCAGGGCATTCCAGTAGCCGCGCAGGAAACCGTATTGCAGGCCGCAGGACATGGAGGCGATAGCGCCTGCGCCAGGGGAAAGGCTGATAATCCAGCAGGCTGCAAAGAAGCCCAGCCACGTTTCAAGCGCCATCACACACCTCAAGCAAAGTCGAATGCCCGATAAATTAGTGGTTAACGCTTTGGAAGGCTAACTATTTTTAATCCTGCTCGTCAGGCTGCTTCGCAACCACCATCTGTGGAAACAGATCACTGTCGCGCCAGCGCCGGACCGACTTCTGGAAGAACTGGCTGTTGGGCACCTGAACCAACGCGCCACCGGCTTCCGGGGTCTCGATCAGGGTGGTGAACATCAGATTGATAGCGACCACGCGACCTTTTACCCCGGGCTTGTCCAGCGTATCGACCAGCTCGACCATGTCACCGATGCGGAACGGGCCGATGGTGAAGATCAAAATGGCGCAGAGCAGGTTCGACAGCACGCTCCACATGGCGAAGAACGCCACCGCCGCGACGGCTACAAAGCCGGACAGTGCCGTCCACAGCACCGTGGCCGAAACTCCGAGGCGGCCGAGGACGAGAACAAACGCGCTGCCCATGATCAACCAGCGCAAGCCGCCACGCACCGGCACCAGCAGCTCTGGCGGCAACGGATAACGCTCGCCCAGACCGGTCAGAAAACCGCCCACGATGCGTTGCAATACGTAACCGGCCAACAGGATCAGCAGAATCTGCGCACCCACCAGCAGCGGTTCAAGCCAGTACGCGGATACCGGCAGGCCCAACATGTCCATCACTTCCCTGCCTCGCTCACGACAATGCTTCCAGTTCGGCCTGCATGGACTCCAGCAGTTCCAGCGCTTGCATCCAGGCGTCTTCCAGCTCGGACTCACGCACTTTCAGCTTGGCCTGCTCGGCCAGCAGGTCGCGCAGTTTGTCCTTGTTGGCCGCCTCGTAGTTGGTGCTGTCCGCCAGCGCTTCCTCGACCTTGGCGAGTTTTTCATTCACCAGCCCAAGGTCACGCTCCAGCTTGTCGGCTTCACGCTTGTGTGGCGCCAGTTGCTGACGCAAGGCCGCTGCCTGCTGACGTTGGGCTTTCTTGTCAGTCTTGTCGGCGTTGACTGGCGTGGTGCTGACCGGCGCGTTGCGCAGGCGGTAATCGGCCAGCCAGCGCGTGTAGTCATCCAGATCGCCGTCGAACTCCTGTACGCGGCCGTCAGCCACCAGCAGGAAGTCATCGGTGGTGCTCTTGAGCAAGTGCCGATCGTGAGACACCACCAGTACCGCGCCACCGAACTCCTGCAAGGCCATGGTCAGCGCCAGACGCATCTCCAGATCGAGGTGGTTGGTCGGTTCATCGAGCAGCAACAGGTTGGGCTTTTCCCAGGCGATCAGTGCCAGCGCCAAGCGGGCTTTCTCGCCACCGGAGAAATTCAGCACGGGCTCATCCAGGCGCGCGCCACGGAAATCGAAGCCGCCGAGGAAGTCGCGCAGTGTCTGTTCACGTTCAGTAGGTGCCAGACGCTGCAAGTGCAGCAATGGCGTGGCCTTCGCATCCAGTGAGTCAAGCTGATGCTGGGCGAAGTAGCTGACGGTGAGGTTTTCACCTCGAACCAGTCGACCGCTCTGCGGCTCAAGCTCGCCAGCCAGATTTTTGATCAACGTCGACTTGCCCGCGCCGTTGGGGCCCAGCAGGCCGATGCGCGCGCCCGGCGTGAGTTGCAGCTTGACCTTCTCGAGGATGGTCTTGTCGCCGTAACCCAGACGCGCGTCTGACAGATCCAGCAACGGGCTGGAGATCTTGTCGGACTCGCGGAAAACGAAGTTGAACGGTGAGTCGACGTGCGCGGCCGACAGCTCTTCCATGCGCTCCAGCGCCTTGATCCGGCTTTGTGCCTGACGGGCCTTGGTAGCCTGGGCCTTGAAGCGCGCGATGTACTTTTCCATGTGCGCGCGTTGCGCCTGCTGCTTCTCGTAGGCCTGTTGCTGCTGGGCCAGACGTTCGGCACGAGCGCGCTCGAACGCGCTCGAACGCGCTGTAGCCGCCACGATAGAGGGTGATCTTGCGTTGCTCGACGTGAGCGATGTGATCGACCACAGCGTCCAGAAAATCCCGGTCGTGAGAAATCAGCAGCAAGGTGCCGGGGTAGCTTTTGAGCCAGTCTTCAAGCCATAGAATGGCGTCGAGGTCCAAGTGGTTGGTCGGTTCGTCGAGCAGCAACAGGTCCGACGGGCACATCAGCGCCTGCGCGAGGTTCAGGCGCATACGCCAGCCGCCGGAGAAACTGCCGACCTGACGTTCCATCTGTTCGTTGGTGAAACCCAGCCCGGCCAGCAGCTTGCGCGCCCGCGCGTCTGCGGTATAACCGTCGGCGCTGTCGAGCTCCGAATGCAGACGCGCCTGAGCAGCGCCGTCCTGCGCGGCTTCCGCTTCGGCCAGCAGACGCTGAACCTCGCGCAGGCGCTCGTCGCCGTCGAGCACGTAGTCCACGCCCAGGCGCTCAAGGGTGTCGACCTCCTGACGCATATGCGCGATACGCCAGTCGGCGGGCAGCAGGCAGTCACCGGCGTCGGGCGTCAGCTCGCCACGCAGCAAGGCGAACATGCTGGATTTACCGGCGCCATTGGCACCGATCAGGCCGGCTTTATGGCCGACGTGCAGGGTCAGCTCGGCGTCTTCTAGCAGACGTTGCGGACCACGCTGTAAGGTAAGGCTTTGAAGTCGAATCATAATGGCGGCGGAGTCTACCAGCTTCGTCCTGAACAGGTGGATCACTATGCCTTCAGCGCTCTGGAGTTTCACCCTCGATTTCTACGCCCGTCCGGGTGTAGAGCAGGCTTGTCTGACGCTGCAAGCCAACGGGGCCAACGTGTGCATGGTGCTTTGCGGGGTCTGGCTCGGCACGCGCGAAGTGGCGTGCAATGCGCAGCGATTAACGCAAATAAGGCAATTGGCGACCCCCTGGCACGATGAAGTGGTGCGTCCGCTGCGGGATTTGCGTAACCAATGGCGCAATGCAGCGCTTGAGGACGCGGTGCTGATGACGTTGCGAATGAAGGTCAAGACGCTGGAGCTGGAGGCCGAACAGAGTCTGATGCTGAAGCTTGAGGCACTGACGGGAGACTGGCCAGCGGGTGAGGCGAGAAATGCAGAGGAATGGCTGATAGAGCTCGCTGACGGAGAGGCAGAAAAAAACCGCGATGCGCTGCAGGTGCTGCGCATCGCGGTTGATCTTGCCGTCGACCAGACTTAGGAAGCGCTGGTTGGTGTTGCGCCGTTGGCAGGTGTTGCCGGTGCGGCGGCTGGCGCAGCAGGTGCAGGCGTCGTCGGCTTTGCAGCGGCAGCAGGCGCTGGCGTAGCCGGTTTGGCGGCGGTCGGCTTCGCTGCTGGCTTGGCCGCAGGTTTTGCGACAGGCTTGGCTGCTGCTTTCACAGGTGCCTTGACTGGTGCTTTGGTCGCGGCCTTTGCGGGCGCTTTTACCGGGGCTTTGGCCGCTGGTTTGGCTACCGGAGTTTTTGCTGCTGGTTTGGCAGCGCTGCTTGCCGTCGTTTTGGCGACAGGTGCCTTGGCCGCAGCCGCTTTGGCAGCCGGCCGGGTGGCGGCAGGTTTAGCCGTAACTGGCTTGGCGGCGGCTGTTTTTGCCGCGGCGGGCTTGGCTGCTGCCGCTGCCCGGGTGGCAGGTTTGGCGGCAGCTTTGACCGGGGCCTTGGTTGCCGCAGGTTTGGCTGCAGGCTTGGCGACCGACGAAGGTTTGGCTGCAGTTTTGGCGACTGGCTTGACAGCGGCCGCTTTTACTGCGGTTTTTGCGGGTGCTTTTGCTGTAGCGGCAGTCGCTGCTTTGGCGGCGGCTTTAGGGGCAGCAGGCTTGGCATTGCGAGTGGTGAGGATCTTGCCGACCGCCTCTTTCACGCGACCGATACCCTGGGCCAGCTTCAGGCTCTCTTGGGCATCGCGCTTGAGGTGCAGAATGTAGGTGCGGGTTTCGGTCTGGCGATCCTTGAGAGCATCGAGCAACTCTTCCAGCTCGGAAACGGCGTCTTTGGCCTTGGCCTGTGCCTTGGATTTTCCGGCGGTGGCAGCGTCCTGCAGTTTGATGCGGGAGTTGTGCAGTTTTTCCTGCGCCTTGCCGCGTTGTTTCTCAAGCTTGGCGAGCAGTTTCTCGGCATCAGCCAAGGCTTGGCAACAGGCGTCTTCCAGATGTTCAAGCAAGCTGCCCGATAATTGTTGAAGCAAATGCAACGGAGTATTTACTGGCTTCTTTTTGGCCGACATGACTTACCTCCTGGGTGACGAAATTGCGGCTCATACTAGGCTTCTGCGCGCATCGCCGCTAGCGCATCTTGACAGCATCCAGGGGGCGCTGTTGCATACTGCAAAAAATGATTGCCTGACACGATGCACAGGCATTGTGAAATTCACTTGGCAAGACTCGTCACTACACGCGCTGGCGCTGGCATAATCGCTGCCTTCCCAGGCCGGAGAGCATTAATGTCGCGCTACCTGTTAACGTCGTTGTTCCTCTTGCTACCCCTGGCTCAAGCTGCCGAAGCACCACCTGCGGCGGCCGATGATGGTCATGATCTCGCCTACAGCCTGGGTGCAAGCCTGGGTGAACGCTTGCATCAGGAAGTCCCTGACCTTGATCTGAAGGCACTTGTCGACGGTCTGAAACAGGCTTATCAGGGCAAGCCGCTGGCACTCAAGCAGGAGCGTATCGACCAGGTCCTGCGTGAGCATGACGCCGCAATCGCGCAGGCCGAGACCGCAGGCACAGACGCGCCTACCGAAGCAGCCCTGAAGGCAGAGCGCACGTTCATGGACAGCGAGAAGGCCAAGCCGGGTGTGAAGGTATTGGCGGACGGGATTCTCATGACCGAGCTGACACCTGGCACGGGGCCCAAACCTGATGCCAATGGCAGGGTTGAAGTGCGCTATGTGGGTCGTTTGCCGGACGGCACGATCTTCGATCAGAGCACCCAGCCGCAATGGTTCCGGCTCGACAGCGTGATCAGCGGCTGGACCAGCGCATTGCAGACGATGCCGACCGGCGCGAAATGGCGACTGGTGATTCCTTCGGATCAAGCCTACGGCGCTGAGGGTGCTGGCGACCTGATCGATCCGTTCACTCCGCTGGTATTTGAAATCGAGCTGATTGCCGTTTCACAGTAAGCGGATGTAAATCCGGAATCCAGAAACGCGAAAGGGTGCAAAAGCACCCTTGCGGTTTGTAGCCTATGCACGCGAGCGGTCACACCTGCGCGGCGATCTCTTCCTTGTGGGAGTTGTGCAGCACTTCAATCAGGCAGTCTTCCAGCTCGAAGCGCTCGTGCAGCAGTTGCCCCAGCTGGTTGAATTCCTTGGCCACCACCGTAGCGTCCGAGCAGTCGCCCTTGTCGCAACGATCATTGAACGTCAACGCAAACTTGGTAATGACGTCCAGGCGCGGGTAGATCGTGTCAGCCAGCTCGAGCCCACGCTCGTCGTTGAACGCACGGGCTTCATCACCCAGCTGTTCATAGACCTCAAAGTGGCCGGCCGAGACGTAATCGACAAGAACTCCACAGAAGTTCTGCAAGCCTTCACGGTCGGCTGCCAGAGCCTGGGGCGTGTCGCCCAGCGCATCGTAGGCTTCGACCAGTTCGAGGCGGCTTTGAAGCCAGCGATCAATCAGCTTATTGACTCCGCCCCAGCGTTCCTGAGCATTCTGACAACTTTCCAGCATGGTCTTCTCTCTTCCCTTCAGGGGCATGCAGTCCTGGGCCGGTCCTGGCGGTTAGCCTGTACCTGGCCTGATAGATGCGCCAGGACAGCATATTTCCAGTGACGCGTGCGGGCCAGATTATGCCCGCTCGACAAGGCCTTCAAGGTACGCAGGAGATAAAGTTCATACAAGCGTTTAATACCTGGCCCGATCTTTGGTCGCCAGCCAGTGGCTGAATTCGCTGAAAAGAGGATACAGGGGTAACAGCGCAAGGCCGGTAAATGCCAGCAGACTCCACTCTGGCAGGCTTATACCGAACAGGGTCCAGGTGATTTCTGCGCAAAACATTGCATCGCTTCGCAGCCGGTCAATGCACATGTCCAGTGAGAGCAGGCTTAACAGATGCTCCAGTCTGGTAATGAAAGGTATCAATTGATCTGCCGAGGCGGTTTGCAGCCATACCTGAGCGCCTGCCGTAACAAGCCCTGTCAGCGCGATCAGCAGAAAGCCCAGGCTGTAGCGCCGCATGCCTGTCGGGCCGGGAGCGTGGCAGGCAGCGCACAATGCCAACACACCGCAGGCGATGATTGCCGCGCGTTGTATCAGGCAAAGGACGCAAGGGTCGAGGCCGAAGGTTTGCTGCAGATAAAAGGCGGTGCCAATGATTGATGCACAGGCCAGCGATGCCAGGAAAAACAGGAAGCGTGTGCGAGCCAGATACATGGCAAATCCGTAACAAAGGACGAGGCGATTACGGTAGAGGAAAGGGTGCGGCGCATTCAAGGTGGCGGCGTGCGGATACGTCGCTGTTTACCTGCGAAAACAAACACACTACTACGTGGTTCTTTTACACATCGGCGTAGGAAGATTCTCACGCACTATTTTCTGATGGTCTTCGAGACAGCATGGAGAGCCCTCGCGCGGGGCTCTCCGGCAGCTTTATGCTTTGGTCAGCACAGGCACAGGGTGCGACAGGAAGCGTTCGTCAAGCAGGCCCAGGCCTTCCTGAAACAGCGTATTGCTGCGATCCGTCTCACCCAGCTGGGCCAGCAGACGAGCCAGCTCTGCGCAGGTCTCGGGATTGCGTTCCAGACGCAGGCTGCTCTCCAGATAATCCCGCGCCTTGCCCCACAATCGGCCTTGCAGGCAGATACGCCCCAGGCTCAGCAACAGGCTTGGATCGGCAGGATGATGCTTGAGCCAGCCTTCTGCCGTTTGCAGTTGCTTCAGCGGATCGCTGCCGCGCACCAGGCCATACAGACGCGCCAGATGGCTGTTGTATTCGCGCTTGAGGGCGCTACGCAGCACCTCTTCAGCCTGAGCTTCGGCGCCCAGACGACGCAATTGATCGGCATACGCCAGCACCAGTTGCGGCTCCTGACGCTGTGCGGAGCCGAGTCCTTGCCAGGCGCTTTCCAGCGAAGGCAACCCGGTGGGTGAGCCTTCGATACCATCGCGGTAGGCCGCCAGGGTCAGGTTCTCGCCCCAGGCGCGGCGCTCCAGCTCGGCAAGCTCCTTGGCTGGCAGGACCTTGTCCTTGCGCAGTTCCGGCATCAGACGGACAACATCGGACCAGTCGCCACGTTGCTGATAGAGCCGCTGCAACTGGCGAAGCACCTGAGGGTTATGTGGATGACGCTCTTTCATTGCCAGCAGCGTGGTGAGCGCACCTTCGGTGTCGCCACGATCCTGTTGCAGTTGAGCGTGATTCAGGGCAATTGCCAGCTCGGCTTGCGGCTGACGCTCCAGCGCACGCTCCAGCAAGGCATCGCAGTCTTCGTAACGCCCCTGCTCATTGGCCGCGCGGGCGGCGCCAATGTAGTAAAGCAATGGATGGGCATCGGCTTCGGCCGCCCGTTGCAGATGACGTTGTGCACTGGCCCAGCGTCCTTCGGCAAGGTCCATCTGGCCATGCTCGATAGCCAGTTGCACACGGCGACGGCGGTTACGACGCGACCATGGGTTGACCACGCGGCCTGACGTCGTCAGCAGCGTGATGACCAGCCTGAGAAGGGCGATTACCAGCAGAACTGCGACCAGCAATGCCAGCGTTGCCCATAGACTCGATTCATAGCGGAAGTTCTGATAGGCGATCAGCACGTAGCCGGAATGCTCGGCGATGGCGACACCAATCAGCGCCGCAGCGGCGATAGCGATGAATAACAGCACATAAAAGCGCTTCATCGGCTGGTCCCCTGTTGCGCCTCGGCTGGCTGGCCCGCGGCATGACGGCGTTCAAGGTAGGCCTGCACCGAGCTCAGGCTCTGCGCAAGATCAGGGGTCTTGACCGACACAGGCTGATTGGCCAGCGCCTCAAGCCCTTGGGCGAGCACTTTGCTCTGTGGGTCGCCCTGATCGAAGTTGGCCTTCAAAACGCTCTGTGCTTCAGTGATGGCCTTGGTATAGACCTGCGGCTCGCCGTTGAGCGCCGCCCATTGCGCTTGCTCCAGCGCCAGGCTCAGTGCAAGGCGCACTTGGGAAAGGCTCTGGCCTGCCAATACCGGGCGTATATCCTTGTCGGCGTTGAAATCGATACGGAAGTAGTGGGAAATTTCGTCCCACCACTGCGTCCACCGGCTTTGTTCAGTCTTGTCGGCGGTCAGGCCCAGAAGAGACTCGCCCTTGTCTTCGTATTCAGGTGCCAGCTTGTTGAGTTGCTCAGCCTGTTCGCGTAGGGCGGCCAGTTGCAGGAACAGTCCGGTGCGGTCTGGCTGCTCAACGCTGCGCAAGGCGGCAAGGCTCTTGGCCAGTTGCTCGCGGGCGGCAAAGGAGCCGGGATCGTCCTGCTCACGTAGAATTTCGTCGGCACCCTGAACCAGCGCCTGAGCACTGTTGATGTCCTGCAGCGCTGAAAGACGCAGGCTGGCCAGACGCAGCAAATGCTCGGCCTCGGCCAGGCGCCAGTCCTTGCGGCTCGCGACCAGCACGGTTTCGAGTCGCTGGCTGAGACGCTGCTGATCGCCTTGCAATTGCGCGACCAGACGTCTGCTGTCTGCCAACTGATCGGCAGGCGGGAATTGCGCAAGGCGTGCGCTCAGCTGCTGATCATTCTGAGCCAGTACCAGCGTCTGCTCGGCGATGTCTTCAACCTGGCCGCGCTGCTGTTGGTGGCCGGCTTGCAGCATGCGCAGTTGCCAGACTCCCCAGCCTGCGACCGCGACACCAGCGATACCGAGCAGCAAGGCCAGGAATACCAAGCCACTGCTGCGGCTGCCGGTGCGCTCGGCACGTACTGGGTCAGGCTTGGGTGCAGGCGTTTTCAACACCGATTCTTCGTCTTTAGGCAAGGCTGTTTCGCTCACGTATCCCATCCTTTGCATTTTGGCGTAATAGCGTAAACGACAAGTGTCGATCATTACGCCTTGACGGCAGGCTGAGGTTGATCCCGCAACGCTGCCAGCAATGCCGTGGCGCTGGCACCACGACAATCAATAACGGTCCGGGCTCCAGCTGCCTGCGCAATGCTGGCCACCCGGGGGCTTGGTACGAACAGTGGCAAATCGGCCAGGTCTGGCCAAGAATCACCCGCCAGCTGAAGCAAATGTTCAAAACCCTGCCCACTGCTGACCACCAGCCCGTTCAAGCGTTCCACCGCAACACGTTGCGGCACGGCGTCGGGGGCATGCTGCGGCAGGTAGCGACGATACAACGGCAGGTAGTCAACTCCCACCCCCAATGCGCGCAATTGCTCGGCCAACAGTTCGCGTCCTTCGTCGCCGCGCATGATCAGCACACGGCTTCCCGGTACGGCAATCGCTTGTTTCAAGCGCGGCAACTCGAGCAAGGCTTCGCTATCATCGCCCTGCTCCGGCCAGCTCGCATCGAGCCCGTAATCAAGCAGTATCTGCCCGGTTGCTGAACCCACACTGAACCAGGGTTGCATGGGTGGCTGTGGCCACACTTCGTCGATCAGCTCGATAGCCAGCCGCGCCGCAGGTTTGCTGACCACGATCACTGCACAATAATTGAGCAGCTCGAAAATGATCGAACGCTGTGCAGGCGTCAAGGGCAATGGCTCGGTCTCGAGCAAAGGCAGGCTGCTGCTGAAGATACCGGCCTCGGCCAGCACTTTTGCCAGCGCTGCCGATTCTTCGGCCGGGCGGGTCAGCAACAGGCGCCAGGTGCTCATTCGTTGTTGGCCTCGCCATACACCGCTTTCAGAATGTCGGCGGCACCCTGCGCCAGCAGTGCTTCGGCCACCTGCACACCCAGCGCCTGGGCGGATGTCTGTGGCGCGCGGGCTTCGGCGTGCAGCAATACACTCCCGGCCGGGTCGCCCACCAGCCCGCGCAACCAGACGTCATCGCCTTCCAACACGGCGTAACAGGCGATAGGCACCTGGCAGCCACCGTTGAGGTGCTTGTTCAGCGAGCGTTCGGCAATCACGCGCACGGCGGTGTCTTCGTGATGCAGAGGTGCAAGCAAGGCATGAATTTCGGCATCGACGCTGCGGCATTCGATACCCACCGCGCCCTGCCCGCCCGCAGGCAGGCTGTCGTCGACGCTGATTGCCGAGGTGATACGATTTTCAAAGCCCAGGCGGATCAGGCCCGCAGCGGCAAGAATGATGGCGTCGTACTCGCCGGCATCGAGCTTGGCCAGGCGCGTATTGACGTTGCCACGCAGGAAGCGGATCTGCAGATCGGGGCGGCGCGCCAGCAATTGCGCCTGACGGCGCAGGCTGGAGGTGCCGACGATGCTGCCAGCTGGCAGTTCGTCCAGGCTGGCAAAGATGTTGGACACGAACGCATCGCGTGGGTCTTCGCGCTCGCAGATGCAGAACAGGCCCAGGCCTTGTGGAAAGTCCATCGGCACGTCTTTCATCGAATGCACGGCGATATCGGCGTTGTCTTCCAGAAGCGCTGTTTCCAGCTCCTTGACGAACAGACCTTTGCCGCCGATTTTCGACAGTGGGGAGTCGAGCAGCTTGTCACCACGACTGACCATGGGCACCAGCGTCACGAGCAGGCCGGGATGAGCCTGTTCGAGACGGGCCTTTACGTATTCTGCCTGCCAGAGTGCCAGCGCACTTTTGCGCGTGGCGATGCGGATTTCGCGAGAGGACATTGAACAATCCGTACTGAGTGAATGCGACGGATAATAACAGCTCAATCCCGGTCAGGGCGGCTTCGGCGCTGATTGAAACTTGCGTCAGACACTGAGCCGATCAATCAATCGGCAGTGGCTGAGGGGCGCATGGGAAAGGCTGCGCGTAGGCCAGCCGAAAAGCACATGGAGCCGGAATTCTCTCCCGTTCCATGAATCGGTCTGGGCCCAGAGGCTCCAGAGCGGCGAGGCGCTAGAGCTGCTGCATCATCTTGCGTACACCGGCTACATGGCGGCGACTGACGATCAACGCATCGCCATTAAGCCCTCTGAGAAACAGCTGGAAATGCCCCAGCGGCGTGCGCTGCAACCGTTCTATTCGCTCGCGGGCCACCAGTGCATTGCGGTGAATACGCACGAAACGGTCGCCGAATTCGTCTTCCAGCGCCTTGAGCGGCTCGTCCAGCAGCACTTCGCCACCCTCATGACGCAAGGTCACGTATTTATGATCGGCGATGAAGTAGATCACCTGATCGAGTGGAATCAGTTCGATACCCTTGCGGGTCCGCGCGCTGATATGGCTGCGTGGGCCCGATCCGCTTTCGGCAGCCGGACGGGTCAACGCCGCCAGTTGCACGCGGTTTGGCCGCTCGGCTTTCCTCAATGCTTCGACGAGGTGCTCGGAGCGCACAGGCTTGACCAGATAGCCGACTGCACTGACCTGGAAAGCTTCCAGGGCGAATTCATCGTGGGCAGTGCAAAACACCACCGCAGGCGGCGCTTCCCGCTCGCACAGGCGCGCTGCAACCTGCAGGCCATCGAGACCCGGCATGCGGATATCGAGCAGCACCACGTCCGGTTTGTGAGTTTCAATCAGCGCCAAGGCTTCTTCACCATTGGAGGCGCTGGGTTCCAGTACTCGATAACCCTCAATCTCATTGACCATGCGGCTCAATCGCTCGCGGGCCAGGGGTTCGTCATCAACGATCAGGACATTCATATAGCTCTGGCTTCCTGCGTGAGTCTCGCACAAGGATAGCGTAGACAGGTGTAGTGACGACCGTCACGGCGCTCCACGCTCAGACTGGCGTGCGGGCCAAAAAGTGCCGCAATACGTGCGCCTATATTCGTCAGAGCCTGCTGAGTACCGTTGGAAGTCTGCCGATTGGCAACTTCTTCATAGGGATTACTGACGCTCAATATGAACTCTCCCCCTTCATAGTTCGCTTCGACCGTTACAACGCCCCCCTCGACTCGCGGAGCAATGCCATAAATCAAAGCGTTTTCAAGTAATGGCTGCAAGGTTAGCTGGGGAATCGGCAAGTCATCGGGAATTGCACTCACCCTCCAGTCCAACTGTAGACGCTCGCCAAGACGATATTGCTCAATCGATAAATATCGTTTTGCCAATGCCAGCTCTTCGCCCCACGTTACCAGGCTGCCGGGCTTGGGCAGACTGGCGCGAAACAGGTCTGAAAGGTCGAGTACCGCCTGCTCTGCCTTGACCGGGTTGCTGGCAACCAGGCTGGCAATGCTGTTGAGGGTATTGAACAGAAAGTGCGGGCGGATTCGCGCCTGCAGCGATTCGATCCTCGCGCGCAGCTCGCCTTGTTGCTGCTTGCGCCACTGACTCTGCAAATAGAAATAGCGCAGCATCAGGGCGGACATGATCAACGCAATTGTCGAGTAGCGCAGGTAGCGCTCGACCATCCCGCCGATTGAAATCCGTCCGGTGAGCTGACAGACATCGGTGACGGCTGTGCACAGCAACGTCAGGCCGACCACCAGCAGGCAACTGAGCATGCCAGCCAGCCCCGGCGTCAGGCGCGCCAGCCAGGGTCGCAAACCACACAGCAGCGCTGCGGAGAGCAGCACGATCCATTGCACGAACAGCGACATCAGCGCCAGACGTACCCAGTCGAAGCCGGTATGCATCGGTTCTACCAGCACCAGAACCAGCACCAGCAGCTCCGCCAGAACGACAAGCACCAGCAATGCCTGCGGCAGGCACACTTCGGGGAGGAAAAAGTCTTTGCCGGGCACAGGCCGGGCATCGTGTTTCACAGGTTCGATTCGCATGCCTCCAGTCTCTGCCCTGGCCTCGTCAGCGGCAAGCTGTCCGGGGATAAAAATGCATCAACCCTGTTATCATCGCAATCGCCCTTGTGCCAGGTAACGGGCACGCCACTTTCTGTTAGCAACGAGCGAATCCATGAGCACCGACAAGACCAATCAGTCCTGGGGCGGCCGCTTCAGTGAACCCGTCGACGCGTTTGTCGCGCGTTTCACTGCCTCCGTCACCTTCGATCAACGTCTGTATCGCCACGACATCATGGGCTCCATCGCCCACGCCACGATGCTGGCCAAGGTGGGCGTTCTGACCGACGCCGAGCGTGACACCATCGTTGACGGCCTGAACACCATCCAGGCCGAGATCGAGGCCGGCCAGTTCGAGTGGCGCGTCGATCTGGAAGACGTGCACATGAACATTGAAGCACGCCTGACCGATCGCATCGGTATCACCGGCAAGAAGCTGCACACCGGTCGCAGCCGCAACGATCAGGTCGCCACCGATATCCGTCTGTGGCTGCGCGACGAAATCGACCTGATCCTGAGCGAAATCACGCGTCTGCAGCAAGGCCTGCTGGGCCAGGCCGAGCGCGAAGCTGAAACCATCATGCCCGGTTTCACCCATTTGCAGACCGCCCAGCCCGTTACATTCGGTCATCATATGCTGGCCTGGTTCGAAATGCTCAGCCGCGACTACGAGCGTCTGGTCGACTGCCGCAAGCGTCTCAACCGCATGCCTCTGGGCAGCGCTGCGCTGGCAGGCACCACCTACCCGATCGACCGCGAACTGACCTGCAAACTGCTGGGCTTCGATGTCGTGGGCGGTAATTCGCTGGACGGCGTATCGGATCGCGACTTCGCCATCGAATTCTGCTCGGCCGCGTCCATCGCGATGATGCACTTGTCGCGCTTCTCCGAAGAGCTGGTGCTCTGGACCAGTGCGCAGTTCCAGTTCATTTATCTGCCGGATCGCTTCTGTACCGGCAGCTCGATCATGCCGCAGAAGAAAAATCCCGATGTGCCTGAACTGGTACGCGGCAAGAGCGGCCGTGTGTTCGGTGCCCTGATGGGCCTGCTGACCCTGATGAAAGGCCAGCCTCTGGCCTACAACAAGGACAATCAGGAAGACAAGGAACCGCTGTTCGACGCTGCCGACACTCTGCGTGATTCGCTGCGTGCGTTTGCCGACATGATCCCGGCAATCAAACCCAGGCACGCGATCATGCGTGAAGCCGCGCTGCGCGGGTTCTCGACCGCGACCGATCTGGCCGACTATCTGGTGCGCCGTGGTCTGCCGTTCCGTGACTGCCACGAGATCGTTGGTCATGCCGTGAAATATGGCGTGGAAACCGGCAAGGACCTGGCAGAAATGAGCCTGGAAGAACTGCGTCAGTTCAGTAACCAGATTGAGCAGGACGTGTTTGCCGTGCTGACCCTGGAAGGCTCGGTCAACGCCCGTAACCACATCGGCGGCACCGCACCCGAACAGGTCTGCGCCGCCGTGGTCCGCGGTCAGGAACTGCTGGCCGGGCGCTGAATACAACCAAGGCATTCCTTTAGCGTGAGGAACGACCATTCAACTATCGTGCGACGCTCCGCGTCGAATGTCGTTCTGAACGCTCTGCGTCCGCTCTTGATTGCGCGGCGCAGCGCAGATTTGTGACGCAGAGCGTCACCCACGGCATTCCCACGCTGGAG
>NZ_LKBW01000317.1 GCF_002699855.1 Pseudomonas amygdali | reverse complement strand
CAATATTCTTTCACGGCTGCGAGTTTTGCCTGCACTGTATATTTACCCATGACGCCTCCAAAGGTTGCGTCCAACCTTCGGGGGTCATACCACTCCGCGTGGGAATGCCTTTCGTGACGCTCTGCGTCACCTATCTGCGGACTACGGGTACTTGCGTCTGTCCGGTGCTGGCGGGAAGTACTGGTACATCCACGTTTCGCTCAGCGTACGGTCGCCAGTGCGGATGAACATGCGCATTTCAACCGGCTCGACCGAGTCGCTGTCCGGTACCCAGTCGAAGGTGACGCGGTAGCCCTTGATGTCCGGCAATACGAGGATGTTGAAGTCCTGCACCTTGCCATGCGTGACCGTGACGATGGGCTCGATCCCGGTGCCTTCCGGCAAGCGATCCAGACCGCCGCCGTTGAAATCCACAGCAAAGCGGCGCGCCCAGGTTTTCGGGTAATGCTCGCCAGGTGCCCAGCCTTCGAGGAAGCCGCCCATGCCTGAACGAGTGGCGTGGACCTGCGCCAGCGGCGTGCTTACAGGTGGCAACGGGCTCCAGAACAGCTTGTAGCCGTAGTTCATCGAATCCCCGGCCTTGACCGGCGTCTTCGGTGTCCAGAACACCACGATGTTGTCCATCGTTTCGCCCGTGGTCGGCAGCTCCAGCAGGCTGACCTCGCCTTCGCCCCACGCGGTAATCGGCTCGACCCACAGGCTCGGACGGCGGCTGTACCAGACTACGGTGTCCTGATAGCTGGAAAACTCGTGATCGCTTTGCACCAGCCCGAAACCTTTCGGGTCGGTGTCGGCGAACGCGCTGAATTGCGGTTTGGCCGGGTTGTTCAGCGGACGGCAGATCCACTCACCATTACCGCGCCACATCGACAGGCGATCCGAATCGTGAATTTGCGGGTGGATGGTGTCGCACATGCGGCGCTCGTGAGTGCCGCAACTGAACATGCTGGTCATCGGCGAAATGCCCAGTTGCTGGATATCGGTACGGGCATTGATGTGCGCGTCGATTTCCATGACTACCTGGCCAGCCTGACAGTCGATGTCGAAGCGGTAGGCACCGGTTGCACTGGGCGAGTCGAGTAGTGCGTAAACCACAAAGCGTGTGGCGTTCTTGTCTGGCGTTTCAAACCAGAACTTGGTGAAGTCGGGGAATTCTTCCTGACGCTTGGCGTAACTGTCGATGGCCAGGCCGCGGGCCGACAAACCGTATTGCTTGTTGCTGTCCACGGCCCGGAAATAGCTGGCACCGAGGAACGAAACAACGTCGTTGATGGCGATTTCCGGCGCCTTGAACAACTTGAAGCCTGCAAAGCCCAGATCGCCCTTGACCAGATTCTTGTCGATGCCGCTGCTTTCGTAGTTGAACAGGTCATGGCGGAAATGCACTTCGCGCGCCTGCTTGTTCTGCGGGTCGACGCTGTACATGCGCACCGGCGTCTTGAAACCCATGCCGACGTGGAAGAAATGCACGTCGAGCTGACCGTGGACGTCTTTCCACAGTGAGTGGTTCGGGTCGTAGCGAATGGCATTGAATTGCAGCGGCGTCATATCTGCCAGGACGGGTGGCAGCACTTGCTTGTTGCTCACATAGCCTTTGCCTGCGAGCTTCTTGGCATGGGCTTGCAGCTCTGCAAAATCGAAGTGTTCGATCTCGCCATCGGCTGCGGCGGCCAGTGCTCGCGCAGCATAAAGCCCTGAGGCCGACACGCTGCCGTAAGCGGCCAACGCCATGGACGCTTTCAGGAGATTTCTGCGATTCATAAGGGTGAAGCCTCTGAGTAATTCTGTGCGTCCTGCACAAAAAATGGCGCGCCAACGACTCCTTGCCGAACGCAAACTACCCACAACAGATAACAAAGACGAGATCCCGTTCGGAAATCAGTCAAAAAAAATCGCCGATTGTGCTCAATGGAAGCGGCATCCAGATGGCAGGAATGGACGTTTTTCAGGCCTGTTGGGGTGGGTTGAATGCGCTCGGCACCGCTTGGCGCAAGGCTTGCGAGCGAGGTGGGCGCGCAGCGCCGGTCAGGACGATAGGGTGCGTTGGCGCAGAGCGCCCGAATATGCGCGCAATATTCAGCAACCATTTTGCCGGGTCGCAGACTGAGCAAATGTCAGTCTGCCGCAGGCAGAGCGTCCAGTACCGCATGCTGGCGCGGAGCATCTGCACGATATCCAGCCCAATCATTTGCCGCTATATCGCATTCGTTCAGGCAATAGTCCTGACGAAAGTTTCACTCTGCGTGTTATATCGTAACGCTATGATGCAGCTGCATTAATGGATGCCGATACACGGCTCTCCACAGGGCAATAATCAGCGGGTGCCGGGGTAGTGATGCGGGTTGATTTGGGTGAGCACGATGGCCTCGAAGGCCTGCCGCGTTTTCAAATGGCGGTGCAACAGGTTCGGCGTCTCGGGCGACTGATGTATGTGAGCGGTGGGGTGGGCGCGTTCGGGCTGCTGCTGGCGCTGTCCATCGATCTGTTTTCCCCTGGTTCGTTGTGGATGGCCGTGCTGGGCAATGCGTCGGCGGCGCTGATACTGCTCGCTGCGGGCCTGCAGTCGGCCAGGCACGTCGCGATGTGGCGTGCCCGCGCGTTGGCTGCACCTGTTGCCGCAGACTCTCCCGCAACGGCGCAAGCGCTCGATGAAACCGGCTGGTATGAGCGCCTGCTTACCCGGCTGAGCGATTCGGGCGAGTCACTGGTTCGGCACATCGGCAGCTCGACCCTGTGGCTTGCCGGGTGGGCAGTGCTGGCGTTGATCGTCATCCGCGCCTTCTGGAACCTGACGTTGTCTGGCTCCGACCTTTCCACTTCAGGCAATCTGGTGGGCAGTATCCTGTTGCTGTTGGCGTTCGGGCTATTGGTCATCGAGCGGCAACTGAGCAGCGAGCCCGAAGGCCAGTCGCCAGAGGCCGGGGCGCTGGCGCAGTTAGTGCGCATGACGCTTATCGTTCTGTTGGTCGGCGCGTTGTGCCTGTTCTTCTCCAGCGCTGATCGCGTCTGGCCTGCACGGCTGGCTGTGTTGACCGGCCTGCTGCCATTGGGTGTGGCGCTTGAATTTCTGTTGCGGGCTGTGTTGTCGGTGTTCAGCCCGCGCACTCCGCGTCTCGAGCCGCGCCTGCTGGCCGCCAGTTTTATCGCTGACCTGCTGCGCTGGCCGCCGCGCCCGTTGCTCGCCTTGCAGCATGAGCTGCACAACCGCTTCGGTATTGATCTGCGCCAGATCTGGGCCTTTACCTACATGCGCCGCGCCTTTTTGCCGGTGCTGGCGGTGGTTGCAGCGCTGGGGTGGGCGCTGAGCGGCGTGCATGAAATTCCGATGCAGGGGCGAGGCATTTATGAGCGGTTCGGCAAGCCGGTCGAAGTCTTCGGACCGGGTCTGCATGTCGGTTTACCTTGGCCGTTCGGCCGGGTTCTGGCGGTTGAAAACGGCGTGGTACATGAGCTTGCGACCAGTGTTTCTGCGGCCGACGCGGCCGAGCAGACGCTGGACCCGGCCGAAGGCCCGCCGCCGGGCAGCGCCAACCGGCTGTGGGATGCCAGCCATATCAACGAAAAATCCCAGGTCATTGCCAGCAGTGCCGGCGATAAGCAGAGCTTTCAGATCGTCAATATGGATGTGCGGTTCGTCTACCGCATCGGCCTGACAGATGCCGCGGCGATGGCCTCGACCTATAACAGCGCCGATATTCCTTCTCTGATCCGCAGCACGGCCAGCCGCGTGCTGGTGCATGACTTTGCCTCGCGCACGCTGGACGAGCTGCTCGGCGAACAGCGCAGCGGGCTGGCCGATGACATCGGCAAAGCCGTGCAGGCTGACTTGCAGCGTCTGGACAGCGGCGTTGAACTGCTCGCCACGGTGGTCGAAGCCATCCATCCGCCAGCAGGTGCCGCCAATGCCTATCATGCCGTGCAGGCTGCGCAGATCGGCGCACAGGCGCTGATCTCCCGCGAACGCGGTGCGGCCAGTGACAAGGCCAACCAGGCGCAACTCAATGCCAGCGTTGCCCGCGATCAGGCCAGTGCCGCAGCCCGTGAAGTTCTGGCCACAGCGCAAGGCGCGGACCTGCGCTTCAGTGCCGAGCGCCAGGCCTATGCCAAGGCAGGGCAGGCGTTTTTGCTGGAACAATACCTGGCGCAACTGACCGAAGGCCTGGGCAATGCCAAGCTGCTGATACTCGACCACCGTCTGGGCGGCGACAACGCGCCGACCATCGACCTGCGTACCTTCACCCCACCGGCAGACCCAACGGCGCCGCGTAAAGCCGTTCAGTAAGGAGTCGTCCCTTGAGTCTGTTTCATCATCATCATCATCACGATCACGCCGACCACGATAGCCATGACAGTCACGGTCATGGCGGCCACGGCCATCATCATGGCGCGACCGGTCCGGCAGCGTTCCATTGGCGACGGGCAAGCCTGGCGGCGGTGCTAATCGCCTTCGCGATTGCGGCGGCGAGCCTGGTGCAGGTGCGCTCGGGTGAAGCGACCGTCGTCACCCGCTTCGGTAATCCTTCTCGCGTTCTGCTCGACCCGGGCCTTAACTGGCGCTGGCCCGCACCGTTCGAAGCGACCATTCCGGTGGATCTGCGCCTGCGTACCACGTCCAGCGGTTTGCAGGATGTCGGCACCCGTGACGGCTTGCGCATCATCGCTCAGGCCTATGTGGCGTGGCAGGTACAGGGCGATGCCGACAACGTGCAGCGCTTCATGCGCGCGGTACAAAACCAGCCCGACGAAGCAGCGCGGCAGATCCGCACCTTTGTCGGCTCTGCGCTGGAAACCACCGCGAGCAGTTTCGACCTGTCCAGCCTGGTGAACACCGACGCCAACAAGGTGAATATCACCGCGTTCGAAAATCAGCTGCGCCAGCAGATCGATCAGCAACTGCTGGCGACCTATGGCGTTCGTGTTCTGCAGGTAGGCGTCGAACGACTGACCCTGCCGTCGGTGACGCTTAACGCCACCGTGGATCGCATGCGCGCCGAACGCGAGACCATCGCCACCGAGCGGACCGCCGTGGGCAAGCGTGAAGCGGCGCAGATTCGCTCGGCAGCCGAGCGCGACGCGCGCATTGTCGAGGCCGATGCCACGGTCAAGGCGGCCGATATCGAAGCGCAGTCCCGTGTTGAAGCCGCGCAGATCTATGGCCGCGCCTATGCGGGGTCGCCGCAGCTCTACAACCTGTTGCGCTCGCTGGACACGCTGGGCACCATCGTGACGCCGGGTACTCGCCTGATACTGCGCACCGACGCCGCGCCATTCCGCGTGCTGGTGGATGGCCCGCCAACGCTGGACGGCAAGAGCGGAACGCAGCCATGAGCCAACCGGTCGACGAGCCCGTAACGCAACGACCGCCTGCCAACAGCCCCTGGTTGCAGGCGAGCCGACTGGCGTTCATCGGACTGTATGGCGTGACCCTGCTGGCTGCGCTTGCCTGGGCGACGTCCAACGTGCGCCAGATCGATCCGCAGAACCGTGCCGTGGTCATGCGCTTCGGCGCGCTCGAGCGGGTGCAGAACGCAGGATTGCTGACCGCCTGGCCGCAGCCGTTCGAGCAGGTAGTGCTGCTGCCCTCGGCTGATCGGGTGATCGAGCGACGGGTGGAAACCCTGCTGCGTTCGCCAGCGGCACTCAAAGCCGATGAAATCGCGACCCTGTCAGCGCCGATGAGCGATGCTCTGGCAGGTTCTGGTTTTCTGCTGACCGGTGATGCCGGTGTGGTGCAGCTGGACGTCACCGTGTTCTACAAAGTGACTGACCCCAACGCCTTCGTATTGCAGGGCGATCATGTATTGCCCGCACTGGACCGGCTGGTCAATCGCAGCGCCGTGGCGCTGACTGCAGCGCGAGACCTGGACACCATTCTGGTTGCCCGCCCCGAGCTCATCGGCGCTGACAGTCAGGCGGCAGAGCGTCGTGAGCGGCTGCGCGGCGATCTTGTGCGCGGCATCAATCAACGCCTGGCTGAGCTCAACGCGACCGGGATGGGCATCGGCGTCGAAGTCGCTCGGGTGGATGTGCAGTCGAGCCTGCCGACGTCGGCGGTCAATGCTTTCAATGCCGTGCTGACGGCCAGTCAGCAGGCTGACCAGGCCGTGGCCAACGCACGCACGGATGCAGAAAAACTGACCCAGACCGCCAATCAACACGCTGATCGGACCCTGCAAGTGGCGCACGCACAAGCTTCCGAGCGCCTGGCCAAGGCACAAGCAGCCACCGCGACCGTCGTCAGCCTGGCGCAATCTGCCGAGAACCGCAGCGATCCCGGCCTCATGCAGCGCCTTTACCGTGAACGTGTGCCGGGCATTCTGCATCAGGCAGGTTCGGTCACCACCGTCGATCCCAAAGACGATTCCCGCCTGATCATTCAGGGAGCACCGCAATGAGTGGCGAAGCCGTTCACACCCATCACGCCATCAAACCGCAAGCGGATGGCAGTCTGCTGAGCAACGCAGAGCAGCGTAGCGCAGCCCGGCAATTGACCCTCGCGATGCTGGCGCTGGGCCTGTTGGCATTGGGTCTGGTCTGGCGTTTTTTCGCTCCGGAACAGGCAGGTGTCAGCCAATTGCTGTTGGGCGCTGCCTCGCTGCTGGTGGCGATACCTGTGATCAGCGCCGGTTGGCACAGCCTGCGGCATCCAAGCCTGCATGGCATCACCGATCAGTTGATCGCGCTGGCGATGCTCGGTGCCTGGGCCACTGGCGATCTGATGACCGCCGCCTTGCTGCCGATCATCATGATCTTTGGCCATGTGCTGGAAGAGCGCAGCGTGATCGGCTCGCAGGAAGCCATCGAAGCGCTGGGTCGTCTGACCCGCAGTCAGGCACGTTTACTCGGGCCTGACGGCAATATTCGCGAGGTCGACAACGCAATGCTCAAGGCTGGCGATCAGGTTGAAGTGCGTGCAGGTGACCGGGTCCCGGCGGATGGTCAGGTTCTTTCCGGGCAGGCCAGTCTGGACACTTCATCAATTACCGGCGAGTCGGTGCCACTGGAAGCCAGTATCGGCATCGAAGTGTTTGGTGGGGCGATCAACCTGGACGGGCTGCTGCGTATCGAAGTGACCCGCATCGGCGATGAGTCCACGCTGGGCAAGGTCATCGCGCTGATGCAGAGCGCGGAGCGTTCCAAGCCGCCGATCACACGCCTGCTGGAACGCTACGCAGGCAGCTACATGGTGCTGGTTTTGCTGATCGCGGCGCTGACCTGGTTTATTACTCAGGATGCTCAGGCGATGCTGGCGGTGCTGGTGGCTGCCTGTCCCTGCGCACTGGTGCTTTCGGCTCCGGCCACGGCCATCGCCGGTATCGCAGTCGCCGCGCGGCACGGCATTTTGATCCGCAGTTCGGCGTTTCTCGAAGAACTGGCTGACCTGAACTCACTGGTTGTGGATAAAACCGGCACCCTGACCTATGGCCGACTGCGCTTGCAGTCGGTGCAGGCTGACGGGGCGCAGCATCCGCAATTGCTCGAACTGGCGGCCAGCCTGGGGTCGGCCAGCAGTCACCCGGTCAGCCGTGCATTGGCCGGGCTTGTGGATAACACTCGGCTGCTGCCGTTGCTGGACACCCGTGAGCGGCAGGGACTGGGTGTGGTGGCGTCCACCGGGCAGGGTGAGGCAGCGCTGGGTCGTCCGGAATTGTTCGAGCAGTTGGGCATTGTCACCCCCGTCGTACCTGCACATGACGGCCCGCTGGCCGGGTTGTCGCTGGATGGCGTTTTCCTGGCCTGGCTGCTGCTGGCCGACAGCGTCAAGCCTGAAGCGCAGGCTGCGCTGTTTGAATTACGTGAGCTGGGCATGGGACGGCAGTTGCTGTTGACCGGCGACCGACAAAGCGTGGCCGACAACCTGGCACACGATATTGGCATAGCAGACGTTCAGGCGCAGGCATTGCCGGAGGACAAACTGAACCGTGTCATGGGCGAGATCGCCAGTGGCTTCCGGCCGATGGTGGTCGGTGACGGGGTCAACGATTCCCTGGCTCTCAAGGCAGGCGTGGTCGGCGTCGCGATGGGGGCGGGCGGGGCGGACATTGCCCTGGCTTCCGCCGATATCGTGCTGATCGGCAGCGATCTGCGTCGTCTGGGCACCTGTGTGCGGCTCAGCCGTCAGTGCCGTCAGACCTTACAGGTCAACGTGATCATCGGTCTGGGCTGGACGCTGGCCATCGTTGCGCTGGCCGCCTTTGGTCTGCTCGGCGCTGCCGGCGCAATGGTCGCGGCTATCCTGCACAATCTGAGCACCTTATTAGTGTTGGGCAATGCCGGTCGCCTGCTGCGCTTTCAGGAGCCATTGCTGAAGCTCTAGGCATTTGGTGAACGACAAGGCTCAGGCTAGCGGCGCTGATCAGCGTTATAAAACGGCTTGAGCTTTGACGAATTCTGTTACAAATTAAGCGCTGTGTTTCAGTGCGTGATCCAAATTCAGGCTGTCTTTCGGCTCGAATCAGTGGGCACAGGGCTGTTCCCCGAAGTTGATTCATTGCAGTTTTGCCGTCGCCAATAGCCTTTGCGGGCCCTTTTGCGGGGCCCTTGCTGGATTACTCTTTTTGAGTTTCTGGATAAGGGGGTGATTTTGAATGCTTACACAACTTCCAACGACCTTGCAGAACCTTCATCTGCCGTTACGGCTCAAGCTCTGGGACGGCCATCAGATGGACCTGGGGCCTGCGCCCAGCGTCACGATAGTGGTCAAGGACCCGCAACTGGTCTCCGATTTCAACCACCCCAGCCTGGGCTTGCTCGGCAGTGCCTTCGTAGAGGGGCGGCTGGAGCTGGAAGGTTCGATCAGCGAAGTTGTCCGGGTTTGCGATGAACTGACTCATACCCTTGTGGATGCTGATGACAGCACCGACAACCCGATCCGCGTCCAGCATGACAAGGACACTGACGCCGCGTCGATTGCCTACCATTACGACGTATCCAACGACTTCTACCAGCTCTGGCTCGACAAAGAGATGGTCTACTCCTGCGCGTACTTCAAGACCGGTGACGAATCGCTCGAGCAGGCGCAGCAGGATAAATTCCACCACCTGTGCCGCAAGTTACGGCTCAAGCCAGGTGAGTATCTGCTGGACGTGGGGTGCGGCTGGGGCGGACTGGCGCGGTTTGCCGCTCGCGAATATGGCGCGAAGGTTTTCGGCATCACGCTCAGCGAGCAACAACTGACGCTGGCCCGTCAACGAGTGCAGGCCGAGGGCTTGCAGGACAAGGTCGACCTGCAACTGCTCGACTACCGCGACCTGCCGCAGGATGCGCGCTTCGACAAGGTGGTCAGCGTCGGTATGTTCGAGCACGTAGGACACGCTAACTTGCCGTTGTATGCGCAATGCCTGTTCTGTGCGGTGAAGGAGGGCGGCCTGGTCATGAATCACGGGATCACCGCCCGGCATACGGACGGGCGTCCTGTCGGGCGCGGTGCCGGGGAGTTCATCGACCGCTATGTATTCCCCAACGGCGAGCTGCCGCACCTGGCCATGATCAGCGCCCATATCAGTGAAGCCGGGCTGGAAATAGTCGACGTGGAAAGCCTGCGCCCGCACTACGCCAGAACGCTGGAACACTGGAGCGCGCGGCTTGAATCAAGGCTCGGCGAAGCCGCCCGTATCGTGCCCGAACATACCCTGCGCATCTGGCGTCTGTACCTGGCGGGCTGCGCCTATGGATTCGCCAAGGGCTGGATCAACCTGCACCAGATACTCGCCGTGAAGCCCTTTGCTGATGGCAAGACCGGGTTGCCGCTGACGCGGGAGGATATTTATGGATGAGACTTATCTGTTGTTCCCGCTCATGCGTGTTGAGTGAGCAGGGGCGTCACAGAATCGGCGAAATCAGCCGCGCCACGCGCATACCCAGTTGATGCAGGCGCCGCGTTTCGTGGCTTTCCTGCACGGATATTTCGCGGGCGAGGTTGAAGTCGGCAGTGAGCATGGATTCCACCTGGCTGGAGAAGTCGCTGTCGAACGTCAGTAGCATCAGTTCGAAGTTGAGGCGGAACGAGCGGTTGTCGAGGTTTGCGCTGCCTATGGCAGTGATGTCGTTGTCGACCAGCACGACCTTCTGGTGCAGGAAGCCTGGTTCGTAACGGAATACCCGCACGCCGGCACGCACGGCATCGAAGGCGTACAGGCTGGAGGCGGCATAGACCACATAATGATCAGGTCGTGAGGGCAGCAGCAGGCGCACATCCACCCCGCGCAGTACCGCCAGGGTCAGCGCAGCGGTCACGGCTTCGTCAGGTATGAAGTAAGGGCTGGTGATCCATACGCGCTCTTCGGCAGCGTGGATGGCTTCGACGAAGAACAGCGAGCAGGTTTCCTGCGCATCGGCCGGGCCACTGGTCAGCAACTGGCAGAGCACACCATCCTCGGGAAACTCATCAGGCAGGCTCAATGGTGGCAGCTCGCGGGTGGCCCAGAACCAGTCTTCGGCGAACGACTCCTGCAGGCAGGCGACCACCGGGCCGATGACTTCTACATGGGTATCGCGCCAGGGTGCCAGCGGCGGCTTCAGCCCCATGTATTCATCACCGACGTTATGCCCGCCCATGTAGCCTTTCAGGCCATCGACGACGACGATCTTGCGGTGGTTGCGGAAGTTGATCTGAAAGCGATTCAGCCAGCCGCCACGTGTGGCAAAGGCTTTTATCTGCACGCCACCGTCGCGCAATTTGTCGATGTAGGCCCCCGGCAGTGCGTGGCTACCGATCCGGTCATAAAGGACAAAGATGCCTACGCCCTCGGCGGCTTTTTCCAGCAGCAGTGTTTGCAGTTGGCGACCGAGGTTGTCGTCATGAATGATGAAGAACTGAATCAGGATTGTCTTTTTCGCCTCACGGATGGCTTTGAAGATCGCTCCGAAGGTTTCCTCACCATTAATCAATAACCTGACCTTGTTGTTGGCCAGTGCAGGCATGTTTCCCAACTTGGGCATGGCGCGCAACGCTGCATAGGCATCCGAGCGACGTGCTGCCACAGCTTCCTCGATCCACGGCCGCCAGTTGAGGCTGCCAATCGCAATGCGCATTTCCTGGTTGGCCTGGCGACGCGCCTTGATATACGCGTCGAACGAGCTTCTGCCGAACACCAGATAAGGCAGCAGGGTGAAATACGGAATGAACAGCAGCGGCATCGCCCAGGCAATCGCACCTTGAGAGGTACGCACCGTCAGCAGCGCGTGAATGGCGGCGCCTGTGCCCAGCAAATGAATGAAGCCGAGGACATAACCAAAAAAGTACGGGTCGTGATAATCCATGTGGAACAATGCTCCTCGTCTTTGCTGCCTAACAGACCACAGCTGAACGGGAATGTCGCTATTTTATTCCCCATGCAACTGGGCGACTCCTGTGCCGTCTAAGGCTTATCTTCCGGCTGGATGATTCCGGCCCCGTTTACATCTGCAATCGTCCATCAGGAATCTTGAAATGAACAAACGCATATTGGCCTGGATGTTTTGCCTGGCTACCCCCCTGGCTCAAGCGCAGATGCTGCAACCCGGCTTGTGGGAACTGACGTCGAGCAATATGAAGGTGGACGGACAGCAATTGCCGGACATGCAATTGATGCTGGGGCAATTGCAGAATCTGCCGCCTGAGCAGCGCGCCATGATGGAACAGATGATGAAGAAGCAGGGCGTGTCGCTCGGCGGCAAGGGCGTGAGAGCCTGCCTGACACAGGCTCAGGTACAGTCTGACAACATCCCGCTGACTGATCCGGCTTCCGGGTGCACGCAAAAAATCACCGCGCGAAATGGCAAGACCTGGAACTTTCAGTTTAGCTGCCCGAAAGCTCAGGGCACCGGGCAGACGCAGTTCCTTAGTGATCGTGAGTTCACCACAAACGTGGTAGGTACTTTTAACGCCACTGGTCAGCAACAGAATGGCAGCATGGACACTCGCGCTGTATGGCTGGGGCCACAGTGCGGCAATGTCGCCCCGCGTACCTGATCAAATTCAGAGGGTTATGTTCCACGTGGAACACTCTGTCTGAAGGCGGTGATTTTTTGTCACGTTGGCGGGGCGCCAGATGACGGAATCTTCATGAAAGGCTTCATCTTTCGTTCGTAACTGCATGTTATATTGTTACTAATGATGTGGATGAACCCTTCGTGAGCCGGGATGCTCAATTTGCTCTTTGAGATGTTCCATGCACCGACGCCAAGTGTTGCTCAACATGCTGCTGGTCAGCGCGGCTCTGAAGTTGCCGTTGGGTGCCTATGCCACACAGATTCGTAACGCCCGCCTGTGGCGTACCAACGACAAGCTGCGCCTGGTCCTCGACCTTAGCGGCCCGGTGCAGTACAAAACTTTCACGCTTTCCGCCCCCGACCGTCTGATCATCGATGTCAGCGGTTCGCGGCTGACCGGCGACTTCAGCCAACTGGCGCTGGACCGTACCGTTATCAAGTCCATTCGCTCCGGGCACTACGGCCAGGGTGACGACACGCGCATCGTGCTGGACCTGACCGCGCCAGTGCAACTCAACAGTTTCCTGCTCGGCCCGGAAGGTGGGCAGGGACACCGGTTGGTGCTGGACATGAGTTCCACGGCCCATGCGCCCGTGCAGATGGCTGAGCTGCCGCCACCGGTGCCCGTCCCGATCCAGACCAACAAGGCGCACACCGGACGCGACATCATGGTGGTGGTCGATGCCGGTCATGGCGGCAAGGACCCGGGCGCTGTAGGTTCTCGGGGTGAACGCGAAAAAGATGTGGTGCTTTCCATCGCGCAGTTGCTGGCCAAACGCCTGAAGCGCGAGAAGGGTTTCGACGTGCGTCTGGTGCGCAACGATGACTTCTTCGTACCGCTGCGCAAGCGCGTCGAGTTCGCGCACAAGTCCAACGCAGACATGTTCATCTCCGTACATGCCGACGCAGCGCCTCGTCTGACGGCCTCTGGTGCTTCGGTGTTTGCCCTTTCCGAAGGCGGTGCAACCTCGGCAACGGCGCGTTTTATGGCTCAGCGAGAAAACGGTGCCGATTTGTTGGGTGCCTCGTCGCTGCTCAACCTCAAGGACAAGGACCCGATGCTCGCCGGGGTGATTCTCGACATGTCGATGAACGCTACCATTGCAGCCAGCCTGCAACTGGGCCACACCGTTCTCGGCAGCCTGGAAGGCATTACCACGTTGCATCAGAAGCGTGTCGAGCAGGCCGGGTTCGCCGTGCTCAAGTCACCGGACGTACCGTCGATTCTGGTCGAAACCGGGTTTATCTCCAACAGTCGAGACAGTCAGCGTCTGGTCACCGCGCGTCATCAGCAGGCCGTTGCAGACGGCTTGTTCGATGGCCTGCAGCGCTATTTCCAGCGCAACCCGCCAGTGGATTCGCACATGGCCTGGCTGCAAGCGCAGAAGCAGGAACAGCAGGTCTGAGCAGGTCAACGGCAGCCGTTCAGCCGGCTGCAGGTGATCTTGCTACGCGTACCGCTTGAGCTGGACACCCGCGTGATTGTTGTCCAGCCCACGCGCTGGACAGTGCCTACCCAGGCTTCGCCATTGGAAGCCAGCCCGGTAAAAAACGTCAGCTGACCATAGCGACTGTTGGTCTGCGTCCAGCGGCGCTTATCGAGTACCTCGTAACCCTTCAACCAGGTCGTCGATCCGGCGGTGGTCACGCTGTAGCTATTGCCTTGGGCATCGCTGCACGCCAGCACCGTCGCGCTACGCGTACAGGTGGCGAGGTCGGCAGAAGGCCTGGGTGGTGCTGCCATCAAGTGCGCGCTGATCAACATCGCCATCAAACCTGTTGAAACCCGTCTCATGAAGATCCCTTCACCAACGCCGTAGCTATTATGTGTTGTTATACTATAACATCTCAGTGTGATTAGAGTCGGCTGCCTGAGGGATTCGTTGCAGCCGAAATGAACAAGGTTCAAGCCTTGCAGCTGCCTGGAGAATCCTGATGGCAAATCTTCTACCCGTTACCGTTCTGTCCGGTTTTCTAGGGGCCGGTAAAAGCACTTTACTCAATTATGTGCTGCGCAATCGTGAAAACCTGCGGGTTGCCGTAATAGTCAACGATATGAGTGAGATCAATATCGACGGCAGCGAAGTTCAGCGCGATGTCAGCCTGAACCATGCGGAAGAAAAGTTGATCGAGATGAGCAATGGCTGCATCTGCTGCAACTTGCGCGAGGACTTGCTCGAAGAGGTCAGTCGTCTTGCTCAGGACGGTCGTTTTGAATATTTATTGATCGAATCCACTGGAATCTCCGAACCACTGCCAGTGGCCGAGACCTTCACTTTTCGTGACGAAGCTGGCAAAAGCCTGATGGATCTGGCGCGTCTGGACACCATGGTCACCGTCGTCGATGGCGTGAATTTTCTGCTCGACTACGAAGCGGCGGACGGCTTGTCCACACGCGGTGAAAGCCTGGGTGAAGACGATGACCGCTCGATTACCGACCTGCTGATCGAGCAGATCGAATTTGCCGACGTCATCCTGCTCAGCAAGATCGACCTGATCAGCTCCAGTGAGCGTGAAGAGCTGATGGCGATCCTGAAGCGCCTCAACCCCGAAGCCGAGATTGTGCCGATGGTGATGGGCCAGGTGCCGTTGGCGACGATTCTCAACACCGGGCGTTTTGACTTCCAGCGCGCGTCTCAGGCACCGGGCTGGCTCAAGGAAATGCGCGGCGAACACACGCCGGAAACAGAAGAGTACGGCATAGCATCAACTGCCTATCGTGCCCGGCGCCCGTTCCATCCGGAGCGTTTTTTCAATTTCATCAATCGCCCGTGGACCAATGGCAAACTGCTGCGCTCCAAAGGCTTCTTCTGGCTGGCCAGCAAATACAAGGATGCAGGTAGCTGGTCGCAGGCGGGCGGCTTGATGCGCCACGGTTTTGCCGGACGCTGGTGGCGCTTCGTGAACCGTGAAAGCTGGCCAGAGGACAGAGAAAGCGTCAAATCCATTCTGGAGAACTGGTCGACTGAAACCGGTGACTGCCGTCAGGAACTGGTGTTCATTGGCCAGAACATCGATTTTGCACGGCTGACCACCGAGCTGGATAACTGCCTGCTCACTGATGCGGAAATGGCGGCGGGTGTCGAGCGCTGGCGCACGCTGGCCGATCCTTTTGGCGACTGGTACGAAGAAGAGGTGGCTGCCTGATGCTGGCCTATCGTTTGAATGACAAGAACGCCGTTCGTCAGGCACACGGCGGCACGCCTGAGGTATTGAGCGAGATCCTCCAGGATGACGTCAACCTTGCGGTCTGGCAGCGTCAGCTGCCTGCGCACATCGAAGATTTCGGTGCCTTGTTGCTGTCGATGGGCGAGCCCCTTGCAGAGTCCATGCCCCTGCAAGTAAGGGGGGGTGAAGTNCCGATTTGCAGGGGTATCAGGGTTTCATTGCCGACGTTTCCTGGCTGGTCAGCGCTTATGCCTGTCTGCTGGGTGCCGAGTGCGTTGGCCTGCGCCTGCGGGTGCTCGATAAAGCCATGTGCCCGCGTTTCCATGTCGATCATGTGCCGGTGCGCCTCATCACCACTTACGGCGGTGTGGGCAGCCAGTGGCTGCATGAAGACGTCATGGACCGCAAACAACTCGGTCGCCTCGATGCCGAGCCCACCAATGCCGCCGACATCCAGCAGATCAGCAGCGGGGAAGTGGCGTTGCTCAAGGGTGAACGCTGGCACGGTAACGAAGGCTTCGGTTTGATCCATCGCTCGCCGCAACTGCTGCGTAACGAGCGCAGGTTGATTCTGACGCTGGACTGGCTGGACTGAAACTTTATTCAGGCGTTACCCATTGCCCCTTGCTCTGGCCTTCACAGAAGGGCTTGAGGTACAGCGCGTCACGGGCGACCCCGTAATAGTGAATGTGCTCGCGATACGGCAGATTGGCGACCTGCGCATTGCGACAGACACCGAAGGCACCTGCCGGGCACTGTTGCGAGTAGGTCGTTTCGGTCTTCTGCCCGGCCAGTTGTGGCTTGCAGAAGTTGTCGTGGAACAGGTCTGCCGGGATATTGATATTTTCCTGGCAGACTTTCACATCCAGCCTTTCGGCCTGGCTGTGGACCAGACACGCCTCGGCCCACGCCGTACCCGAACTCACCGCCAGCAGCGTCAGTGCCAGGCGGGCGGGCAGCCACATCACTTGCATCATTACCCTTCCTTGCTCTTCAATGACCCACGCATTCGTCAAAAGTGATCCCATGCTGCAAAACATACCGACGCATGTCATCGGTGGCCCGCTGGGCGCCGGCAAGACCAGCCTGATCAAACGCCTGCTGGCGCAGAAACCCGCCCATGAACGCTGGGCCGTGTTAATCAATGAGTTCGGACAGATCGGTCTGGATGCCGCCCTGCTGACCACGGATGCCGATGGTATCGCACTTGGCGAAGTGGCTGGCGGCTGCCTGTGTTGCGTCAATGGCGTGCCGTTCCAGATCGGTCTGGGGCGGTTGTTGCGCAAGGCCCGGCCTGATCGTCTGCTGATCGAGCCTTCGGGGTTGGGTCATCCTGCGCAACTCATGGCGCAATTGCGCGAGGCGCCCTGGCGTGGCGTCCTGAATGTTCAGCCCGGCGTGGTGGTGCTGGACGCGCAAGCAATGCTCGCCGGACAACCGTTGCCGAGCACTCAACAGGAAGCACTGGCGGATGCAGGGCTTGTGGTCATGAACAAGTCCGAGCAGCTGGATGAAGTCTCTCGCTTGGCATTGGCCGAACAGTTGCTGCCGCACGCCTTGATCTGGACCCGATACGGGGAGCTGCACCCGAGCCAAATACCGGGGTTCAACGCCGCTGCCGTTGTGGATAAACAGGCTGTGGATAAGTTGATGCTGCCCAACAGCGTTGGCCAGTTGCCTGCGCTATGGGTCGACCCGAAGGTACCGATCTGCCTGATTCAGGCAAGTGCTGAAGGCTGGAGCATCGGCTGGCGCTGGCATCCCTCGCAGCGCTTCGACCTGCAGCGCATTCTGTACTGGCTGGAAAGCATTGAGTGGCGGCGGGCAAAGATGGTTAACCACAGCGAAGGCGGCTGGTATTCCGGGAATGTGGTCGACGGTGCTCCGCTGGCCTGGCAAATCAGCGAATGGCGTCAGGATTCACGCCTGGAATTGATCTTCTCTACACCGCAGGATGTGGATAAGTTGCAGGCGCAGATGGTGGAGTGTCTGGCGTGATGCGCCGCTTGCTCGCGAAGGCGACCCTTCAAACGCCCTCTTTTCGGGGGCTTTGACGCCCTCTTCGCGAGCAAGCTCGCTCCCACAACGATTTGCATTTAACCAGCCGCTACTGCTTCCATTTCTGATGCGATTGACGCCACTCGCTCATTTGAATAATTTCAGCGCTGGGTGGTGGCGTCTTGATTTCAAACGGGTAGGGTGCCAGTTCGATTTGCGCAGTGTGCGCGCCGAACATGGTGATCGTGCCAGGGTGACGCTGCTCGCCGGTCACGGTGAACTCGAAGCCATACACGCGGGCCAGGCGCTTGCGGCCTTGAGCGTCGCGGGCGAAGGTCAGGCGGCGCAGGGCAACGGCGTCGTCCAGCAGTTGCAGCTCAAGGCGTGCGCAATGCTGCTTGACGCGCGCCAGCGCTTTCTCTCGCAGACCATGGGCGTGCCACCACCAGGCCGCAGCACTTGCGAACAGCATCAGCACGAAGATGTTTCCCAGGGTCAGCATGACGGAGTGCTCCAGCGTAGGAGTTACCAGCTTAACTGCCCTGAGTGATTTACAGCCATACTGCGCAACTTATATTTCTCATTATTGCATTTGCATCGTGTTCAGGATTCCGCCCCCAATGAAACGTACGCCTCACTTGCTCGCTATCCAGTCCCATGTGGTATTCGGCCACGCCGGCAACAGCGCGGCGGTGTTCCCGATGCAGCGTATCGGGGTCAATGTCTGGCCGCTCAATACGGTTCAGTTCTCCAACCACACGCAATACAAGCAGTGGACAGGCGAAGTGCTGGCCCCGCAGCAGATTCCCGCACTGATCGACGGGATAGCCGCCATCGGCGAGCTGGGCAACTGTGATGCCGTGCTGTCCGGGTATCTGGGCAGTGCGGCGCAGGGCAGGGCGATTCTGACCGGCGTGGCGCGCATCAAGGCTGCCAATCCCAAGGCGCTGTACCTGTGTGACCCGGTGATGGGTCATCCAGAAAAAGGCTGCATCGTTGCGCCTGAAGTCAGCGATTTCCTGCTGGAAGAGGCTGCGGCCATGGCTGACTTCATGTGTCCCAACCAGCTGGAGCTGGACAGCTTCTCTGGCCGCAAGCCCGAATCGCTGGCCGACTGCCTGGCGATGGCGCGGGCCTTGCTGGCGCGGGGTCCCAAAGCGGTTGTCGTCAAACACCTTGATTACCCCGGCAAGGCTGCCGACGGCTTTGAAATGCTGTTGGTGACCGCCGAGGAAAGCTGGCACCTGCGCCGCCCGCTATTGGCGTTTCCACGCCAGCCGGTCGGAGTGGGTGATCTGACGTCCGGGTTGTTCCTGTCACGCATTTTATTGGGCGACGATCTGGTAGCAGCGTTCGAATTCAGCGCAGCAGCAGTCCACGAAGTGCTGCTCGAAACGCAGGCTTGCGGCAGTTACGAGCTGGAACTGGTGCGCGCCCAGGATCGCATCGCGCATCCACGGGTGAAGTTCGACGCTGTGCGTCTGTAACCTTCAGATGCAACCGAGGGCTCAGGCATCCATGTCTGAGCCTGTCCCTTACAAGGCTTCTTCCTTGATGTCCTGATAACGCTTTTCCAGTTCCTGACGAATCTGGCGGCGTTGTTGCGCCTGAATGAAACGACGCTTGCCTTCCGGGGTTTCCGGTTCCAGAGGCGGTACGCTGGCGGGTTTGCGATTGTCGTCCACGGCAACCATGGTGAAAAAGCAGCTGTTGGAATGGCGTACCGAGCGCTCGCGGATGTTTTCGGTGACCACCTTGATGCCCACCTCCATGGACGTGTTGCCGGTGTAATTGACCGACGCAAGGAAGGTCACCAGTTCGCCGACATGCACGGGCTCGCGAAAAATCACCTGGTCCACCGACAGCGTTACCACATAGCGTCCGGCGTAGCGGCTGGCACACGCGTAGGCCACTTCGTCCAGGTACTTGAGCAGCGTGCCGCCGTGTACGTTGCCAGAGAAGTTGGCCATGTCCGGGGTCATCAATACAGTCATCGACAGCTGGGCGTTTCCGGGTTCCATAGCGTACTCACACGGTCAAGGTGTTCAAGGGGCGCCTATCCTGGCGCTCAAGGGGCTTGTGACAGTTATCGGGACGCTGGCCAGCAGGCGGCCGTCACGCGTCATAACTATCTGTTTCCATATATTGCACCGGCTTTATGTCGAAGGGGGCGGTGTTAACCTGCAAAAACCCGTGGATCGGGAATTTTCCTACGCTTTCATCCGATTTTGATGGCGCAACTACCAGCCGACGCCGTTGCAAGAACAGTGCCAGCGGTTTTAGGAGTCATCACCCACAAGGAGCCGTATCCCCATGCATGCCATCAATTTCATTCAGGACCTGGCAGTGATCATGCTGGTGGCCGGCGTGGTGACCATCCTTTTTCATCGCCTCAGGCAGCCAGTGGTGCTCGGTTATATCCTAGCGGGCTTCATTATCGGCCCGCATACACCACCGGTCAGCCTGATTCACGATGAGGACACCATCAAGATTCTGGCCGAGCTGGGAGTGATCTTCCTGATGTTCTGCCTGGGGCTGGAATTCAGCCTGCGCAAGTTGTTCAAGGTTGGCACGACGGCGTTCATCGCGGCTTTCCTGGAAATTGCCCTGATGATCTGGATCGGTTACGAGATAGGGCAGTTCTTTGGCTGGAAAACCATGGACTCGCTGTTTCTCGGCGCGATTCTGGCGATCTCTTCCACCACCATCATCGTCAAGGCGCTCAACGACCTGAAGATGAAGAACCAGCATTTTGCCCAGCTGATCTTCGGTGTGCTGATCGTCGAAGACATTCTCGGCATCGGCATTATTGCGCTGTTGTCCGGCATCGCAGTCAGCGGCTCCGTCAGTTCGGGGGAAGTGTTTTCCACGGTCGGCAAACTGTCGTTGTTCATGATCGTAGCGCTGGTGATCGGGATTCTGCTGGTGCCCCGTTTGCTGGCCTATGTCGCCAGGTTCGAAAGCAATGAAATGCTGTTGATTACCGTGCTGGGCCTGTGTTTCGGCTTCTGCCTGCTGGTGGTCAAGCTGGAATACAGCATGGTGCTGGGCGCGTTCCTGATCGGTGCGATCATGGCTGAGTCGCGTGAGCTGCTGAAAATCGAGCGATTGATCGAGCCGGTTCGTGACATGTTCAGCGCAATCTTTTTCGTCGCCATCGGTTTGATGATCGACCCGAAAATCCTGCTGGAATATGCCTGGCCGATTGCAGTCATCACCGTCGCTGTGGTGCTGGGCAAGATGCTGTCTTGCGGCCTTGGGGCGTTTATCGCCGGCAATGACGGTCGCACCTCATTGCGCGTGGGGATGGGGCTGTCACAGATTGGCGAGTTTTCCTTCATCATCGCGGCGCTGGGCATGACTCTGCAGGTCACCAGCGATTTTCTCTACCCGGTGGCAGTGGCGGTATCAGCCATTACTACTTTGCTGACGCCCTACCTGATTCGCGGTGCCGATCCGCTGTCACTCAAGCTGGCGTCGATCATGCCCCGGCGCGTTGCACGGGTGTTCGGCATGTACGGCGAGTGGCTGCGCAGCATTCAGCCGCAAGGGCAGGGTGCAGTGCTTGCCGGGATGATCCGGCGGATTCTGCTACAGGTCGGGGTCAATCTGGCGCTGGTAATGGCGATTTTCTTCAGCGTCGGCTATTTTGCCGAGCATCTTGGAGGGTACATGGACGAATGGGTGGCGGATGTCAGTCACCAGAAAGCCTGGATCTGCGGCGCGGCGTTGCTGCTGTCGCTGCCGTTTCTGATTGCCGCGTATCGCAAGCTCAAGGCGCTGTCGATGCTGCTGGCGGAGATGGGCGTCAAACCCGAGATGGCGGGCCGACATACCGTGCGGGTGCGCAAGGTCGTGGCGGAAGTGATTCCGCTGTTGTCGCTGGTGGTGATTTTCGTGATGCTGGCAGCATTGTCGGCAAGCATTCTGCCTGCCAACGAATTGCTGCTGGTCATCGCCCTGATTGCCGCTCTGGTTGCGGCACTGCTCTGGCGCTGGCTGATCCGCGTGCATACGCGGATGCAGATCGCGCTGCTGGAGACGCTGGGCAATAATCAGGAATCGTCCGGGCATTGAGCCCGGCGATTACCTTACAGTCTTTACCGGACGGGGTGTCTCAGCTTTCCAGCCAGACATCCCGAGCCCAGTGCCAGACTGACTCCCAGCTTTCCTCGGTGACCAGCTCCTCTTCGGCGGACCACAGCACGACCGTGCCGTCTTCTTCGACGCAGTAGTAGTCGTCGCCGTCCTGGCAGATCGGAATCAGCTCGCGCGGCACGCCCAGATCCCAGGCCGTGGCGGCCACGTCCGGCAAATAGGTGTGCGACTGCGGATCGGTCACGGTGACGGGCTCAAGGCTGCCGTACACCACATCGCTGACCGTCAGGAGAAACTCTTTGAAGACGAACGGAATATTGATGAACAGCTGTTCTTCAATTTCGACCAGTTGGTCTTCGTCTGGCAGCTCAAGCGGAACCGGGACCGGTTCGTTTGCTTCACGCAGTTGTTCGATGACTTCTTCCACGACACAGATCCTCTCACTTGATGGCGCGGGTTATACAGTAGCGTAAAGCCTTTCTCAAAATAACTATCCGAACGGATAAGCAAAAACCCCGGACATGTCCGGGGTTCTGAACGCGAGAAAGGAATCTGGTTCAACCGTTCTGGCGAATTCCTGCTACCAGCCACGGCTGGTTATCACCCTGTGGGCGCTCCATGTTCCAGCTTTCGCTGAACACTTCGCCCTGGTCGAAACGCGAGGTCTTGGACACGCCCGAGAAGGTCAGGGTAGCGATGGTCTTGTCGGCGCGATCATCCACACCGTCCAGTTGAACCTGAAGGTTGTCGATGTAGGTCGACTGGAAGCCATCGCCCAGGTCCGCACGTTCCTTTTTCAGGAACTGCAGCATTTGCGGGGTAACGAACTCGGCGATCTTGTCCATTTCGTTGGCGTCCCAGTGCTGTTGCAGCGACTGGAAGTGGCCACGAGCGGCTTCCAGAAAGCGCTCTTCGTTGAACCAGGCCGGGGCGTTGATCACTGGCGCAGCGGAGGCCGGTGAGGAACTGCCGAAGATCGGGTTCTGCGCAGGCTGGCTGCTTTCACGCTGGTACGGTGCACCGGCAGCGGCCATTTTCGGCTGTTGCTGCTGACGACGACGCGCAATGAAGCGGAAGATCAGGAAGGCGATGAGGCCCATGATCAGGATGTCGAACAGTTGCAGGCCGTTGAAGCCGTCACCCATGAACATCGACGCGAGCAGGCCACCGGCAGCGATACCGGCCAATGGGCCCAGCCAGCGCGAGGCACCGCTTGCCGCAGGCGCAGGACGGCCCGCAGCGTTAGGCGCTGCCGCAGGCGTGGAGGGTGCGGCCTGACGTGTCTGATGCGTAGGCGCCGAGCCCATGCTTTTGCCGCCACCGAAACGCGCGGCGTTCACATCCAGACTCATGGTGAGCCCGATGCACAGCGCCATCGCGATGCTTAAAAAACGTTGCATAAGGGTATTCCCGTTTTGTGATTGCACGCGCGCCATGTTGCACAGCGTGCGACGACATGACCAGCGCGTTAGTGTTTCGGACTTTTACACAAATAGCGTAGGACTTTTCAGCACGCTTCGTAAGACTTGTGATTAGCCCCACGCACCGAGGTTATACACAGGTCTTGGAACGCCCGGAATAAATGGCCTCTGTGCTTCTGCCCGAAGGGCGTGGGAGCGAACTTGTTCGCGAAAAGGTCTTTATAATCGCCGAAAATGCATCGACTGAAACAGCGCCTTCGCGAGCAAGCTCGCTCCCACGGCCTGCGGCCAGAATCAAAAGCGGACTAGGTTTTGTACGAAAAGTATTGCCGCATACAACGTAGGCTACAAGCCAGCGTGACCATGGCTGCGTAGCTCTTGGCCAGCTTGTCGTAGCG
>NZ_LKBW01000316.1 GCF_002699855.1 Pseudomonas amygdali | reverse complement strand
CTCCCGCCGGGTCTGCGTTACCGTAAGACCCGGCTTTTGTTACGTGAAGTGTTTGCGGTAACAGTTTCTACCCGCTCTGCGCACCGCGTGCCAGAGCCTTTACCGCTTTTTACGTCTCGTTGGCGACGCCCTTGCGACGCGGAATGCCCAGACGTTGCCGACGTTCCCACAGACACTTGCGACTGACGCCCAGTTTGCGCGCCAGCTCGGTTTCAGTCATGTGGTCCTGATGCTCCAGAACGAAGTGCTGGAAATAGTCCTCAAGCGACAGGTCTTCGGCCGGCTCATTGCCCGTCGAGCCGGAAGACCCCGGCAGCGGTGCCATGCCCATGTACTCGTCGTCATCCAGACCGTCGAGCTCGATGTCGATGCCCAGCAGGTCTGCGGTGATTTCCGGATTTTCGCACAGGATCACCGAGCGCTCCACCGCATTTTCCAGTTCGCGTACGTTGCCTGGCCAGCTGTAATGGCGAATGGCTTGTTCGGCGTCGGGGGAAAACTTCAGGTCGTCGCGACCGACCTTGGCGCTCTGACGTACCAGAAACGCACGGGCGATTTCCAGAATATCGCTGCCACGCTCGCGCAGCGCGGGGAGTTTCAGGGCGATGACGTGCAGGCGGTAGAACAGGTCTTCACGAAACTCGCCATTTTTGGCCAGTGTCTTGAGGTCGCGGTGGGTTGCGGCAATCAGGCGTACGTCGACCTTTTGCGATTGCACCGAGCCGACACGACGAATCTCGCCTTCCTGCAAAACGCGCAGCAGGCGTGCCTGGGCTTCCAGAGGCAGCTCGCCGATTTCATCGAGAAACAGCGTGCCTCCGTCAGCAGCTTCGACCAGACCAGCACGACCTGCACTGGCTCCGGTGAATGCGCCTTTCTCGTGACCGAACAATTCAGACTCGATCAGCGATTCAGGGATGGCCGCACAGTTGACCGAGATCATCGGCGCCTTGGCACGGCGTGACAGGTTGTGCAGGGCGCGGGCGACCAGTTCTTTGCCGGTGCCCGACTCGCCCTGAACCAGAACATTGGAATCGGTCGGGGCCACTTTGCGGATCTTGCTGTAGAGATCCAGCATGGGCGGGCAAGAACCGATGATGCCGATCTCGCCATTATTATTCTGTGCCGGGCCTTTTTCAGCGCCGTTAGCCTTGGCAAGGGCGTTACGCTCGTCCTGAAGACCCTTTACCGTCTGGCGATCACGCAGAATTCGTGAGACCGTCTGCAGCATTTCATCGTGATCGAAGGGTTTGGCGATGTAATCCACAGCCCCCATCTTCATCGAATCGACCGCTGAGCGCAGGCTGGCGTAACTGGTCATGATCAGCACAGGTTTGCCTTCGCCGAGCTTGATCAGTTCGGTACCGGGCGCGCCTGGCAGGCGCAGGTCGCTGACGATCAGATCAAAAGACGAAATGCTGAAGCGCTCCTGAGCTTCCTGAACGGAGCCGGCCTCACTGACTTCATACTGATTGCGTTCAAGCAGGCGACGCAGGGCTGAGCGGATAATCGTTTCGTCTTCGACGATCAAAATATGCGGCATTGATTCAGTTCTCTCGACGGTCTCAGTTCACGGTGGACGTCGCGTCGACATGACGTGGCAAGGTCACCCGAATACGGGTTCCACGCTGCTGCTCGGGATCGGCCGGGCTGTCGATAGTGATTTGTCCATAATGCTCTTCAACGATGGAGTAGACCAGCGCGAGGCCAAGTCCGGTTCCTTCGCCAGGCTCCTTGGTAGTGAAGAACGGCTCGAACAATCGGTCCATGATTGCCTTTGAAATCCCACTGCCTTCGTCTTCGACGATCAGGTCCACCGTGTGCTCGGATACTTCGCTTCTGACCCTGACCGCACTGCCTGCCGGGGACGCATCGCGGGCATTGGAGAGCAGGTTGATCAGCACTTGTGCCAAGCGCTGCGGGTCGCCGACAGCCCAATGTTCGGGGTTGCACAGGTTATAGAAGTGTACTTCGAAATTGCGCCGGTTCAGCGCCAGCAAACCAATAGCATCCTGAGCCACCACAGCCAGACAAACGGCCTCGTCGCTGTGCTGATGAGCCCCCGCGTGGGCAAAGCTCATCAATGACTGGACAATGCGCGACACACGTTTGGTCTGTTCAAGTATCTGACTGCTGATTTCTTTCAGTTCGCCGTCTTCTTCACGCTCTTCACGCAGGTTTTGCGCGAGACAGGCAATGCCGGTGATCGGGTTGCCGATCTCGTGCGCCACGCCTGCTGCCAGTCGACCAATGCTGGCCAGCCGCTCTGAGTGCACCAGCTTGTCTTCAAGCATCTGCGTGTCGGTCAGGTCCTCGACCAGCACCACCAGGCCACTGTTGCCCGGAGCGAGAGGCTCGTTGATGGCTGCCTTGTGCAGGTTGAGCCAGCGGGTCTGGCCGTCCAGACCGAGTTTCTGCTTGTGCAGATGCTCATCGGGCAGGCTGGCAAAGCCGGTCAGCAGGCTTTTCCAGGGTTCGGCAATGGTTTCCAGTCGCGAACCGACCACGCGCTGGGCGACGATGCCGGTCAGCTCTTCCATCGCCCTGTTCCACATCAGGATCTCCTGATCTTCGGCCAGCGAGCACACACCCATCGGCAGTTCCTGCAGGGTCTGGCGGTGGTAGCGGCGCAGGGCGTCGAGTTCGGCAGCAAGGCCGGTCAGGCGCGAGTGGTAGTCCTCAAGACGGCTTTCAATAAAATGTATGTCTTCGGTGACATATTTTTCGCTGCCCGATTTGTACGGCAGGAAGGTTTCCACCATGTCCTGGGCGACACTTGGCCCCATCAACCCGGACAGGTTGGCCTCGATCCTGTCGCGCAGGCGGCGCAGGGCATAAGGACGGCGCTCGTCGAATGGCAGGTACAGATCGCGCAGCGCCTGTTCGACTTCCTTCTGTGCGGCTTTCGCGCCCAGCGGCTTGGCCAGTTGGGTGGCGAATTCCTGGGGCGACACGGCATGCAGTTCACGGCGTTGCGGGCGGCGCACGTTATCGACCGCGCAGGCCTCGGCTGCACCGACTTCTTCAGGGCTGGCATTGGTGAACAGGGATATCAGGGTGAACAACAACACGTTGGCCGCGAGGGACGCGATAGCTGCCATGTGCCAGCTGGTGTCGTCCAGCACGTAGATCATGTTCAGCCAGGGGATATAAAAGCCCTGCAGGTTGCCGATCAGCGGCAGCAGCATGCTGACTGCCCAGACCGCAATGCCGGCCAGCAGGCCTGCGATGAAGCCTCGCCGGTTGGCGGTCGGCCAGTAAAGCACCGACAGTACGCCCGGCAGGAATTGCAGCGTCGCAACGAAAGCGACGATGCCGAGATTGGCCAGATCCTGCTGGGCACCGAGCAGCAGGTAGAAGCCGTAACCCAGAGCAATGATCGCCACGATCAGCCCGCGTCGCGTCCACTTCAGCCAGCGGTAGATGTTGCCCTCGGCTGGCGGCTGATAAAGCGGCAGCACCAGATGGTTGAGGGCCATGCCGGACAGCGCCAGCGTAGTCACGATGATCAGTCCGCTGGCCGCCGACAGCCCGCCGATATAGGCGAGCAGGGCCAGCGACTTGCTGTTGGCCGCGATACCGATCCCGAGGGTGAAGTATTCCGGGCTGGTCGTGGCCCCGAGTTTGAGCCCGGCCCAGAGGATCAGTGGGACAGCGAGGCTGATCAACAGCAGAAACAGTGGCAGCCCCCAACTGGCGCTGACCAGCGAGCGCGGGTTGAGGTTTTCAGTGAAGGTCATGTGATACATGTGCGGCATGACAATCGCCGAGGCGAAGAACACCAGCAGCAGGGTGCGCCAGGGGCCTTCCTGCAACGGCGTGTGCAGCGAGGCGAGGGCGGTCTGGTTCTGCAACAGCCACAGTTCCAGCTGTTGCGGGCCGTCGAACACGCCATACAAGGCGTACAGCCCGACACCGCCCAGTGCGATCAGCTTGATCAGCGATTCAAAGGCGATGGCGAATACCAGCCCTTCGTGCTTCTCACGGGTTGCGATTTGCCGTGAGCCAAAGAAAATAGTGAACAGGGTGATCAGCGCGCAAAACGCTACGGCCACCCGATCCTGCACCGGTTCGCGGGTCAGAATGCCGATGGAGTCGGCCACTGCCTGAATCTGCAAGGCCAGCAACGGCAGTACGCCGATCAACATGAATACGGTGGTCAGCGCACCAGCCCAGGTGCTGCGAAAGCGGAAGGCAAACAAATCGGCCAGCGATGAAAGCTGGTAGGTGCGGGTGATTCTGAGGATCGGGTAGAGCAGCACTGGCGCAAGCAGGAATGCACCGGAAACCCCCAGGTAGCTGGACAGAAAACCGTAGCCATACTGATAGGCCAGGCCGACCGTGCCATAAAACGCCCAGGCGCTGGCGTACACGCCCAGTGACAGGGTGTAGGTCAACGGATGACGGATGATCCAGCGTGGAATAAGGCCGTGCTCGCTGACCCAGGCTACACCGAACAGTACCAGCAGGTAGGCGGCGCTGACCATCAGCATCTGCGTCAGACTAAAGCTCATCGGCATCTCGCTGGCTCTGCAGAATGAAAGTCACCACGATCAGGATCAGCCACAGCATGTAGGGGCGATACCAGGCACCGGTCGCATCGATCCACCAGTCCATGATGGCCGGAGAGAACAGATAGATGCCTACCACCAGAAGCAAAACCAACCGGTATATGTACATCTGGTCTCCCTGTGCTGGTAGATGAGGAGCGGCATGTTAACGGATGCCGGATAACCTGCAAGCATACTTGCGTCGCAGTTTGCGGCGACCGCTCTGGATCAGTCTATCCGGGCTTCTTCAATATTGCGTAGTCTGGGGATCAGGTCGGCGTTCCAGTGGCGGATTCCCCAGGCAAGCACTTCCTGCGCGGTGCCATCGGTCATGTGCGTATCGAGTGGTTGCCCCAGTGCCCGCAATGCCCGAATCAGCAGAGGGGTGGCCTGTTCGGCCGGCAACGGTGGCGAGCGATAGGATTTGCCGAGCTTGTGGCCATCCGGCTGGGTGATCAGCGGCACATGCAGGTAGCGTGGCTGGGGCAAGCCCAGCAGTTCCTGCAAGTACAACTGGCGGGGCGTCGAGTCCAGCAGGTCGGCACCGCGCACGATATCGGTCACGCCTTGCCAGGCGTCATCGATTATCACGGCGAGCTGATAGGCATACAGGCCGTCGCGCCTGCGGATCACGAAGTCACCGCTTTCGCGTCCCAGGTGCATTTTGAATGTGCCCTGCACACGGTCTTCGAAGCGATATTCAAGCTCCGGGACCCGGATGCGGATTGCGGCATTCTCGGGCGCATGTCCCGCATTGCGGCAAAAACCGGGATACACGCCTTCAAACGGCTCGAGCTGTTTGCGTGAGCAGGTGCAGGCATAGGCCAGGCCATGATTGAACCAGCGCTGGAGTATTTCGGCGTAGGCATCATGGCGCTCGCTCTGCCGAGCCATCTCGCCATCCCATTCAAAGCCGTAGCGCTCAAGGGTTTCAAGAATCGCGGCTTGCGCGCCGGCCACCTCGCGCGGCGGGTCCAGGTCTTCCATGCGTAACAGCCACTGGCCGCCGACTGCGCGAGCGTCCAGATAGGACGCCAGCGCTGCGACCAGCGAGCCAAAATGCAGATAACCACTGGGAGTCGGCGCAAAGCGCCCGATATAGGCCGGTTTTTTCATGGGCGGGATGTTACGGGTGGCTAGCTTGAGCGGGCAAGCGAAACGCGGTTGGTCTTCACGCGGACTCTCGTGACGATGTTCACTCTGCGCCGCGTTGCTCGTCCAAGACCGGACGCAGAGCGTCCAGAACGGCATGCGACGCGGAGCGTCGCACGATAGTTAATACTGTCACGCCCTACACGCAGCCGCTGCCAACGCAAAGCTTTTCGGTCGCGGTAGCACTGGCGACGCAAATTGCGACGTTAGTGACAGGGCGAAGGAACCCGACGAAGTCGGGCCGGAAACAGGAGCGAGGGGATTTGCCTACTTTGGCCCCATCAAAGTAGGTCGCCGAGGGGCGAAAAGGGGACTTGAGCAGAATCCAACCCACCTGACATCACAGAACTGCCATGTGACGCAGAGCGTCCAGAACGGCATGCGACGCGGAGCGTCGCACGATAGTTGAGATTATCGTTCCTCACGCTCCAGCGTAGGAATGCCGTGCGTGACGCTCGGCGTCACAGATCTTTGCCGCACCGCACATTCAAGATCGGACGCAAATCCGGAACGACGAACCGAAGTGAAGCGTCGGCACGATAGTCAACGCGCGTATTGGCACGAGGGGCGTGATTCCAACAGGCACAAAAAAAGACGCCGAAGCGTCTTTTTCAGTCAAAGGCGGCCCCAGGTCACTTACCGACCTGTTTTTCCTTGATTTCAGCAAGTGTCTTGCAGTCGACGCACTGGTCGGCAGTCGGGCGCGCTTCAAGACGGCGAATGCCGATCTCTACGCCGCACGATTCACACCAGCCGTATTCTTCGTCCTTGATCAGTTGCAGCGTCTTGTCGATCTTCTTGATCAGCTTGCGTTCGCGGTCACGGGCACGAAGTTCGAGGCTGAACTCTTCTTCCTGACTGGCACGGTCGGCCGGGTCGGGAAAATTGGCTGCTTCGTCCTTCATATGGTCTACCGTTCGGTCGACCTCTTGCATCAAGTCCTGCTTCCACTTGTTCAGGATCTTGGTGAAGTGCGCGCGCATGGGCTCGCTCATGTACTCCTCACCCTTTGTTTCCGGGTAGGGTGCAAAGCCGCCGATTAGATGGCTGTGTTGCTTTTCTGGGGTGGGCATGTCTGGACCGCCTCTCACTCTTCTAATCTATTGCGCAGGATTGTTCCATCACCGACACCCGTCGGCCCTGCAGCTGCAAGCGGGCGAACTTACCAGATCAAATCGTAGTGCGCTACTCCCGGTTGTCGAGCATGACGACGCCGTCCGCTTATAGAGATGGCTATTTCACATCTGCCCTTCACTTAAATGAACTCTAGTCGATGCGTACCGTCGTAGCTTTCTTTTATTCAGCATTCGACGGCTGGGTTTTTCAGCCCGTTAAAGCACCGTAGTGCGGTCGGTTCGGTAGAATCATGCCGCGTCGTCATGACAATCATGTTTTTAATACCCGCCCCCATAAAGGAATATCCATGCCCCAGCCTTACAGTGCACGTAGTCGCGCCATCGAACCTTTTCATGTCATGGCGCTGCTGGCGCGTGCCAATGAACTGCAGGCAGCGGGTCATGACGTTATTCACCTTGAAATCGGCGAGCCCGATTTTACGACTGCGCAGCCCATCATCAAGGCTGGCCAGGCGGCGCTGGCAGTCGGCAAGACTCGCTACACCGCCGCTCGTGGTCTTCCGCAACTGCGCGAAGCCATTTCCGGATTCTACGCCCGACGCTACGGCGTTGATATTGATCCCCAGCGCATTCTGGTCACTCCGGGCGGTTCGGGCGCGTTGTTGCTTGCCAGCAGCCTGTTGGTCGATCCGGGCAAGCATTGGTTGCTGGCCGACCCTGGCTACCCTTGCAATTGACACTTCCTGCGTTTGATCGAGGGCGAGGCGCAACTGGTGCCGGTCGGTCCGCAAGAACGCTATCAACTGAATCCCGAACTGGTGGCGGCTCACTGGAACCAGAACAGTGTCGGCGCACTGGTGGCATCGCCTGCCAATCCTACCGGCACGCTGCTGAATCGCGACGAACTGGCAGCCTTGTCACAAGCGCTGAAAGCTCGCAACGGCCACCTGGTGGTGGACGAGATCTACCATGGCCTGACCTACGGCGTGGAGGCCAGCAGTGTGCTGGAGGTGGATAACGAAGCGTTTGTTCTTAATAGTTTTTCAAAGTATTTCGGCATGACGGGCTGGCGCCTCGGCTGGCTGGTTGCACCACAAGACGCCGTGGCCGATCTGGAAAAACTGGCGCAGAACCTTTACATCAGCGCGCCAAGCATGGCGCAACATGCCGCGCTTGCCTGCTTTGAGCCTCAGACACTTGAAATATTCGAGCAGCGGCGCGCCGAGTTCGGCCGTCGCCGGGACTTCCTGTTGCCTGCGCTGCGCGAACTGGGTTTCGGTATTGCCGTCGAGCCGGAAGGGGCATCCTATTTGTACGCCGACATCTCGGCGTTTGGTGGCGATGCCTTCGCGTTCTGCCGGCATTTTCTGGAAACCGAGCATGTCGCTTTTACGCCAGGCCTGGACTTTGGTCGCCATCAGGCTGGGCATCATGTGCGCTTTGCCTATACACAGAGCCTGCCGCGCCTTCAGCAGGCAGTCGAGCGAATTGCTCGCGGTTTGCGTAGCTGGGGTGCCTGATGCGCTTTGCTCCGCAGCTTGAACAGGGTCGTCTGCTGACCCGTTACAAACGCTTTCTGGCTGATATCGAAACCGACAGCGGCGAGCTGTTGACCATTCACTGCCCCAACACCGGTTCGATGCTCAACTGCATGATGCCCGGTGGGCGTGTGTGGTTCAGCCGTTCAAGTGACCCGAAGCGCAAGCTGCCGGGCACTTGGGAAATCAGCGAGACGCCGCAGGGCAGGCTGGCCTGTATCAACACCGGGCGAGCCAATACGCTGGTTGAAGAGGCCTTGCGCGCCGGGGTTATCAGCGAACTCGAGGGGTTTACGACGCTCAAGCGCGAGGTGGCCTACGGGCAGGAAAAGAGTCGTGTGGACTTTCGCCTTGAATACCCTGATGGCTATCTGTATCTGGAAGTGAAAAGTGTCACGTTGGGTTTCGATGCTTCCAGTGTCGCTGCGTTTCCCGACGCGGTTACCCAGCGTGGTGCGCGGCACTTGCGTGAACTGGCCACGCTGGCGCGCGGGGGCGTGCGGGCCGTGTTGTTGTATTGCGTCAACCTCACCGGTATCGACGCCGTGCGACCCGCAAAGGAGATCGATCCGGTTTACGCGGCTGCGTTGCGCGAAGCCATTGACGCTGGTGTGCAAATTCTTGCCTACGGTGTGGACCTGACGCCAGACGAAATTGTTATTGACCGACGACTGCAGGTGCACTGGCTGGATTGAAGCGTTCTGGGCGTGACGAGTCAGCCCTCGTCATCCTCCATGGACAGCGACACCCAGATCCCCTCAGCATCTTCACGGCTCTGGATCGCCGTCAATGATTGGCCTTCGCAGGGGCCGGCAACGCATTCGCCATTCTCGATCAGAAACAACGCCCCATGCATTGCGCACCGGATCAGGCTGGCGCTGCTGTCGAGGAATTGATCCGGCTGCCATTCCAGGGCGATACCGCGATGCGGGCAGCGGTTTTTGTAGATGAACACTTCACCCTGACGACGTACTGCCAGCAATGCGTGCTCGCCTAGCTCGAAACCCCTGCTTTGGGCTTCGTGCAGGTGCAAAGGAATTTCAAGAAGCCTCCACAGGCCTGTTTTTTGTGTAGACGCCTGACCTGGGTAGTCTGACAGCTTCTTTGGGTTGTCGCGTTGTCGTACGCGGGGCTTGTTACAGGCTGCGTCAGTTTTTTCCTGTCTTCCTGTGGCTTTTTTCTCTGAGCATGGTCCTTGCGCCTTCTGGCCTTCAAGCCCGTATATCGTTCTGCTCATGTTTTGCAGAGCGAATACGCCATGAAAGAGATGACAGCAGATGATGAGCGGCTGGCGCGTCAGGTCATAAGGCTGCTTGAGCTGTTTGCCCTCAATGCCGACGATACGGAGCAGCGCATTGTCGGCATTTGTCAGCGCGCATGGACGCCTGTGGGGCAGGTTGCCGCAGTCTTCGTGCAGCCGCGTTTCGTGTGTCTGGCACGTACCACCCTGGACCGTATGCAGGCGCATGACATCAAGGTTGTCGCCATAGTCAATTTCCCCCACGGCAGCAGCAACATTCAGTCAGTGACCTCGCAAGTTCGCGCCGCGTTGCTGTCCGGCGCGGACGAAATAGATGTCGTGTATCCCTTTCGCGCACTGCTCGGTGGAGATCGGCAGCCCGGCCTTGAGATGATATCGGCGTGCAGCTCATTGTGTGCAGGGCGGGTCAAACTCACCGCGACACTTGAAACCGGCGATCTGCGCGATTCCCAAATGATCCTCAATGCTTGCCGCGATGCGATTGTTTCGGGTGCCGACTTTATCAAGACCAGCACGGGCAAATCAGCCACCCACGTTACACCGCAGGCTGCACGGGTGATGCTCGAGTCTATCGCGGACGTCGGCGGGCAGGTGGGGTTGAAGGTTGCGGGAGGGATCCGGACGTTCGACGAGGCACGTTTTTACATGATGCTGACGCATGCCCGTTTTGGTCGGCAATGGATGAATGCCGGGCGCGTGCGGTTGGGTGGCTCAAGCTTGCTGGACGATTTGCTGGCCAGACTTGGCCTGTATGAGTCGTATGGCAACGGTTTTTGAGCGGTGGGCAGCTTTTTGAAGGACAAAAAAGATCCGGCAAAGAGCCGGGTCAAAAACCGTGATTAGCCTGATGAGGAGATAATCTGAAAGTCCGAACCAAGGTCTTTCAGTTACCGTCCAGTCTCGCGACCGGATGTGATAATCATAACGATTCTCATTTCTAGGTCAACAGTTCTTTTGATCCTGTCCATGCTCTTCACCTGACAGCTATCCATAGGCCAAAAATGCCTTGCACGGCATAACGGCTGGCTGCGCATGGCCGCGATATTTAAAGGGGGGGTCTCGGAAATGAAGCGACGCAGCGCCAGCCTGACATGCATTGCGCATGCAGGCTGCGAAGGTTTTACGGTTTTAGCGGGTGCGATAGCGCAGGCGCGTACCGAAATTTACCGACATCAGAATCTCGTCAGCCGAGAGCTCGGCGGGGAAGAACACGCCTGAAATCTGTGCGTGAGCGATACTCGCACCTTCCATCGGCGTGTGCCGCAGGTCCAGGCCGCGAAGGTCGGCAGACCGGAAGTAGGCGTCGGTGAAGTCGATACCGGCGGTGTCCAGTGCCCGCAGGTCCAGCCCTCGAAAGTCACCCCCGGCCATATCAATTGTGCCGGTCCGCGGTTTCTCCTGGTTGAAACCTTCGACATCATCTTTGCGCAGCAGCATATAAAGCGGTGAGTCGATCTGTTTGGGCTGGCTCATGATGGCCTCGGACATGTGGTTGCGTTGGAATTATGGCGCCATTATATCGCCATCATTGTGAGACCGTGAAGCATTACCCGCTCAACGGCCATGTACCGGTTTTACAGCCCCGGCAGGCGCTGGCGCAGGTTGTCGATGAGGCTGTCCAGCTCACTGCTGATGTGGGTGGCAACCTTCTTGCTGCGCAGCGTTTCCTCTGCGCTGAGCAGTTCGCGGTTGGCCTGCTGGGCCTCGATGACCTCCAGGGTTGCGTCGGAAGGATCATTGTTCTGTGCCTGACGCTGGGCAAGCCAGCCAGCGATCACTGCCTGTGGTGCTTCGCAATCGAGGATCATAAACGGCACGCCGGTGTTTTCGGCGACTTTTGCCGCTGCATCACGCTGCCCATGCTTGAGGTAGGTGGCATCGATCACTACCGAGAAGCCTGCGCGAAGGGTTATACCGGCAAGTTCGTGCAGGTGTGCATAGGTTGCATCGTTGGCTTGCGCGCCATACATCTCTTCATCTCGCCCGGCAAACAGGCGCTTGCGCTCTATGTCCGAACGCAGGCGAATGGCGCCCAGCGATTCCACCAGGCGCATTGCGACATGGCTTTTGCCGACGGCTGATACACCGTGAGTAATTGTCAGGAACGGTGAGGGAATGGCGCTGTAGCTTTCGGCCAGATTGGCGTAGTTGCGGTATTGACGAAGCGTCGCTGCGCGCTGTACACCGTCGGCGTCGGATGGCTGGCTGAACAGGGCCACTTTGGCACGAACCATCGCCCGATAAGCCTTGTAGAAATTCAGCAGTTCCAGGCCTGCGTAGTCGCCGGTGACTTCCAGGTACTGGCTGATCAGGCGCCGGGAAAGGGATTTCAGGCCGCGGTCCTCAAGGTCCATTGCCAGGAAGCCGATGTCGGCGTACACGTCGGTCTTGCGGAACGGTTCGTTGAACTCGATGCAGTCAAACAGCACGACCTTGCCGTCAATCACTGTCGCGTTGCCCAGATGGATGTCGCCGTGGCATTCGCGGATGAATCCGTCGGCCTTGCGCTGAGCCAGCAGTGGCTTGAGCCGCGCAAAGCTAGACTCTGCCCACGCCTGTAGGGCCTCAAGCTGTGCCAGGTCGGATTTTTCGCTGATCAGTGGACGAATCTGCTCAAAATTCTGTACCACAGGGGCCATCACGCTGTCTGGCGAGCCCAGTTCGCTTTCGGTTCCGACCTGCGGCGAGCTGAGGTGGAAGCCTGCGATCTGGCGCGCCAGTTCGTCGATATGCGCAGTGGTCACCTCGCCGTTGGCCTGCAGGGTGCTGAGCAGGCCGTCCTGTGAAAACTGCTTCATCTTCAAGGCGTACTCGATGACTTCGCCGTCGCCGCCCAATTGCGGCGCGTCGACGGTGCCGGTGATCGGCAGCACTTCGATGTAGAGGTCGTCGGTCAGGCGCTGATTGAGGCGCAGCTCTTCGTGGCAGAAATGCTTACGCAGAGCCAGCGTAGTAAAATCCAGGAAACCGAAGTTCATCGGCTTCTTGAATTTGTAGGCATACGGGCCAGTCAGCAGAACCCACGAAATGTGCGTTTCGATGAGCTGGAAATTTTCCACCGGATGTGGGAAAAGAGCAGGGTTCTGCAGGGCAGCGATCAAAGACTTGCTCACGGGCGATCCTTCAGGAATGTGTTCAAAATGTAAGTACGCGATGCCGCCATTATGGCCGCTTGGCGCGAGGCTGCAAACCGCTGACTCGGGCGTCTGTCGATCCTTGCTAAAGTGCGTATAATCCGCGCCCATGACTCGATCCCGCACCTCTCGTTCTCCTAAAAAGCAACCTCCTCGCAGCCTGAACAAGTGGCTGGGCTGGGCGTTGAAGCTCGGTATTGTCGGCCTGGTTCTGCTGGGCGGCCTGGCCATTTACCTCGATGCAATCGTTCAGGAGAAGTTCTCCGGCAAGCGCTGGACCATTCCGGCCAAGGTCTATGCACGACCGCTGGAGCTGTTCGTCGGACAGAAGCTGAGCCGCGATGATTTTCTCATCGAGCTCGACGCCTTGGGTTATCGCCGCGAAAGCGTCGCGAATGGTCCTGGCGCTGCGGCGGTGAATGGCAATACCGTCGACCTCAACACGCGGGGTTTCCAGTTCTACGAAGGCACTGATGCGGCTCAGCAGGTGCGCGTGCGCTTTTCCGGTGATTACGTCGCCGACCTGTCGTCGGGCAATGGTGCCAAGCTTGCCGTGGCGCGGCTTGAGCCCTTGCTGATCGGCGGGCTTTACCCGAAGAACCTCGAAGACCGGATCCTGATCAAGCTTGATCAGGCACCGCCGTATCTGCTCGACGGGCTGGTGGCGGTCGAGGACCGCGATTTCTATCACCACTTCGGCGTGTCGCCCAAGTCCATTGCCCGGGCTATCTGGGTGAATACTTCGCAAGGGCAGATGCGCCAGGGCGGCAGTACGCTGACCCAGCAGCTGGTCAAGAACTTCTACCTGACCAACGAGCGCAGCCTGACCCGCAAGCTCACCGAGGCCATGATGGCGGTCTTGCTGGAGATCCATTACAGCAAGCAGGAAATTCTCGAGGCTTACCTCAATGAAGTGTTTGTCGGTCAGGACGGTCAACGTGCAGTGCACGGTTTCGGTCTGGCCAGTCAGTATTTCTTCAGCCAGCCGCTTTCCGAACTGAAGATTCATCAGGTGGCGATGCTGGTCGGGCTGGTTAAGGGGCCGTCCTTCTACAACCCGCGCCGCAATCCCGAGCGTGCTCTGGAGCGTCGTAATCTGGTGCTTGACCTGTTTGAGCAGCAAGGTGTGGCAACCCCCGAAGTGGTGGCCGCCGCGAAGAAATTGCCACTGGGTGTGACCAAGACCGGCACGCTCGCCGACAGCTCGTTCCCGGCTTTTCTGGATCTGGTCAAGCGCCAGTTACGCGAAGACTATCGCGATGAAGACTTGACCGAAGAAGGGCTGCGGATCTTTACCAGCTTTGATCCGATCCTGCAGATGAAGTCCCAGGCCGCTATTGACGACACGTTCAAAAAGCTCGCCGGGCGCAAGGGTGTTGATGAAGTAGAGGCGGGTATGGTCGTCACCAACCCGGAGACCGGTGAGGTGCAGGCGCTGATTGGCGGTCGCGAGGCCGGGTTCTCGGGTTTCAACCGGGCGATCGATGCAGTGCGTCCGATAGGCTCGCTGGTCAAGCCGGCTATTTACCTGACCGCACTGGAACGTCCGAGCCAGTACACGCTGACCAGCTGGATTGCCGACGAACTGTTTCAGGTCAAAGGCGCTGATGGCCAGATCTGGAAACCGCAGAACTACGATCACAAGTCGCATGGCAACATCTTTCTGTATCAAGGGCTGGCGCATTCCTACAACCTGTCGACTGCCAAGCTGGGCCTTGAGCTGGGTATTCCAACTGTCTTCAAGACACTGGCCAAACTGGGCGTAACGCGTGAGTGGCCTGCTTATCCGTCGATGCTGCTGGGTGCGGGCGGCTTGAGTCCGATGGAAGTCGCCACCATGTACCAGACCATCGCCAGCGGCGGGTTCAATACGCCGATGCGTGGTATTCGCAGTGTGCTGACCGCCGAAGGTGAACCGCTCAAGCGTTATCCGTTCAAGATCGAGCAGCGTTTCGACCCAGGTGCCATTTATTTGGTACAGAATGCGATGCAGCGGGTAATGCGCGAAGGGACGGGCAAATCTGTTTACAACGTGTTGCCAAGCTCGCTGAATCTGGCGGGCAAGACCGGCACCAGTAATGACTCGCGCGACAGCTGGTTCGCCGGTTTCAGTCAGGATCTGCTGGCCGTAGTGTGGATGGGGCGTGACGATAACGGCAAGACTCCGTTTACCGGCGCCACTGGTGCCCTGCAGGTCTGGACCAGCTTTATGCGCAAGGCCAATCCGCTGCCGCTGGACATGGCGATGCCGGATAACGTCGTTCAGGCATGGGTCGATGCGCAGACAGGCCAGGGTTCTGATTCGAGCTGCCCGAATGCAGTGCAGATGCCGTATATTCGCGGCAGTGAGCCCCAGCCCGGCGCGACATGCGGCGGCGCTCCGGCACCTGCCACTGAGGTGATGGACTGGGTCAAGGGTTGGTTGAACTAGGCAATCGAGGTTTTGAAGTGAATAAATGGTGGATTCCAGCTTTAACGGCACTGGCCTTGCTGAACGGCTGCGCCAGTGTGGAACGCGGCTCGATTCCGGTCGTGGATTCGAGCTCCAAGGTGTCCAACGGCGAGCGCGCGGCAGCGTCGCGTAATGGCACTTACCGAACCAACACCGCCCCGGTTCAGCAGCCGCAAGCCGTGCCGCAGGATTCGGGTGTCGTGGTGATGGTGCCGGGCGCGGGTGGTGCCGATGCGGGGCAGAGCTTCTCTGCGCCGACCAGTCAGGCGCCGTTCAGTGTCAACACGCCGCCTGTCGACGCCGCTCCGGTCAATCAGGCCCCGATCAGCCCGGCTCCGGCGAACAACAGTTACAGCATGCCGGCTGCCTCTGCACCGACCGGGATTCCGTCCAGTGGCGGCGGTCTGTCAGAGGACGAGCAGCTTGACGGGCCGGTACTGGCGTTGCTGACCACGGCACAGCAACAGCAGAGCAGTGGCGACCTCAACGGCGCATCCTCAAGCCTGGAGCGCGCGCAGCGTGTCGCCCCGCGTGAGCCTCAGGTGCTTTATCGTCTGGCTCAGGTGCGTCTGGCTCAGGGCGACGCAGCCCAGGCCGAGCAACTGGCTCGTCGCGGTCTGACCTACGCCAACGGGCGTACCAGCCTTCAGGCCAGCCTTTGGGGGCTGATCGCCCAGTCTCGCGAAAAGCAGGGTGACGCGGCCGGTGCTGCGCTGGCTCGCCAAAAGGCTCGCTGATGGACGTGCGTTTGCCTGAGGTGGCCGAGCAGTTGCTGTTGATAGAGCGCGAGTTGCGCGCGCTGGGCTGGTGGGATACGACGCCGCCCAGCGAGCAGGCGCTTGCCAGTCAGGAACCGTTCAGCGTCGATACGCTCGAGTTCGCGCAGTGGCTGCAATGGATCTTCCTGCCGCGCATGAAAGTCATCCTCGAGCGTGACCTGCCGCTGCCCAATGCGTCCGGCATTCTGGAGATGGCCGAGATGGTCTATGCCGGGCGCCTGAGTGAAACCCGGCTGCTGCAGCAGCATCTGGCACGGTTCGACCAGTTGATTACGGCCGCTCGCTGAGCCAATCCTCTAGCGACAGAATTCGCTGATGGCTTTCTCGGTTTCTTCGGTACGCGTCTTGCGGTTTTCTTCCGTAAGACGCCTCGATTCTCCTCCAACCTGCTCGCGCACTCGCGGATTGTTCTGCAACTGCGCAAGATTGGTGCGCAGGGTTTCGCAATTTTCCGCGCGTTTCGCTTCCTGAGCCTTCACCTGACTTTTGACTTTCTGGTCAATAGCGCGTTGCTGTGCAGCTCCGTCGTCCGCAGGAGTGCTGGGCGCAGAGGCTGGTGGCGGCGTCTGCACATTGATTTCCTGCACCTGCTGGCCGGTGGGGGGTTGAGCATCAAAATGCGTCACGCCCTGAGCGTCGACCCACTTATAGATTGAGGCGGCCTGGCTGGTTGTGCTGAGGGCCAGTGCGGCGGCGAGAATCATCCAATGCATGTCGTGTCCTTGAGAGTCTGTGCTCACAGAAAACTACCATAACGGTGCATTTCAGTCCGAAACGGTGCGATTTCCCCGGTCCTCTGTCAAGAAAGCGCACGGATCACTTGACTTGAAGGGGGGGAATCACAAGAATCCAAAGTTCGCTGTAGAAGGACTGCCAGAAGCAGACCCTCTCAGTAGATCATGAGGCGCACACCCGCGCCGACCTGTAACACCCGCAACGCGTTACCTCGCGCTGGGTGGGAATGTTCCGCAACACTCAGGGACCTCCCAATACTTGCTCAGTCAGTGCTGACGTAGTCGGCGACCACCGTCGCTCATGCTCTGCTGGCAGTAAACCTATTAAGACCCGTCCCGGAGTGGGCGGTATTCTGGCGTTTTAGAGGTGAACAACGTGGAGCTTTTATCTGGCGCTGAAATGGTCGTCCGCTTTTTGCGTGACGAAGGCGTTGAGCATATCTATGGGTACCCGGGTGGTGCTCTCCTGCATGTCTACGATGCCCTGTTCAAAGAACCGGCGGTAAGCCATATCCTTGTTCGCCACGAGCAGGCTGCCACGCACATGGCCGATGGCTATGCGCGGGCTACCGGCAAGGCGGGCGTAGTGCTGGTGACGTCCGGTCCAGGTGCAACCAATGCCATTACCGGTATCGCCACGGCGTACATGGACTCCATTCCGATGGTGGTTCTGTCTGGTCAGGTAGCGAGCACGCTGGTGGGTACCGATGCCTTCCAGGAGACCGACATGATCGGTATCTCCCGGCCGATCGTGAAGCACAGCTTCATGATCAAGCACCCGTCGGAAATCCCGGAAGTCCTGAAAAAGGCTTTCTACCTGGCGCAGTCCGGTCGTCCGGGCCCTGTAGTAGTCGACATTCCGAAAGACATGACCAACCCGGCCGAGAAATTCGAATACGTCTTTCCGAAAAAAGCCAAGCTGCGCTCCTACAGCCCGGCGGTTCGTGGCCATTCCGGCCAGATCCGCAAAGCCGTCGAGATGCTGCTGGCGGCCAAGCGTCCTATCGTCTACGCTGGTGGCGGGGTGATCATGGGCAATGCGTCGGCGCAACTGACCGAACTGGCACAACTGCTCAACGCTCCGGTCACCAATACCCTGATGGGTCTTGGCTGCTATCCGGGCACTGACCGCCAGTTCGTCGGCATGCTCGGGATGCACGGCAGCTACACCGCCAACCTTGCGATGCACCACACCGATGTGATCCTGGCAGTCGGCGCGCGCTTCGATGACCGTGTCATTAACGGCGCCAGCAAGTTCTGCCCGAATGCCAAAATTATCCACATCGACATCGACCCGGCTTCGATCTCCAAGACCATCAAGGCGGACGTGCCTATCGTCGGTCCTGTCGAAAGCGTGCTGACCGAAATGGTCGCCACCTTGAAAGAGATCGGCGAGACACCTGACAAGGCATCCGTTGCCGCGTGGTGGAAGCAGATTGACGAGTGGCGCGGTGCGGGTGATCTGTTCCCGTACAACCGTGGCGATGGCACGGTCATCAAGCCGCAAGCCGTTATCGAAACGCTGTGCGAAGTCACCAAGGGCGACGCTTACGTCACCTCGGACGTTGGCCAGCATCAGATGTTCGCTGCGCAGTACTACCGTTTCAACAAGCCGAACCGCTGGATCAACTCGGGCGGTCTGGGCACGATGGGCTTTGGCTTCCCGGCTGCGATGGGCGTCAAACTGAGCTTTCCGGATGCGCACGTTGCCTGTGTGACCGGTGAAGGCAGTATCCAGATGAACATTCAGGAACTGTCGACCTGCCTGCAATACGGCTTGCCGGTGAAGATCATCCTGCTCAACAACGGTGTTCTGGGTATGGTCCGTCAGTGGCAGGACATGAGCTATGGCTCGCGTCACTCGCATTCCTACATGGAATCGCTGCCTGATTTCGTCAAGCTGGTCGAAGCCTATGGCCACGTCGGCATGCGTATCACTGACCTGAAGGACTTGAATCCGAAGATGGAAGAAGCTTTTGCCATGACTGATCGTCTGGTGTTCCTGGATATTCAGGTCGATGTGACCGAGCACGTCTACCCTATGCAGATCAAGGACGGCTCCATGCGCGATATGTGGTTGAGCAAGACGGAGCGGACATAATCATGCGCCATATCATTTCCCTGCTGCTGGAAAACGAACCGGGTGCATTGTCTCGCGTCGTCGGTCTGTTCTCCCAGCGCAACTACAACATCGAAAGCCTGACGGTTGCGCCGACCGAAGACCCGACCCTGTCGCGTCTGACGCTCACCACCGTAGGCCATGATGAGGTGATCGAGCAGATCACCAAGAACCTCAACAAACTTATCGAAGTGGTCAAGCTGGTCGACCTGTCGGAAAGCGCTCACATCGAGCGCGAGCTGATGCTGGTCAAGGTCAAGGCCACTGGCGCGCAGCGTGCCGAGATCAAACGCACCACGGATATCTTCCGCGGGCAGATCGTCGACGTGACCGCCAGCGTTTATACCGTGCAGCTGAGCGGCACGAGCGACAAACTGGACAGCTTCATTCAGGCCATCGGCACCGCCGCTATCCTGGAAACAGTACGCAGTGGCGTAACGGGCATTGCCCGTGGCGACAAAGTGCTGAGCATTTAAATCAATTAAGCAAATGGCCTGAACGGCCAAGATAACAGGGGATTTCCATGAAAGTTTTCTACGACAAAGACTGTGACCTTTCGATCATCCAGGGCAAAAAAGTCGCCATCATCGGTTACGGTTCGCAAGGCCACGCTCAAGCGTGCAACCTGAAAGACTCCGGCGTTGATGTCACTGTTGGCCTGCGTAAAGGTTCGGCTACTGTCGCCAAGGCCGAGGCTCATGGCCTGAAAGTGACTGATGTTGCTTCTGCCGTTGCTGCTGCCGACCTGGTCATGATCCTGACCCCGGACGAGTTTCAGTCCCAGCTGTACAAGAACGAAGTCGAGCCGAACCTGAAAAAGGGCGCAACACTGGCGTTCTCCCACGGCTTCGCGATTCACTACAACCAGGTTGTACCGCGCGCTGACCTCGACGTGATCATGATCGCGCCAAAAGCTCCAGGCCACACCGTACGTACCGAGTTCGTCAAGGGCGGCGGTATTCCTGACCTGATCGCGGTTTATCAGGATGCTTCCGGCAACGCCAAGAACGTTGCCCTGTCCTACGCTTCGGGCGTTGGCGGCGGCCGTACCGGCATCATCGAAACCACCTTCAAGGACGAGACTGAAACCGACCTGTTCGGCGAGCAGGCTGTTCTGTGCGGCGGTACTGTCGAGCTGGTAAAAGCTGGTTTCGAAACACTGGTTGAAGCTGGCTACGCGCCGGAAATGGCCTACTTCGAGTGCCTGCACGAACTGAAGCTGATCGTTGACCTCATGTACGAAGGCGGTATCGCCAACATGAACTACTCGATCTCCAACAACGCCGAATACGGCGAGTACGTGACCGGCCCTGAAGTCATCAACGCTGAATCCCGCCAGGCCATGCGCAACGCTCTGAAGCGCATCCAGGATGGTGAATACGCGAAGATGTTCATCAGCGAAGGCGCTACCGGCTACCCATCGATGACCGCCAAGCGTCGTAACAACGCTGCCCACGGCATCGAAATCATCGGCGAGAAACTGCGCTCGATGATGCCTTGGATCGCTGCGAACAAAATCGTCGACAAAGACAAGAACTAAGCTATAGCTTCGCAAAAAAACGCGGCCAATCGGTCGCGTTTTTTCGTTATGGGTCAGGCTCTGGTATAAAGCTGCATCGTTTGCCGCCGAACCCTCGCGGCAGACCTCTGTCGAACCTTTTCATACCGCTGCAAGGTAATCTCCATGAGCGAACGTCCCGAGGAGCCCAACAAGGCCTCCGACGCTGAAAGTCTGCTACCTATCGATGAACATGTGGAAGAAGGGCATGACGCCGAAGGCCGGCAGGTCCGGCATCGCGGTATCTATCTGCTGCCCAACCTGTTTACCACTGCGAACCTGTTCGCTGGCTTTTACTCCATCATCAGTTCCATGAGCGCACAAAGCGCGATGAGCGCGGGTGATACCGCTGGCGCGAGCAAGTATTTCGCGTTCGCTGCCATTGCGATCTTCGTCGCCATGGTTCTCGACGGGCTGGATGGTCGCGTTGCGCGCATGACCAATACCCAGAGCGCGTTTGGTGCCGAGTACGATTCCCTCTCCGACATGGTCGCCTTTGGTGTGGCACCCGCGTTGCTGGCATTCGGTTGGGCATTGGGTGACATGGGCAAGGTGGGCTGGATGGTCGCCTTCATCTATGTTGCGGGCGCGGCATTGCGTCTGGCGCGCTTCAACACTCAGGTCGGCAAGGCTGACAAACGTTACTTCATCGGTTTGGCTAGCCCGGCTGCGGCAGGTGTTGTGGCCGGCACGGTCTGGGCGTTCAGTGATTTCGGGATTCAGGGTTCGAAGCTGTCGTTCCTGGTGGCCTTGCTGGTTGCGGCGGCAGGCATGCTGATGGTCAGCAACATCAAGTACAACAGCTTCAAGGAGCTGGACCTGAAAGGGCGTGTACCTTTTGTTGCGATTCTGGCCGTGGTGCTGGTGTTTGCCGTGGTATTCAGCGATCCGCCACGTATTCTGCTGCTGATATTCCTCGCCTATGCCCTGTCTGGACCGATTCAGTATCTATTGCGTCGCCGCAAGGCCTAGTCAATGATCTAATTTCCACCATACTCCGTAGTCTATTGGTGCATCAGTTCCCTGGCCTGCGGAGTCATCATGCTAATCAAGCTTCCTTCTTCGTCCGACTCCAAAGAGTCGGACGTCACGCCTGAATCCATCTATCTCTCGCGACGTACATTGCTCGGCGGCTCGCTTGCGGGTCTGGCCGTCACGGCACTGCCACGCTGGGCAAGCGCTGCAGACGCTTCGCGCTATGCGGATGTAGAGCCCGGGAAAGCGCCGGGCTGGTTTGCCGACAAGCTGCCTTCTACAAAATGGCAGGCGGTCAACGTCAAGGATGAGGCGATCACGCCGTTCAAGGACGCGACCCACTACAACAACTTCTACGAGTTTGGTACCGACAAGGGCGATCCGGCAAAGAATGCCGGTTCCTTGCAGACCGAACCGTGGAGCGTCGTGATCGATGGCGAAGTCGGCAAGCCGGGCCACTATGCGCTGGAAGACTTCATGAAGCCTTATCAGCTGGAGGAGCGGATCTACAGGCTGCGCTGCGTCGAAGCCTGGTCGATGGTCATTCCCTGGATGGGCTTTCCTATATCTGCACTGCTTAAGCAGGTAGAGCCGACCTCTAAGGCCAAATACATTCGCTTCGAAACGCTTGAAGACCCAAAGTCCATGCCTGGGCAACGCTCTGACTTTGCCCTCATCGACTGGCCGTATGTAGAAGGACTGCGGCTGGATGAGGCGATGAATCCATTGGCGATTCTTGCGGTGGGCATGTATGGGCGTGAGTTGCCTAATCAGAACGGCGCGCCGCTGCGTTTGGTGGTCCCTTGGAAGTATGGCTTCAAGAGTGTGAAGTCAATTGTGCGTATCAGTCTGGTCAGTGAGCAGCCGAAGACCACATGGCAAAGCATTGCGGCAAATGAGTACGGCTTCTATGCCAACGTTAACCCGACGGTGGATCACCCTCGTTGGACTCAGGCCCGAGAGCGTCGCTTGCCGAGCGGCCTGTTCAGTCCGAATCTGCGCGACACGAAAATGTTCAACGGTTATGAGGAGGAGGTGGGTGCCTTGTATGCCGGTATGGATTTGCGGAAGGACTATTGATGCGATACCCGTTCTGGCGTCTGGCTGTATTTCTCGCCGCGTGCGTTGCGCCGGTCTGGTGGCTCTATCAGGCATGGATCTTTGCCTTGGGGCCTGATCCGGGCAAGGTTCTGGTAGAAGATTTCGGGCTAGCGACTCTGGTGATGTTGCTGATCACAATGTCCATGACGCCTTTGCAGCGCCTGACCGGCTGGCCGGGATGGATCGTTGTCCGTCGTCAACTGGGGTTGTGGTGTTTTGCTTATGTGGTGCTGCACATGACGATGTATGCGCTGTTCATCCTCGGGCTGGATTTAGGCCAGTTGGGCGTAGAGTTGGTAAAGCGTCCCTATATCATCGTGGGTGCGTTGGCGTTTCTCGGGCTGCTGGCTTTGGCTGTGACGTCCAATCGCTATAGTCAGCGTCGACTCGGAGCGCGCTGGAAGAAGCTACACCGGCTTATATATGTGATTCTGGGGCTGGGCTTGCTGCACATGTTCTGGATTGTCAGGGCTGACCTTAAGGAATGGGCGCTGTATGCGGGGATAGGCGCGTTCCTGTTGCTGCTGCGGATTCCAATGATTACAAGGCGAATCCCGCGTCCTGGAGGCTCTGCCGGGACAGGATCGAAGAAAGTTCAAAATAACGGTTGACGCCCTCTGTGATCTGTCTATAATTCGC
>NZ_LKBW01000315.1 GCF_002699855.1 Pseudomonas amygdali | reverse complement strand
CACAATATTCTTTCACGGCTGCGAGTTTTGCCTGCACTGTATATTTACCCATGACGCCTCCAAAGGTTGCGTCCAACCTTCGGGGGTCATACCACTCCGCGTGGTAATGCAGTTCGTGACGCTCCGCGTCACATTGCAACTTTGACGCCACCAGATGAAGGTGCCATAAAGCCTGAACTGTGGATCATGCGGATTTGAGAGCAAGTTCGTGCACGAGTTCGATTTTCAGGCCAGCAAGGCGCTAATCCAGCGAATCTGCTGCGCAACCTCCTGCCATTTTTCTTCGCTCACGCCTTTCTGTGCCCTTTCGAAGTTGTTCAGCGTTTTCTGTTTCTTGCCCAATAAACGCTGCCACTTGAGCAGAAATGCCGGGCTGCGCGCCTGCATCTGCAGCGGGCCGAAATACAGTTCCTCGGCGGTGTATTTAACGGGGCCGGTGCGCTCGGCGACGATGATTTCGTAGTCGAAACGGTTTTCCCGCAGCACTTCTTCGCTGACGATGCGGTAATCATGTTCCATCAGCCAAAGGCGCAACGGCTGCTCACCACCGTTGGGTTGCAGGATCAGACGTTCCTGACCGCTCAGGCGCGCTTTGCCACGTTCAAGGATGTCGCGGATCGTCTCGCCACCCATGCCGCACATGCTGACCGCCGTTATCCCGTCTTCCGCCTCAATCGCCGCCAGACCATCGGCCAGACGCACGCAGACCTGTTGCTCCAGTTCGTTCTCGCGCACGGTGCGTTCGGCTGCGTGGAACGGCGTCAACGCCACCTCGCCAGCCACCGCCGCCGAGATGGCACCACGGTTCAGCAGCGCCACCGGCAGATAACCGTGATCCGAGCCNGCGCCACCGGCAGATACCCGTGATCCGAGCCGATATCAGCCAGCCGCGCACCGGCGGGTACGTGCGTCGCCACACGCTCCAGGCGCATGGACAATCTCTGTTCGTTCAACGGCAACCCCTTTCAGCACAAGCGTCCGGCAGCACGGCCGGGTCCGGGCGCGATTCTGTAGAGCAATGCAGCGTATTTCAACTTTCCGCGACATAGCCCGCGACTCGACCCCTAACTGACGCTCGCGTAGGCTTGGCGTTTTCCGTCCTTTGCAAAACAGAGATCTTATGGCAAACGCAGACATCATCTTCACCCCCGATCCCGATGCGGACTCCATCTCCTCGGACGTCGCCGACTTCAACGGCGTGCTGGTCAGCACCCAGATCCCGACCCATCCGGACGGCAGCCTGGAGCTGGGCGGCATCACCGAGCAGAGCGAATGCACCCTGCGGGCCCTGAAAGATGCATTGGAACGAGCCGGCAGCTCGATGGACCGCGTCATGCACCTGACCATCTACCTGACCGAGATGGCAGATCGCGCCGCTTTCAACGAAGTGTACAAACGCTTCTTCAAAAAACCGTGGCCAGTGCGCGCAGCAGTGGGCGTGGCATCGCTGGCGGTTGAAGGTATGCGCGTGGAAGTAACGGCGATGGCGGCCAAGGCGGGCTGGCCATAAGGAGATTGAATGCTACAGATACTGGGCAAAGCCTCATCGATCAATGTCCGCAAAGTGCTCTGGACCTGTGCAGAGTTGGAAATCCCGTTCGAACGGCAGGACTGGGGCTCTGGTTTCAGGGAAACCAACACGCCTGAATTCATGGCACTCAACCCTAATGCGATGGTTCCAGTCATTGAGGACGATGGCTTCGTTCTGTGGGAGTCGAACACGATCATCAGGTACCTGGCGAACCGCAGCAACGCCGTGCATCTCTATCCAGCGGACGCAATATCCAGAGCCAGAGTGGATCAATGGATCGACTGGCAGGCCACAGATCTCAACAAATCCTGGGGTTATGCCTTCATGTCGCTGGTCAGGCACAGCGTCGCCCATCAAGACCCTGACGCGCTGGCTGCCGGATGCCGTCAATGGACCCGACACATGGCGATCCTGGATCGACAGCTTGATGCTACCGGGGCGTACGTTAGCGGCAGCGAGTTTTCGCTGGCAGACATCCCGATGGGCCTTTCAGTAAATCGCTGGTTTGAAACCCCGTTAAGTCATCCGGACTTCCCGGCAGTGAAGGCCTATTACGAACGACTGAGCGAACGTCCCGGCTACCGCTTGCACGGCCGAAACGGAACGCCGTGAGCCTTATACCCGAGCCCTGCATCGAATATTGACTCGCCCGTGGAACCAGATCCTGTTGCTTGCCACCAAGACGACAATGAGTTTCCGGGAAAGCATATGATCAACCTCACCAGCATTGCATCTTCGTTGGCGCGTGTAGCGCTCAGCGATTCGACAAAGCCAACGATAGATCGCGCGATGAACGTCGTTAGCCATATCGCTGGCAAAGTGGCGTTGCAGGTCAACAGCTCATTGCTGGAGCAGAAAGGCCGGCTCAACGAGCGTCAGCAGAAAGGCCTCGCGGTAATCCTGGACGCATTGCGCGGCAAGGAACCGGTGACCAATGTCGAGACTCACGAAGGCGGAGGCCGATTCAATCTGGCACGAACTGCCTTCGACGTAGCCAGCGTTGTCTGGGAGCGCGACAAGTCGATGCATAACGTGATGAGCTTTTTTGGCGTCAGCGACAGCCAAGGCAAGATGTTGTTCTCTCTGGGCAAGAAGCTGGCCGACGCGATGGCCAAGCCTGAGCCCGCGCAGGGCAAGGACAACTGTGAGGCGCACCACGCGTTCTTCTCCAGCAACCTGAAGCTGAACAAGCTGATGAACGACATCGCTGACCAGTTGATCAACGAGATTCGTCAGTCGAACACCGATCGCGTACGACGACCCACACCGGGCCCATCCTGGAGACCTGAAAGCGCCCCACAGCAAGCACATCCGCAAACGCCTCCACGCACTCGACCGCAGGCCAACAGCACACCGCCGCCACCGAAAGCAAAGCCCAATGCAGGCGCTGAGCGGCCGTCAACGCAACGGCCCCACAACACACCAGCCGCTGACGCTTCCTCGAAGGTGGGCGATTCCGTCCCCGCCAAGCCACCCGTCAAGCCGTTGTACGAACACTTGGGCCTCTCGGACATGACGGCAGACCTCTCCGCAGTCAAAACGGCCTACAGGAAAGCCTCGCTGAAGAATCATCCTGATAAGAATGTCGGTAAGGAGGCTGAGGCGACTGAGCGTTTCAAAGTGATTTCAAATGCGTTCAAGATTTTGTCCGATCCAGAATTGCGCAAGAAATACGACAATGGCCTTATTGATGATAAAGGTGACGAAGTCCAGGTCTGATTTTTCGACGTCTGGCATGCTTGCGGCAGTCTTTCTGGCGACTGCCGTTCAGCTAAAACACGCCGCCTGATTCCCCAACCCCACCCCGGTATACTCCCCGCATCTCTCCGGGAGCCCCCATGATCTCGTTACCCATCGATGCCGTCCTGCCAGCCCTGCGCCAGGCCCTGACCACGCGCCATGAAGCCGTACTCGAAGCCCCTCCCGGCGCGGGCAAGACCACGCGTGTGCCGCTCGCGCTGCTTGAGGAAACCTGGCTGGCCGGGCAGACCATTCTGATGCTGGAGCCTCGGCGACTGGCGGCAAGAGCAGCCGCCGAGCGATTGGCCAGTGAGCTGGGCGAGAAGGTCGGTGAGACGGTGGGTTATCGGATTCGTCTGGAAAGCCGGGTCGGCCCGAATACGCGTATTGAAGTGGTGACTGAGGGGATTCTCACGCGTCGTTTGCAGGACGACCCTGCGCTGGAAGGCGTCGGGTTGCTGATTTTCGATGAGTTTCACGAGCGCAGTCTGGATGCTGATCTGGCATTGGCCCTGAGCCTCAATGGTCGTGAGCTGTTTCGTGACGATCAGCCGCTGAAGGTTCTGCTGATGTCGGCCACGCTGGAAGGCGAGCGGCTGGCGACGTTGCTGGACGATGCGCCGGTTGTGCGCAGCGACGGGCGGATGTTTCCGGTGACGATGCAGTGGGGGCGTCCTTTTCAGCCGGGTGAATTCATCGAGCCGCGTGTCGTGCAGACGGTACTGGATGCGCTGGGCAGCGAGTCCGGCAGCCTGCTGGTATTTCTGCCGGGGCAGGCCGAGATTCGTCGGGTCAACCAGCAACTGGCAGAAGCGCTGGGCGAACGCGCCGACATCCTGCTTTGCCCTTTACATGGCGAGCTTGATCTGAATGCGCAACGCGCTGCTATCGAACCGGCGCCCAAGGGCACGCGCAAAGTGGTGCTAGCGACCAATATCGCAGAGACCAGCCTGACCATCGACGGCGTGCGTGTGGTGATCGATGCCGGGTTGGCGCGGGTGCCGCGTTTCGATCCGGGCAGCGGCATGACGCGTCTGGAAACCCAGCGTATCTCCCGTGCCAGCGCCACCCAGCGTGCCGGACGGGCAGGGCGGCTGGAGCCGGGTGTGTGTTACCGGCTGTGGTCAGAAGCGCAACACGATCAACTGGCCGCCTACGGCGCGGCAGAAATTCTTCAGGCGGATCTCGCCGGGCTTGCGCTGCAACTGGCGCGCTGGGGCGTCATGCCTGCGCAACTGGCTTGGCTCGATGTCCCGCCAGCGGCGGCTTATGCACAGGCGCAGGATTTGCTGGTGCGGCTTGAGGCGCTGAGCAATCAGCCGGGCCAACCGCCAGCGCTGACGCCCCACGGTCAGGCGATGGCCGAGCTGCCGGCCCATCCGCGCATCGCGCACCTGTTGCTACGCGGTCATGCATTGGGCTTGGGCGAACTGGCGTGTGACGTGGCCGCACTATTGGGCGAGCGCGATATTCTGCGCGTCGGCGGGGCCGATCTGCACAGCCGCCTGACCTTGCTGGCGGGCACCGAGCGTGCTGCGCGTGGCGCACAGGGCGGCGTGCAGCGAGCTAAACAGCTAGCACCGCAATATCGCGGATATCTGCGCGGCACCGTAAAAAGCCCGGTCAGCGATCCCGATCACTCTCGCTGGCTGGGCGCTCTACTGGCGCTGGCCTACCCGGATCGCGTGGCACAGCAACGTCGTCCGGGTGGTGCTGAATATCGCTTGGCCAACGGTCGCGCGGCACTTTTCGCCGAGGCCGACGCACTGATGAAGCAGCCTTGGCTGGTCATCGCGGATTTAGGCAGCCGTCAGGGGCAGCGTGAGGAACGCATCTACCTCGCTGCCGAATTCGATCCAGCGCTGTTCGACTCTGTGCTGGCCGAGCAGGTCATCACGGTGGACCAGATAGACTGGGATGAGCGCGAAGGCGTGTTCCGCGCAGAACGGCAGCGCAAGGCGGGCGAGCTTATTATCAGCCGCGAACCGCTGACCGGCCTCGATGACGCAGCCCGCAGCCAGGCATTGCTGGCGCTGGTGCGTCGCAAAGGCCTGGAACTGCTGCCGTGGACACCCGAACTGCGCCAGTGGCAGGAGCGTGTCGCGCTGCTACGCAACCTGGACATCGATAAAAGCGCAGCAAGCGAATGGCCCGACCTGAGTGACGCGCAACTGCTGGCGACACTCGAAAACTGGCTGATGCCCTACCTGGGCAAAGTCACCCGGCTCAGCCATTTCAGCCAGCTCGACCTGTCCTCCATCCTGCGCAACCTACTCCCGTGGCCAATGCCGCAACAACTGGAAGCGCAGGCCCCGCAGACCATCCAGGTGCCGTCTGGCTCGAATATCCGTATCGACTACAGCGAACACCCGCCGATTCTGTCGGTGCGGCTGCAAGAGTTGTTTGGGTTATCTGACACCCCGCGCATTGCCAATGGGCGGCAGGTGTTGAAACTGCATTTGCTGTCTCCAGCACGCCGTCCGGTGCAGGTGACGCAGGATCTGGCCAACTTTTGGCGGTCTACCTATATTGAGGTGAAGAAGGATTTGAAGGGGCGGTATCCGAAGCATTACTGGCCGGATGATCCATTGGTGGCGGAGGCTACGGCTAGGGTTAAGCCGAGGGGGACGTAAAGTCGCGCAGCATTCAGCAGGCTATTTGTGAGCTAAAGACGAGGGGGATCGATGGGATAGCGGCGCACTCTTGCTGCTCAAGTACCCAGTCTGAAACACCTGATCAGATATTGGATACCCAACGCAACAGACCCGGAGAACACCAGGGCGCAACGCCCTGGCAGGCAGCAAACATCACTTTTTCTTTTTAACCGGCTTTTCCGCCTTGTCTGACTTCTTGGCCTTGTCTGGCTTGCTATCAGCTTTTTTGGCAGCTTTCTTTGGCTCGGCGTCTTTTTTCTTGTCCTTCTTTTCGGAAGACTTGGAAAGCGTCGAGGCCGCTTAAGATTTCTTGGCCGGTGATGCTTTCTTGTCTTTCAGATCCTTGCTGGCTTTTGAGGCTTCGCCTTTGCTTTTCTTGTCGTCTTTAGCCACGTTGATCACCCTTTGGGTATGCCGGTATTGGCACGTAGCCTGTGGGAGTATCCACAGGCTAATCATTAGGCGAGCGCGTCTGAAAACGGTTCAAACTGTTTTGACCCTTTCAGTTGCTGAAGGACGACATTCAGATGCTCGGCGACTCGCCAGCTTATTGCGGGCTATAGGGCTGCCATTCGCACTCGGCTCAGGTAGTTTCAATCACGCGAATACTCAGGAATCGATCACGGAAAGTTTCCGAGCAACCGGGTAACCAGGGAAGGACATTGAACACTGCCAGATTTGTTTTCAAATCCCTTATCAAGCGCTGGATGAAAAACATCTTTTCACGTGAGTACCACCGTGACGGCGAGCTCAAACCCGAGTGGACATCCCAAGGCCCGGGTTCAATCCGCATGGAGCGGTATCACCATATCGACGCCAGCGAGCAGGATAAGGACGGCTTCTACGACTATTACTATGAGTACGACATGTACTACTTCACGGAGGGCACTCTGTCCCTCGCCGCGCGCTGCTACACGGCTGATGCTGATGAAGCCAACTTTATGGGTATCGAGTTTGACGGATATGACCGAGCGCTTGAGCCTGACGATAGGTCTCTCCCGTTGGTGAGCGCAGCTCTGGCCCAGTTGAAGGCTGATGGAAAAACGAAATTCTTTACGTTCACCGGGAAAGGTTATGAGCCCATATTTGCCAGCTCCGAGCATGAAGGCGACACCATGCGCGGAGAGCGCATTGAAGTGATCGCCCTGTCCCCAAGTGCTCGCTATCGTGTCCAGACGACGCCTTACGAGGCACTTGCCACGCAATGGATTTACCCACCCGAGATAATCGACATCAGGCGCGACATCCGCGTGTTTGCTTTCGAAGACAATGGCTGGTCAGCCGATCAGGCACGCTGGCTGGCTTGCTCATGTGTTGAGTTGACCCTGCGCAAATACCCCGGACGGCTCACCGGTGCTGGAATCACGGTGATTATCGACTGCGCTCGTGGCACGGCGGCGTACGGCGATGGCATCGAGATCATGACACCTACGCTTGAGCGGGCGCTTGATGCGATGTGGAGCGGCGCGGACTGACGCAGCGGGGGATACGCTTCAATTATCAGGTGCGTGCGATAACGCAGGCCCATATCTACAACCCGACGCTCATGAGCGTCCTGTCTTTTTTCAGGGCGAGCACAAAGACGCACCTGTTGCTTTACTCGCAGTCTTTGCGTGAAAGCGTGATCGATGTAATGAACTCGCCTGTCGAGCTGGAGTACGAATAAGTGATTTTGTTACCCAGCTCCAGCACCAATAGATAGGCTGTCTGCTTACACAAGCTGCCTTGGATTTGCTGAGTCAGGTAGCTGTCGTAGTAGACTTTTTCGCCAGGCCTTCCGTTGTAACCATTGATCGTGAGGTTGTAGAGGACGGTGTGATCAGCATAGGCAATCGTGTCTATTCGGGTCATAAGGTCCAGCATGATGGGAAGCTGTGTCTTTTGCTGATCGATTACCGCCGCCAGTGCTTCGTTTCCATCTTTAGCCCAGAGGGGAGTTATGAAGCAAAGTGCTGCAGCGCCCCCCAGAATAGTTTTAGCAACGTTAAGTTTGTTCAATTCAATATCCTTATTTTAGAAAACTATCTGATTACAGAGCAGGAACCCCTCAAGGCAAAACCGGCAACAAAAACCGCCCAATCACCGGCAAATGATCAGAGATCAACAAAGTATCGTCCCGCCGTACCCTCGCACTGACCCGCTTCAAACTCGGGCTGTAAAACAGGTAATCCACCGTCCGGTCCGGCCCGTTGATGCGGCTGTCGTTGGGGAAGTGCGTCAGCCATTTGCTGCGGTCTATGCCGCTGGATTCGGCGTTGTCGGGGATCATCGGGTATTTCTCCCACAGCTCGTGCAGCTTGCTGTCGGCGGCGTAGCCGAGGCGTTGCTCCTCGGGGAGGCGCTGGTATTGGCCCAGCGGCAGCAGGTTGAAGTCGCCGCCGATCAGCCACGGTGTGCCGCCGCTTTCCAGTTTGTCCAACTGCTTTTCAGTGGCGACGATCTGTTTTTGTGCGGTGTCGCCGATGTGTCTGGCGGTGGTCAGGCTGGTGTTGATGACGGCCAGTTTGCCGCCGTCACGCAAGGGCAGGTAGCTGATCAGCAAGGCATCCTTGGGCTGGAACTGAAGGCTGATGATATTGGCGTCCGGCACTGGCAGTTGAACGCGTTCGGCGCTGTCGATGTGGAAGCGGCTGAGGGTCGCCAGTTTTCTGCCGACGCTGCCCCAGATATGCGGGTTGGGTACAAACTCCGATTTCCAGTAGAACGCCTGCGTGCTGCACGGGTAGAGGTCCGCCACTCGTTCTTTGATCAATGCCAGTTGGTCTTCGTAATCGGAGTTTTTGGCACCATCGTCGACTCCTTGCAGTAACACGATATCCGGTTGTTCATCACGGATGACCCGCGCCACTTCATCCAGGTTGTAGGCAAGGTCTTCATGCGTCGGGCGTTCGTCCGGGCCGCTGCCGTCGGCCATGTCGTACCAGAACACATAGCGCTTGCCCGCCAGGTACTGGATGTTCCAGGTCATGACTTTGAGGGCTTGCCCCGGCACCAGCTTGGGCGCTTGAACCCCAGGATTGCAGCTGGCCGGGAGTAACTCGCGAGCTGGAGGGCGCCACGTCAGTTGGTAAACCATTACCAGCAATACGGCGACCAGCAGCAGGCTGTACAGGGTCAGACGTAGCAGTAGACGTGGCATCGGCTCGACTTGGAGCGCCTGGCGCTCGGTGAGGGATTCGGTATTTAGCATACCGAATCGGTGCGTCTGGCGTCAGCTGTTGGTTCAGGCCCGGTGCGCGGGCTCGCTGATCAGCATGAACAGGCGGAACGTCACAATGGTGGTGAACAGTTGCAGGAAGCTGCCGATGCTGTCGGTGATCACGGAAACCGCTGCGCTTTGCGGTTCCGGAAACAGGTACAGGCTGGCGCCCTCAAGCAGCCACAGGGGAATGTAGACGCTCAGTACGCACACCAGAATGCGGGTGAAGTGCCCGGTGGTCATCAGCATGCTTTCGCGCATGGCCATGAACGGCGTGAGCTTGCGCAGGACCAGCAGGTATTCACTGAACGCCAGTTTGATCATGACCCAGAGGCCGGGGACCACGAACAGCGAAAGGCCGAACATGATCAGGAGAGTGCTCATTGCCGAGAGCACGGCGAAGGTGGGCCACAGGCGCAACGCCATGGCCAGCAGGTCGCGGGTGTAGACGTCTTCGCCACGGCTGCGTGCGTCGAGAAACAGGATCAGTGCCGCTGTATAGATAGGGTAGAAAAACAGCCCGATGACCAATTCGTAGGCAGGCGACGTGTCGGCGGACATGGCGTTGCTCAGCGCTTGTTTGGCCAGCACCTCGAGTATCACGACAGGCAGGCACAGCAGCACGATGCTGCCCAGATTTCGCCGAAAGAAATAGAGCGAATCCTGGATGACGGTCAACGGGTTCATGTAGATAGATCGCAGGCTAAAAGCAGGCGCACACTTTAGCCCATGGCCCTTGCCGAACCAAGCGCAGTGGTGCTGGGCTGAGATCTTCTTATCTTTTTCTTCATGTCATTGAAGCGGGTGGATGAGGCCCCATTTTCTGAGCATGGTCCTGCCGGTGCGGCCGGTGCGGCAGGAAAGAATTCCAGTGGCAACTCAGTGAGGTGGTCATGAACAGCGAAGAGCAAACCCTGATTGATGGTCTTTTCTCGAAACTGAAAGATGCCGAAACGGCATCCGCTCCGCGAGATGCTGCGGCCGAGGCGCGCATCAAGGAGCATCTGACTCGCCAGCCCGCTGCGCCGTATTACATGACGCAGGCGATTCTGGTGCAGGAAGCTGCGGTCAACCAGCTCAATCAGCAGGTGAAACAGCGCGACGAGCAGATCCAGCAGTTGCAGGCCGAGCTTCAGCAGGCCAGGGGGCAATCTTCGTCAGCGCCGGCCAGCGGCGGGTTTCTGTCGAGTATTTTCGGCAGCAGCGCCTCGCGAGCGCCTCAGGCTCAGCCTGGCCAGACTTCGGGTGGTGGCTGGCGCGACGGTGCCGGTTTCAATCCAGCCCCTGCGCCCGCAGCGCCGCAGGGCGGTTATGCCGCGCCTGCTCCGGCTGCGGGCAGTGGCTTTCTCGGCGGTGCGTTGAAGACCGCGGCCGGTGTGGCGGGCGGTGTGCTGCTGGCAGAGGGCATCAGCAGCATGTTCAGCCACCACAGCCAGCCGCAGGAGATCGTCGAGGTCATTCACGACGCGCCACAGGCTCAGGACACCGGCTCGTTCAATGATCAGGGCGGTTGGGGACAGCCGGATCAGCAGTACACGGCCGATGACAGCTTTGACGATGGCGGCGACATGTTTTCTGATGATGATTCGTTTGTTTGAGGATGCAGTGAGCGCTTCTCGCGCTTCAGAACAGACAATTATCGTTCCGCACTCTCCTGTGAGGGAACGCCTTGGGTGACGCTCCGCGTCACAGGTCTGCGCCGCGCCGCCCATTCAAGATCGGACGCGGAGCGTCCAGAAATGCGTGCGACGCGGAGCGTCGCACGATAGTTGAAGCTCAATTCCGTTCTCAAGCTGGCATACTGGGCGCCGATTCACATTCCGGATCGCTGTAACCAGTGGGCGTGTTGCCCGCCATGAGGAATTGCGGTGAAGAAGATCGCGGTGTTCGCCGACGTGCAGAACCTGTATTACACCGTGCGCCAGGCGCATGGCTGTCATTTCAATTACGCCGCCTTGTGGGCGGATATCAGCAAGCGCGGCGAGATTGTTCACGCGTTTGCCTACGCCATCGATCGTGGCGACAGCAAACAACAGCAGTTCCAGCAGATCCTGCGCAATCTGGGGTTTACCGTCAGGCTCAAACCGTACATCCAGCGCAGCGACGGTTCGGCGAAAGGGGACTGGGATGTCGGCATCACCATCGATATCATGGATTTCGCACCGCAAGTTGACGAAGTCGTGCTGGCATCGGGTGATGGCGATTTCGACATGTTGCTCGAACGCGTGATCAGCAAACATGGTGTTGAGGCGGTGGCCTATGGCGTGCCGGGGCTGACCGCGAACTCGTTGATCCGCGCAGCCAGTCGTTATGTGCCGATCGAAGGCGCGTTGTTGCTGAAATGAATTTACAGGGTCAGGCCAGTGTTGGAACGTATTGCAGTCATCGACTTTGAAACCACCGGCATCTCCCCCGGCCATAGCTGCCGGGCAACCGAGATTGCCGTGGTCATCATGGAGCAGGGGCGTATTGTCGAGCGCTTTCAGAGCCTGATGAATGCCGGGGTGCGTATTCCTGCGTTCATCGAAGGGTTGACCGGTATCAGCAACAACATGATTCGCACCGCCCCCAGCGCCGAACGGGTGATGGGCGATGTGGCAGATTTCGTCGGTGCCACGCCGCTGGTCGCGCACAACGCCTCGTTCGACCAGAAGTTCTGGGACTACGAACTGTCGCGCATTCAGCGCAAGCGCGAACAGAGCTTTGCCTGTTCGATGCTGCTGGCCCGACGCCTGATGCCTGGCGCACCGAATCACAAGCTTGGCACGCTGACCAGCTACGCGCGCCTGCCCAATACCGGCAAGGCTCACCGGGCGATGGCGGATGCGGAAATGGCCGCTAACCTCACCGCGTATCTGACCAACGAACTGCGCAACACCCACGTTATCGCCGCAATCTCCCACCAGATGCTCTGCTCGCTGCAGAAAGTCCCCGCCGCCAAGATCGGCGAAACACTCAAGCGTCAGCGCGGCTTCTGATCTTCTAGTGTTCCTGCTTGCCGTTGCTGGTCAGATAATCGGCCGGCAGGCTGCGCTCCACTGCTGTCGACAGCACGATTGAGGTTTTGCTGAAGCCAAACCTGGCAATCCGATTGATCAGGTCTTCCAGGTGCGGCATCGAATCCACCGCAGCCCTCATGATCACGCACGGGTCGCCCGTCACCCGGTAACACTGGATCAGTTCAGGGACCTGCCACAGCTCCTTGTACGCCTGTTGATTACCGTGACTGCCCATGCGCAACTCGATCAGGCATTGAATCGGCAAACCGACCTTTGACAGATCGACCTTCGCCTCGTAACCGGTAATCACTCCGCTGGCCTCAAGCTTGGCGACCCGCTCGGCCACGGCGGGCGCGGACAGGTTGACCAGTTTCGCCAGCTGCGCAAAAGACGCCCGGCCATTTTTCAGCAGCTCATCGAGCAGAATCCGATCGTATTTATCCAGCGTCATGATGTGCCTCGTGCTGTGCGATGGGTAATTTTAAAATAAAAGGAAAGCAGACCTTACAAGCATTGAATCGTAAGTTTCAGTGCGGTTTAAACAGGTTTGTCTGCTTAATATCCGCATCTGGCCTTCATACAATAGGTCCACCATAACAATGATCCCAGAGCCTTGCCATGCCTCAGTCCGTTCGTGTTTCGCCGTTGCTCATTGGTGCTTTTCTGGCCTTGTACCTGATTTGGGGCTCTACCTATCTGGTCATCCGTATTGGCGTGGAGTCATGGCCGCCGCTGATGATGGCTGGCGTGCGTTTTCTGATTGCCGGGTGCCTGATGTACGGTTTCCTGCGTTATCGCGGCGTGCCAGCACCGACCTGGCGCGAGTGGAAGGCGGCGTTTGTGATTGGCTTCCTGCTATTGGCATGCGGTAACGGCGGTGTGACGCTGGCCGAGCACGCAGGCGTTGCATCAGGCGTCGCGGCGCTGGCGGTGGCGACCATGCCGCTGTTTACCTTGCTGTTCGGCCTGTTCTGGGGCAATCGCACGACTAATCTGGAGTGGGCGGGCATCGTGCTGGGCCTGATCGGTATCGGCCTGCTGAATCTCGGTTCCAATCTGCAAGCCAGCCCTTATGGCGCTGCGCTGGTGCTCTTCGCTGCGGCGTCCTGGGCGTTCGGCTCTGTATTGAGCAAGCATATGCCGCTGCCCAAAGGACCGATGGCCAGTGCGGCGGAAATGATCACTGCCGGAGCGACGCTGCTGATTGGTAGCGCTTTGAGCGGCGAGCGTCTTGCGCATATGCCGACTGCGGCGGGCTGGGGCGCGCTGCTGTATCTGGTGGTGTTTGGCTCTATCGTCGCGTTCAGCGCGTATATGTACCTGCTCAAGAACGTGCGCCCGGCAGCCGCAACCAGCTATGCCTACGTCAACCCGGCAGTGGCGGTGATGCTTGGCGTGGTGTTTGCGGGAGAGACAATCGGTATTGAAGAGTGCATGGCCATGGTGGTGATTTTCAGCGCTGTCGTGCTGATTGGCCTGCCGCAATGGCGCAGGTCGGCGGTACGAAAGGTCGGATCGACACGCACAAGCTAACCGAGGCGGGCCGGACAGGTTAAACTGCGCGCCTTGCGTTGAATTTTTCCTACGGTATTTCCATGACATTCGCCTCTCTCGGCCTGATCGAACCCTTGCTGCGCGCCCTCGAAGCGCTCGGTTACCAGACTCCGACGCCTGTACAGACCCAGGCAATTCCTCCGGTACTGGCGGGCCGCGATCTGATGGCAGCTGCCCAGACCGGCACCGGCAAGACCGCAGGTTTTGCCTTGCCGCTGTTGCAGCGCCTGACCATGGAAGGGCCGAAAGTCGCGCCTAATTGCGTTCGCGCGCTGGTATTGGCCCCGACCCGCGAACTGGCCGATCAGGTTCACGAAAGCATTCGTCAGTATGCCGAGCACCTGCCGTTGAGCACTTACGCAGCCTACGGTGGCGTGAGCATCAACCCGCAAATGATGAAGCTGCGCAAGGGCGTGGACGTGCTGGTTGCGACACCGGGACGTCTGCTCGACCTGCATCGCCAGAATGCAGTCAAGTTCTCCCAGTTGCAGACCCTGATCCTCGATGAAGCCGACCGCATGCTTGATCTGGGCTTTGCCGATGAATTGCGTGGCATCTACGCGGTACTGCCCAAGCAGCGCCAGACCTTGCTGTTCTCCGCGACCTTTTCCGACGAAATTCGTCTGCTGGCCGCTCAGATGCTGAATGACCCGCTGACCATCGAGGTCAGCCCGCGCAATGTGGCGGCGTCGTCGGTCAAGCAATGGGTTGTGACCGTGGACAAGAAGCGCAAGGCTGATCTGTTCATCCACCTGATGAAAAAACATCGCTGGGGCCAAGTGCTGGTGTTCGCCAAGACCCGGGTTGGCGTTGATCAACTGGTGGACCGTTTGCAGGGGCTGGGTCTGAACGCTGATGGTATTCACGGCGACAAGCCGCAGGCCACTCGCCAGCGTGCGCTGGATCGTTTCAAGAGCAATGAAGTGAAGATTCTGGTTGCCACCGACGTGGCGGCTCGTGGTCTGGATATCGATGATCTGCCGACGGTCGTCAATCTGGACCTGCCGATTGTGGCCGAGGATTACATCCACCGTATTGGCCGCACCGGCCGGGCGGGCCTGACGGGCGAGGCGATCTCGCTGGTGTGTGCCGATGAAGTCGAACTGCTGTCGGCCATCGAAGTGCTGACCCGCCAGACGCTTGAGCGCAAGGAAGAACAGGACTTTGAGCCTGAGCACCGGGTGCCGACTACAGATGCCAGCGGCCAGATCCTGAAAAAACCCAAGAAACCGAAAAAGCCCAAGGTCTCGGGCAGCAAACGTAACCTGGGCAAATGGGTCGACAGCGGCGAGTCAGAGCCTGCGCCAGCGGTCAAACCCATACGTAAAGTGCCGGTCTTCAACACCGGCCCGCGCAAGAAGAAGCCTTGATATACGCATGTGGGCGCGAGCCGGGCGACGCTCCCACAGAAGGATTTATGTATAATGTGAGCAAGCTCCCACAGGTTATCCGTGGGCTTTGTGGGAGCGAACTTGTTCGCGAAGAGGGCAGCGCAGTCGACGAATTTGCTGCGTTTGGAATATAGCCTTCGCGAACAAATTCCCACAGAAAGGGTTTATGTATAACGCTGAGTGCAGAGCATACGCACAGGAATCACTGTGAGTTCAGCCACTCCACCATCCCCAGCCCCGCAGCGCGGCCACTGGCGAAGCAGGCGGTCAGCAGGTAGCCGCCTGTAGGGGCTTCCCAGTCGAGCATTTCGCCTGCGCAGAACACGCCGGGCAATTGCCTGAGCATCAGACGCTCGTCCATGGCTTCGAAGGTCACGCCACCGGCGGTGCTGATGGCCTCATCGATGGGGCGTGGTTTGATCAGGGGCAGTGGCAACGCCTTGATGGCTTCACTCAACAACAGCGGATCGGCAAACGCTTCACGAGGCGCAAGCTCGCGTAAAAGCGCTGCCTTTGCGCCGTCCAGGCCCAATTGGCTGTGCAGGTGCTTGGACATCGAGCGCGAGCCACGTGGTTTGCTCAGGGCTTTTTGAATGTCTGTCAGCGTTTTGCCGGGCAGCAGGTCAATGTCCACTGTCGCCGAGCCGCGAAGGTTGATCTGTTCACGAATCTGCGCCGACAGTGCATACACCAGACTGCCTTCCACGCCCGTCCCGGTCAGCACGCATTCGCCCAGGCGCAGGGCATGGCCATGCAGACCCATGGCGATATTTTTCAATGGTGCACCGGCAAACTTGTCGCGCAGCAGGTCGCTCCAGGCGCTCACTTCGAAACCACAGTTGGCGGCCTGCAGAGGTGCAACCTCGACCTGCCTTGCTTGCAGCCATGGCAGCCAGGCCCCGTCAGACCCCAGCCGGGCCCAACTGGCACCGCCCAGTGCCAACAACGTGGCCGCAGGGTTGAGCGCCTTTTCTCCATCAGCGCAGGCAATGCGCAGGCTGCCATCGGGGTTCCATCCCAGCCAGCGGTGACGGGTATGGATCGTGACGCCCGCATCACGCAGCCGCTTGAGCCAGGCGCGTAGTAGCGGGGCGGCTTTCATGTCAGTGGGGAAAACACGGCCCGAGCTGCCGACAAACGTCTCGATACCCAGCGCATGAATCCACTGGCACAGCTGATCGGCACTAAAACTACGCAAAAAAGGCGCGATCATCGGCGAACGTTCAGCGTAGCGCGATAAAAAAGCCGGGTAGGGCTCGGAGTGCGTTATGTTCATGCCGCCAACCCCGGCCAGCAGAAACTTGCGCCCTACTGAGGGCATGGTGTCATACAGATCGACGTTCAGCCCTGCCTGGCTCAACACCTCTGCTGCCATCAACCCCGCAGGGCCGCCTCCGATAATGGCGACGGTTCGGGAAGCAGGAGAGGCGAGGTCGGTCATGGTCAGCGAAGTATCGATAGCAGAGGAGGTGGGCATTCTACCCGAGCGTTGTTTTCAGGTGTGGTGCAACTCATTGGCTGCGACTGTGGTGAGGTGCAGCGCGCGGTCATAAGCCCATGTCGTCCCAGACCCGTTGCGCACTGTGATGCAGGATCCCGTGGCGTCTTGCCAGCGCCTGACGGTCCTTGCTGTAGCCGCCGCCGATCACGCCCATGACCGGAATGTCGCGGCTCAGGCAATGACGCAACACGGCTTCGTCGCGATGGGCCACGCCCTGATCGGTCAGTTGCAGATAGCCCAGCGCATCATCCTTGTGAACGTCCACTCCTGCGTCATACAGCACAAGATCCGGCTTGTAGAACGGCAAGAGGTAGTTGAGCAGATCGTCGACCACGTTGAGGTAATCGGCGTCGCCCATCCCCATCGGCAGCGGGATATCCCAGTCGCTCTGCGCCTTGCGTGCCGGGAAATTCTTTTCGCAGTGCAGCGAGACGGTAATGGCGTCTTCGGTATCGGCCAGAATACGTGCGGTACCGTCGCCTTGATGCACATCGCAGTCGAAGATCAGCACCTTGTCCACGCGGCCGCTTTGCAACAGGTACTGACTGATCACTGCCAGGTCGTTGAAAATGCAGAAACCGGCCGGGTAATCATAGTGCGCATGATGGGTGCCGCCCGCCAAGTGGCAAGCCATACCGTGCTTCAAGGCCTGCTCGGCAGTCAGTAACGAACCACCCACGGCACGAACCGTGCGACGTGCCAGCGCCTCGCTCCAGGGCAGGCCCAGACGCCGCTGGTCTTCACGGGACAGGTCGCCATTAAGGTAGCGGCTGATGTAGGACGGGTCATGAGCCAGCGCCAGAATGTCCGCCGGGCATAACTCGGGACGCATTAATTGAACGTCACTGGTCAGGCCGCTGTCGACCAGGTAGTCACGTAACAGACGGAACTTGTCCATCGGGAAGCGGTGATCTGCCGGGAAGTCCGGGCTGTAGTCTTCATGGTAGATAAGCGGTAGGGACATTTTGCGTCCGTTGACAGGTCGAAGCCCGATAGTGCCAGCAAAGCATGCGCACGCCCAGTTGTCTGGCGTAGTGGATAACTACACTGACGCCCACTCATGTCTCGTTACACGGGGGAATCGATGGAACCGATACTCAAGCTAGACAGCGCCCGGCTGCTGATGCGGCAGTGGCGCGACGATGACTTGCCAGCATTCGCGGAGATGTGCGCGGACCCGCGCGTGATGCGTTATTTCCCCGAACCGCTGAGCCGTCTTGAAAGCGCCGCCATGATCGGACGGTTACGTGGTCATTTTGCCGAATTGGGCTTCGGGTTTTGGGCGCTGGAGCGTAAGGATACCGGCGAATTCATCGGTTTTACCGGTCTGCATGTCGTGGGTTTCAAGGCACCTTTTACGCCGGCCGTGGAAATCGGCTGGCGGCTGGCTTATGACCACTGGGGCCTGGGCTTTGCCAGCGAGGCGGCATGGACCGCGCTGGGCTGTGGTTTCGAGCGCCTGAATTTGAAGGAGATCGTGTCGTTTACCGCGGTCAATAATCAGCCGTCGCAAAAAGTTATGCAGGCAATCGGTATGCAGCAGGATGAGTCCGGCAACTTCGATCATCCCAATCTGGATGACGGCCATCCGCTCAAGCCGCACGTGCTGTACCGGATCAGCCATGAGCAGTGGCTCAGGACGCTGAAGCCTTGATCAGGGTGTAGATTGAATTAAGCCAACCATCTTAAATCTGTATCATTCCATTCCAGTGGGATGGGCCAGAGGCCTGTCGGAAAATGCAGCGACTGCCGTTGCCGTAAAAGTGCAGAGTCGATGTGCAAGAGGAGTGAGAATGAGCCAAGTGCTGGATGATCTGGTTGAGTTGCTGACGCTGGAAGCCATTGAAGAGAATCTTTTTCGCGGCCGCAGCCAGGACCTGGGTTTTCGCCAGCTGTTTGGCGGTCAGGTGCTGGGGCAGTCGTTGTCTGCCGCCAGTCAGACCGTCGAAGAGGATCGCCACGTTCACTCGCTGCACGGCTATTTTCTGCGCCCTGGCGATGCAGGCCTGCCGGTGGTCTATCAAGTGGACCGCGTGCGCGACGGCGGCAGTTTCAGCACGCGCCGTGTGACTGCCATTCAGAAGGGCAAGCCGATTTTCACGTGCAGCGCCTCTTTTCAGTACGACGAAGAGGGCTTTGAGCACCAGGCGTCGATGCCGCAGATTGTCGGTCCGGAAAACCTGCCGTCCGAGCTAGAGCTGCTGACGGGCCGAGCACACCTGATCCCCGAAGCGATGCACGACAAGTTTCTGCGCCCCAAACCGATTCAGTTCCGCCCCGTGACATCCGAAGACCCGTACGATCCCAAGCCAGGCGAGCCGGTGAAGTACGTGTGGTTTCGCGCCGATGGCAGCCTGTCGGACATGCAGGCGCTGCATCGTTACATGCTGGCTTATGCCTCCGACTTCAACCTGCTGACCACTTCGTTACGGCCGCATGGCAAGACGGTCTGGCAGCGCGATATGCAGGTCGCCAGCCTCGATCACTCGCTGTGGTTCCACAACGACCTGCGCACCGATGACTGGCTGCTCTATGCGATGGACAGTCCCTGGGCAGGCAACTCCCGCGGTTTCTCACGCGGCAGTATCTTCAACCGCGCCGGGCAACTGGTTGCATCGGTCAGCCAGGAAGGGCTGATCCGCCATCGCAAGGATTGGGCATGACACTCGACGGCATACAGCACTGGGTGTTTGACATGGATGGCACCCTGACCATCCCGGTCCACGACTTCCCGGCAATCAAGCGTGAACTGGGCATCCCTCAGGACGACGACATTCTGGGGCATCTTGCCGCGTTGCCCGCTGAGGAATCGGCGGCCAAACACGCTTGGCTGCTTGAGCACGAGCGCGATCTGGCGCTGGCTTCGCAGCCTGCCGAGGGCGCGGTCGAGCTGGTTCGTGAGTTGTCGGCGCGCGGCTATCGGTTGGGAATACTGACCCGCAACGCTCAAGAGCTCGCGTACATCACCTTGAAAGCCATCGGCCTCGCTGACTGCTTTGCTGTCGAGGATGTACTGGGCCGCGACGAAGCGACCCCCAAGCCGGATCCGGCGGGTTTGCTGAAGCTGGCCGCTCGCTGGAGTGTCGAGCCGGAGAAGATGGTCATGATCGGCGACTACATGCATGACCTGAACTGCGGCCGTGCGGCGGGTACCAAGACCGTTCTGGTCAATCTGAAAGACAACCCCTGGCCTGAACTGACCGACTGGCATGCGGAGGATTGCACAGTGCTGCGCGGGATGCTGAGGTGATCTGAGCTGCCTACCGTCCCAATGCGGAGCGCTCACCGTTATCCACAAGTGTTTGTGGGAGCGACCGGGGCGGCAATCCGCATTGCTCGCGAAGACGGTATTTCAGTCGATGCATTTTCGACGATTATGTTGACCCTTTCGCGAACAAGTTCGCTCCCACGGCCTCCGGCCAGAATCAAAAGCGGACTTTTATGTGGCGTTGAACGCGGAGCGTGGGGACGATAGTTATATCCCTATCACTCAAAACGGCTTGAACAACACCGCCTGACCCTCGGGCGAGGTGAATATCCCGTCGCCGTTGTGGCCGACTTTCGGCACGATTACCAGGCGCTGGTTCAGCCCTTCAGGGTGGCGTTTCTTGAGGTAGTTGAAGTAGTTCTGGCCACGAATCAGGCGATACGCGCCTTGCGCTTCGGCGGCACAGGTCTTGTCCAGAGCAGGGTGGTTGCGGTCGGTGTCCAGCTCGCCCATCAGGTAAGTGATGTCGCGCTTCACGTAATTCTTCTCGATGTCAGCCGGCTTTTCCTTTCCCGAATAGAACGGCATCTTGTTCAGACCGTATTTCCACTCGTCGAAATCAGGGCAGCTCTGCGCCGTTACCGGCTCAGGCCGCTCTGCGTCGAAATAGGCATAGGACGACGGGTTGGCAATCACATAACGCAGCTTCACGCCTTCCCGCTGCAGCAGAGCATCTTCCTTGCCGCCGATCATCGCGTAGCGCTGCACCACCTGGGCACCACCGGAATGCCCGGCAATGACCACTTCTTTGAGATTCGGGAACAGCTTGCTGTCGCTCAGACGCTTGAGGATATGGTCCAGGACCAGAAACGAACTGACGGGCTTGGGATTGGTGGCGGTTGCGCCTTCCATCCAGCTGTTCTGGCGCCAGCGCAGAATCGACTCCGGCAGGTGATGCGCGACAATGTCCTTCTCATCCAGAAATTGCGGGGCGATCAGCAAGGTCTTGCTGCGCTCTTTGGATTGATTGGCGGCACGTTCGATGCTGCGCAGGTAGGTTTGCGCATTACGCAGGCGGCCGTGCAGCACGATCACCGCGCGCTCGATCTTCGGCTTGGGGTGTACCCATTCCTGGCTAAGCCCCAGTGTCGCCTCTGCACCATTGATGGCCAGGCGATCCGGACTGATAGACGTAACCGCTTGATCCTCGGCATGCGCCCCGAGGCTCGCGAAGGCAGTGCTCAACAACAGGACCAGAAGCGGTTTAATCATGTGTTCAGAGACTCTTGGCGGCGAATGTATCGCATTGATTGATTTGGCCTTGGGCAAAGCCTGCCTTGAACCAGCGTACACGCTGGGCAGACGTCCCATGAGTAAAGGAGTCCGGAGCGACTCGACCACTGCTTTGCTGTTGCAAGCGATCATCGCCGATAGCGTTGGCCGCATTCAATGCCTCTTCAATATCACCCGGCTCAAGCCAGTTCAAACGATTTTGTGCGTTGTACGCCCAAACACCTGCAAAGCAGTCCGCCTGAAGCTCCTGGCGGACCAGTAAACCGTTGGCACCTTCCATTTTTTGCCCGGCCTGACGAGCCTTGTCGACCTTGGCAGAAATGCCCAGCAGGGTCTGCACATGGTGCCCGACTTCGTGGGCAATCACGTAAGCCTGGGCGAAGTCTCCGGCGGCGGAAAAGCGTTGGGCCATTTCGCGGAAGAAGTCCATGTCCAGATAGACCTGCTGGTCAGCCGGGCAGTAGAACGGGCCGGTCGCCGAGGTGGCGCGACCGCAAGCCGAGTTGACCTGGCCGCTGAACAGCACCAGCGTCGGGTCCTTGTACTCGCGACCGTTCTGAGCAAACACAGCACGCCAAGTGTCTTCGGTATCGCCGAGGATGCTGCGCACGAATTCGGCTTGCTGGTCGTTGGCCGGTGGCGCCTGACGCGTTTGCGCGCTGGGTGGAGCGCTTTGCTCGGTGCCTTGCCCGGTCAGTTGCCCGAGAATCTGCATCGGGTCCTGACCGGTCAGCAGGCCGATGGCAACGATGATCACAATGCCGCCCAGGCCCAGCCCCTTGCCACCGATGCGCATGCCACAGCCGCCGCCACTGCTGCCGCCATCGCGCGCATCGACTACGTTGTCGCTACGTCGGCCTTTTTTCCAGAGCATGTCGGATCCCTCTTCTTTTCGTGCAATGAGTGTCGCTGCTGATACAGGTCTGCGCCAGTCTGGCGGTCCGGCCAGCGTGTGCAGGATGCGAGGGTATAGAGGTGCGAGAGAGCCGATTGGTTCGGAAAGTCCGTGTCTAGCTTTTCACGGGCTGCGCCTGCAACACGTCAGGCGGCGACGCATCGGCAAAACGGTCGACCTGCCGCAGCGATTTGAAGCCCGTCATCCACGCGCCGACCACGCCCAGTGTGCAGGCGCCGCCCATGATTGCCGCAGGTATTGCGCCGACCAGCGAGGCGCTGGTGCCTGCGCGAAACTCGCCCAGCTCGTTGGATGAGCCGATAAACAGCATGTTCACGGCATTGACCCGGCCGCGCATGTTGTCCGGCGTCGAAAACTGCACCAGCGCCGAGCGAATGAACACGCTGACCATGTCCGCCGCGCCCGCGACCAGCAGAGCCAGGCACGAAAGCCAGAACAGTGTCGACAGTGCGAACACCAGATTCGCTACGCCGAACAGGCCGACGGCAATAAACATGGTCATGCCGACGTTGCGCTGCAGCGGGCGCATGCTCAGGTAAATACCGACGCCCAGCTCGCCCAGGCTCATCGACGCACGCAGCATGCCCAGCCCTTGGGGGCCCAGATGCAGCACTTCATGGGCGTAAATCGGCAGCAGCGCCACCACGCCGCCGAGCAGCACGGCGAACAGGTCCAGCGAAATGGTGCCGAGGATGATCGGTCGCGAGCGGATGAAGGCAATTCCCGCGGTGAACCGGCCCCAGGCGCTGGAGCCAAGTTCCACTGGCTTGCCGGCAAAGGGCGTCGCTACAGGGGCCAGAAACAGGATGCCAGCTATGAATGCTGCCACGCAGACTGAATACGTCAGTTCTGCGCCGCCCAGCCAATACAGATAGCCGCCGATCAGCGGGCCGCCAACGGTTGAACAGCGCATGATCACACTGTTGGTGGCAATGGCCGAAGGCAGTTGGTCACGCGGGACAATCTGTGGCAGCAGGCTTTGCAGGGCCGGGCCGGTGAAGGCGCGGGCGCAGCCGTATAGCATCAGCGCGGCGTAGATAAGCCGCAGGTCTTGCAGTTTGAGGGCCGAAAACACAAACAGAATGGTGCCGCAGAATGCCTGCACGCCCCAACTGATCATCAGGATGACCTTGCGGTTGTAGCGGTCGATCAGGTCCCCGGCAGGCATCAACAGCAGCAACATGGGAATAAACTGAGCAAGGCCGACATACGCCAGTGCCATTGGCTCGCGGGTCATGTCATAGACCTGCCAGGCGACCACCACTGCCTGAATCTGCATGGCAAACACTGCCATCAGGCGCGAGAGGATAAAACTGACGAAACCGGGCTGGCTGGACAACTTGACCGGGGCAGGAGGGGCGGAAGACTCAGAGCTCAAGAAAGGGATCCCATCGAAGCGGCTAATTCACGTTTTCGGTTTATACCTTAGCGTATCGATAGGAAGCTAATAAATATTCTGACAGTTTCGCCGTGACGGGTATGAAAGAATCTGCGCCGCGCCGCATGTACAGGATAGGACGCGGAGCGTCCGGAACGGCATGCGACGCAGAGCGCCGCACGATAGTCGAGATTATCGTTCCTCACGCTCTGGTATGACCCCCGAAGGTTGGACGCAACCTTTGGAGGCGTCATGGGTAAATATACAGTGCAGGCAAAACTCGCAGC
>NZ_LKBW01000314.1 GCF_002699855.1 Pseudomonas amygdali | reverse complement strand
AATCTCACTGAATCGCAGAACTGTGTGACGCAGAGCGTCACGAAAGGCATTACCACGCGGAGCGTGGGAACGATATTCACCATCGTGCGACGTTCTGAACGCTCTTGATGGTGCGGCGCAGGGCTCACGCACGGCACTCCCACGCTGGAGCGTGCGGAACGATCATCTCGACTATCTCAAACCACGTAAGGCGAGCAGCATTTCTTGAATTTCTGTTCGCTGCCACACGGACACGCGTCATTGCGGCCGGCCTTGAGCGGGACCGTGGAATCGATGAAATACCAGCGGCCCTGATTCTGCACGAACGACGAGCGTTCCTTGTGGCTGTGTTCACCATTACCGTCGTGCCAGCGGGCAGTGAAGGTCACAAACGCATGCTCGGGCTTGCCGCCGAATACCTCAGAACTTTCTACTCCAGACCCAGCCATGTGCTCTGCGCGCTCCACTGGGCGATGGCTTCACGGTTCAACCCGCTTTGCTGAACAGGCAACGTTGTCTGGACCAGATAATCAGTCAGCCCCAGCACGTAGGCGCTGTAGCGCGAGCGCATCAGCTTTTCCGCGCAAGGCGCAGGCTGACCTGCGTGATAGCGACCGCAGCAGGCCAGCAACAGATCGCCGCTGCCGCACGGGCAAATAGCACTACTCATAGGTCACCACCAATACTTTCCAAAATTCTCCGGGTTGGCCCAATACTTCGCGTTCAGCCAGTCGGGCACCTGTTTGTATTCGCGCAAGTCGTAGGTGAACAGGTTCAGCACTTGTTCGTCGCGGGTGAAGCGTTCGCTGGATTGCAGGGCCAGCGAGAAAAAGTCGGTCTCCTGCCAGCCGCAGGCCTGCAAGTCGGCCAGCACCGCAATGCGGCTGGCGTTAAGGTTGCGGATACCGCCCAGCAGCTCCAGACCGGTGCGCTTGGGGATGTGCTCCAGGCAATCGACCACCAGCGCCAGGTCGAAACGTTGCGCCGCCAGATTTGCGGGCAGGGGGCCGGGTTCGGCCAGCGCCACCTCGGTCTGCGGGTGTGCTTCCTGAAAGGCTTGCAACGCAGGGAACGCCTGAGCGCCGATCAACAGCAGACGCTGGGGTGCGTAACGGTCGAGCAGGGCAGCCAGCGCTTGCTGCGGCGTGCGGGTGGAGTAGCCGACGGTCATCGAAAGTCCTCTGGTTGACTGACAAGACTAGCCTGCCGGACCCGCTCTGAACAGCCGTCAGTATCAGGCGAACGCCCACAGACTGAAGACAACGATCTATGCTTGATCTTTTTCAATACACTGCTGGCATATTCGGCGTACAGCACGTCTACTGTGCGGCGACGAAAAGCGCGCGCAGACTGCGCTTTCGTAACGGATCATGACAAGGGGGGCAGGCGATGAAGGTGTTTTGGGGGCTGGGAAAAATCTTGATGCTGGGCTTCTGGCTGGTAGTCCTGGCCAATGCGGTCATTGAAGCGCCCAGCCCGTTTGGCGTGATGATCGACATGGCGGGTGCCGTACTGTTTTTGACTCACTTGCTCGAACTGATCCTGTTCAACGGCAGCCTGCGCGGTCGCAGGCATCCCTGGCGCGACCGGGGCAAAATCATTCTGTTCGGCATCTTTCACGTTCAATCCATCGGCCGTTCGACTACAGGGCACTCTCATGCGTAAGCTCGTTCTGTTGGCAGCACTGTTCAGCCCTCTGGCCATGGCTCAGGCGATTATCGTTGCGCCACACTCGCTCATGCGTCTGCCTGGCAACAGCAGCGTTCTGCAGGTCGAGCGCCTTGAAGTGGCCGACTACGGCACCCTGCTGATACCGGCCGGTATCGATGACGTGAAGATCGGCGAACTGGTGCTAGGGCACGAAGCGCGGATTGCCATCGTCCCCGGTGTACAGGCGTTCAACCTCGTCGTGGTGCATGGTGAATTCGGCACCGGCAGCCAGATCACTGCGCGAGGCGCTCCGGGTACCTTCGAGAAGCCGGCACTGCCGGGGCGCAACCTGACCCTGCGTCTACAGAGCCTGAATGCCGAACAACTGTCGATCGATGCACGCGGCGGCGCGGGCAGCCCAGGCTACGCCGGGCTCGATGGCGGCACGGGCGAAGAGCCGGGCTGAACCTGGGGCCAGGCTGGGCGTGGTTACAACGGCGATAGTGGCGGCAACGGCCACGACGGCGCAGCAGGTGCGCAGGTTCGTCTCGAGCTGCCACAAAGCTTTCCGGCCGAGCGTATCAAGGTGAATGTTGCGGGTGGCGCGGCAGGCAAGGGCGGTGAAGGCGGCAAGGCAGGCAAGGGCGGCGCTTCGAAGGGCTGCATCGTCTACCGCGCGGATGGCGGCAAGCCTGGCAGACCGGGCGAACCTGGCCTGCCAGGCGTTGCAGGGCCAGCAGGCAGTTTGATTCTGCAGCGCCTGTAACCTTCACCAGCTGTCGTCCTTCTAGAGACTGCCCGGGATCAGGCGCAAGGCCATGATCCGGGCAGTCATTATGGCAGCGCGCTTACTGCGGCACGCCTTTTTCCCAGTTCTTCCAGTCACCGACAATGGCCTGCACCAGCGGGTTACCAGTGCGGTACAGGTTTTCCAGTGCTGGTACGAAGGCGCCCTGATCGGCGTACTTGAGCAGGTTGTCCACCTCGCTGTAACCCGGATACGGACGGTCGAAATCGGAACCTGCGCGCACCACGGCCAGTCGATTGACGTCTACCTTGCCTGCCTTGCTGGCGCGTAACAGGGCTTCGTACGTCGAGTTGTCCTCCTGCTGGGTGGTGCAATACACGCCTTTGCCGTCGGTCAGCAGCTTGGTCCAGACTTCCGCCCGCTCACTCAGACGCGTTCCGGAAAACCACGTGTTGCCCGCCAGCGTATCGCACTGCGTCACCTGCGGCGGCTGATTGGCCGGGGCGTAAGGGTATTTGACACGCCAGGCGGCAGATTCCTTGCTCTCGCTGAGCGTCACTTTTTGCGACAGGGCGAAGGCCTTGGCCTGAAGTTTGGGGTTCAGCTCGAAGACTTCAGTCTTGTAGTCCAGCGGCGGCTTTTCGTTCGGACCTTTGGTGTTGATACCCAGGTAACCGGTCGGCCAGTCCTTGGGCACGTCGCGCGAATCGATTTCCCACTGCGTGCCGAACTCCACCAGATAATGCGCCCACGCAGTGGTGCCGAGCGTGCCGTGGTGCGGGTTGATGCCGGCAATGCCAGCAACGATGAAGTAGGTCTTGCGCAGATCGAATTGCGGCGACAGGGCCAGGGCCAGAGTCGATGCTGCGGCATTGGTCTGACCCATGCCGGTGACCATCAGGCAGACGTCCTGAGCGTTGCAGCGGATGGCAGGATACTCGGCGGCAAGGCCGGGCACCTGGATCTCCTTGGTCAGATGCAGCCGGTCGATCCAGTTCTGCGCTTCGGGCGCAAACATGGCGACCAGCATGACCTTGGGCGTGACTGGCGTAACCGGCGCGGTGGCTGCCCAGAGGGCAGGGCTAAGCAGGGCCAGTGTGGCGCCAAGTGTGTTGCGGGTGATGTGTTTCATGAAAACTCCTGTCGTCATAATCAGTTTCAGAACTGGTAACCCACGCCTGCGTAATATCCCCAGCCGTCGGAGCGCGCACGGAAGTTGCCTTCGCCGAGGTTCAGCTCGCTGCCGTCCTGCCAGTTGCCGCCGTTGTGGAAGTAACGACCCACCAGGGTGAAGCGCAGGTGCGTGAAGGCGTAAAGCAGCACGTTGGTGGCGACTGTGGAGTTGCCAGTGCGTGCCGGATCGTTCTTGAGGTCCGAACCGAAATCGAAGTTGGTGAAGCCGATGTACGTCAGCGAAGCGCCGTTGTCGAATTTGCTGATCGGTACGATGTATTTGAGCTGGGCGCGATAGCCATCCCACGAATATTCGTTGCTGGCACCGTAGTTCTCCCACTGGTAGCGGCCATAGAAGTTGGCCGACAGATTGACCCGCGAGTGGGTGTCGATGTCAGTGCCAAGGCCGCTGTACAGGGTGTTGGCACGGTTGGCCGAGTTACTGCCGTGGTCGTAGATCCAGTCAAAGGCGACGTACCATTCCTTGAACGGCCCGACGGCCAGACTGCGCCCGGCGAGGTAGTCGATGGAGATACGTGGCTCATGCTCCATGAACAATGGCGAGCCATGGTCCCAGACGCCTTTGTCATTATCATTGCCGATGCCGAGAATCTTCGGTACGTCGACATAGCCATAGAGCTCAAACGGCCCCTTGCGGCCGAAGTACTCATACTCCAGATAAATGTCATCGTTGGGCTTGGGGCCGAAGCTGATGTCCTTGCTGCCGATCAGCGTCAGGTCCTGGTTGAACCAGTCTGAAAAGTACGCGCCTTTGCCTTCCTTGGGCGAGGCGGGCGGGCTGAGTGCTTCGCCTTGAGCCGAGTCTTCGGCGGCGGGCTGTGCCAGGACGCTGGTGCATGGCAACGCCGCAGCGGCGGCGAACAACAGAGGCATGAGGAATCTTGAGGGCGTTGCGGATCGAGTGAATGGCGGCTGTGGCATTGAAGCTCCTTTTCGTGGGCGCGTACTGCTGATCGCAAACGTTTGCACAGCCCATGCCAAAGTGTTTCAAGATGTTGAATGGCTTGGATATCGGGCACAGAAGATGACCGATCGGGCAGGAAACTGCCCGCAAGCTGTGCGCGGTGTCACCGCCAGTGCCCCGCGATGTTCCGTTTTGCCTCAAAGGCCCGGACGGGCGGCTGCCAATATCACCACTGCCAGGCCGATAATCAGGTTGATTCCGACCAGCCGGCGAATGTGACCGAGTGCTGCTGCGCCTTCGGCCCATTGTTCGGCGTCCACGGCGCGACGCAACTCCGGCAACTGCAATGAATGGATACGCAGGAACAGCGCAACCATCACCACGTACAGGCCCATCATGATCTGCACATAGCGGGGCGCAGTTCCAAAGCCGGTGAAGTTCAGCTGGATCATGCCGATGCCGGTAATCGGCAGCAGCACCACGGCTGCCCAGACCCAGACGAAGAAGCGTGGAAACACCTGGACCCACACTTTCAAGCGAGAAGGGCCTTCAAGTGCTGCAATGACTGCTGGACGCAAGACCATCCAGGCGAAAAACATCCCGCCAACCCACACCAGGGCAACCAGCAGATGCAGCGTATAAACAGTAGAAAAAGCGGTCATCGGACACTCCTTTCTGCGCGGATGGATTTAGCGCGCTATGATAGCGCCCACTCAGAACTACTGAAAATTTATCCAGCCTTTTTAGCCGTGCCCCCGAACCGAAGCCAATGATCAGTACCGAACTCAAAACCCAGATCCAGGGCGCTTACTCGCGTTTCCTCGAAGCCAAGAGCCTCAAGCCACGCTATGGCCAGCGATTGATGATCGCTGAAGTTGCCAAGGTGCTGGGGGACATTGACACCGATGAAGAGGGCCGTCGTTCGGGCGATCCTGCGGTAGTGGCCGTCGAGGCCGGGACGGGCACCGGTAAGACCGTGGCCTATGCCATCGCCTCGATTCCCACCGCCAAGGCGGCAGGCAAGCGGCTGGTAATCGCCACCGCGACCGTCGCCTTGCAGGAGCAGATCGTCTACAAGGACCTGCCGGACCTGATGCGCAACAGCGGTCTGAATTTTACCTTCGCGCTTGCCAAGGGCCGCGGCCGTTACATGTGCCTGTCGAAACTCGACGCGTTGCTGCAGGAGAGCGACGCGACCAACGCGACTGCGCAGCTTTTCGAGGAAGAAGGCTTCAAGATCGAGGTCGATGAAGCCAGTCAGAAGCTGTTCACCAGCATGCTGCAGAAGCTGGCGGGCAATAAGTGGGACGGTGATCGCGACAGCTGGCCTCAGGAACTCGCCGATCAGGACTGGGCGCGGCTGACCACCGATCACAGCCAGTGCACCAACCGGCATTGCCCGAACTTTCAGCAGTGCGCTTTCTATAAGGCGCGCGAAGGCATGGGTAAGGTTGACGTGATTGTCACCAACCATGACATGGTGCTGGCTGACCTCGCGCTGGGCGGCGGCGCCGTGCTGCCCGACCCGCGTGACACGCTGTACGTGTTCGACGAAGGCCATCACCTGCCCGACAAGGCCATCGGCCACTTCGCTCATTACACCCGACTGAAATCCACCGCTGACTGGCTTGAACAGACAGCCAAGAACCTCGCCAAGCTGCTGGCCCAACACCCACTGCCCGGCGATCTGGGCAAGCTGATCGAGCAGGTGCCGGAACTGGCCCGCGAGATCAAGGGGCATCAGCAGTTCATGTTCGGTGCCTGCGAGCAACTGGCAGATTTCCGCGCCGGTGAAGACATGCAGGGTCGCGAGCGGCCCCGTCACCGCTTTGTCGGCGGCGTGATCCCCGAGCACATCCGCGAGATGGGCATCGAGCTCAAGAAGGGCTTTGCGCGCCTGGACGACCTGTTCACGCGCCTGACCGAGCTGCTCAAGGAAGGCATGGATGGCGAAGTCAACATCGGTATCGCCAGCCATCAGGCTGAAGAGTGGTACCCGCTGTTCGGCAGCCTGCTGGCCCGCGCCCACGGTAACTGGGAACTGTGGACCGCCTTTACCGCCGAAGACCCGGAAGACAGCCCGCCCATGGCGCGCTGGCTGACCCTGGCCGACAGCGGTGCAATGTTCGATATCGAGGTCAATGCCAGCCCGATCCTGGCGGCGGAAATGCTGCGTCGCAACCTGTGGAACATTGCCTACGGGGCGCTGGTGACTTCAGCGACCCTTACCGCGCTGGGCAAGTTTGATCGTTACCGCATGCGTGCCGGCCTGCCCAAAGGGGCGGTGACCGCCGTGGTGCCAAGCCCGTTCCATCACGCCGATGCCGGTGTGCTGCGCGTGCCGGACCTCAAGGCCGACCCGCGTGACTCGGTGGCCCATACCGCAGCGATCATTCGTGACCTGCCCGGGCTGGTGGAAGGTTCGCGAGGCACGCTGGTGCTGTATTCGTCGCGCAAGCAGATGCAGGACGTTTTCGACGGCCTGGACCGTGACTGGCGCAAGCAGGTGTTCATCCAGGGCAACCTGTCCAAGCAGGAAACCCTCAACAAGCATAAGGCGCGGGTCGACAGCGGCGAGTCCAGCGTACTGTTCGGACTGGCCAGCTTCGCCGAGGGTGTGGACTTGCCCGGTGCGTACTGCGAGCACGTGGTCATCGCCAAGATTCCGTTCGCGGTGCCGGATGACCCGGTCGAGGCCGCTCTGGCCGAGTGGATCGAAGCGCGTGGTGGCAACCCGTTCATGGAGATCGCCGTGCCGGATGCCTCTTTGCGTCTGGTACAGGCCTGTGGCCGCTTGCTGCGTACCGAAGAGGACCGCGGCACTATCACGTTGCTGGACCGACGTGTCGTCACCCAGCGTTACGGCAAGGCGATTCTCAACGCATTGCCGCCGTTTCGCCGCGAGATTTCCTGAATAACAGCTGTCGGTTGACTCGGGTCTGTTCCCAAAGCGCCCGATCGCTGGAACAATATGCGCCCATTCGGCCTGTCATCAGGCCCAGTACCGTCAGTCAGGAGTCAGCCGTTGCAGATCCAGGGTCATTACGAACTTCAATTCGAAGCAGTACGTGAAGCCTTTGCGGCGCTCTTTGACGACCCTCAGGAGCGCGGCGCTGCCTTGTGCATTCAGGTCGGCGGCCAGACCGTCATCGATCTGTGGGCGGGCACGGCCGACAAGGACGGTGCCGAGGCGTGGCACACCGACACCATTCTCAACCTGTTCTCCTGCACCAAGACCTTCACCAGCGTGGCGGTATTGCAGCTGGTTGAAGAAGGCAAGTTGAAGCTGGACGAACCCGTCGCCAGGCTCTGGCCCGAATTCGCCGCGGCGGGCAAGGCATCGATCACTTTGCGTCAGCTGCTCTGCCATCAGGCCGGTTTGCCTGCGCTTCGCGAGCAATTGCCTGCCGAAGCGCTTTACCATTGGGACACCATGACTGCGGCGCTGGCGGCCGAAGAACCTTGGTGGACGCCGGGGCAGGGTCACGGTTACGCGGCAATCACCTATGGCTGGCTGGTAGGCGAGGTGCTGCGTCGTGCCGATAGTCGAGGCCCGGGGGAATCCATTGCCGCGCGTATTTCTCGCCCGCTGGGGCTGGATTTTCATGTGGGCCTGGCGGATGACCAGTTTCATCGTGTCGCCCATATCGCGCGCGGCAAAGGCAATGCCGGTGACGACGCTGCCCAGCGCGTGTTGCAGGCGACGATGCGTGAGCCCGCCTCCATCACTGCCAAGGCGTTCACCAACCCGCCGTCGATCATGACCAGCACCAATAAACCCGAATGGCGCCGCATGCAGCAGCCAGCGGCCAACGGCCACGGCAATGCGCGCAGTCTTGCCGGTTTCTATAACGGTTTGCTGGATGGCAGCCTGCTTGAAGCAGACATGCTCAACGAGCTGACCCGTGAGCACAGCCTCGGTCAGGACAGGACTCTGCTGACCTCGACCCGCCTGGGCCTGGGCTGCATGCTTGACCAACCGACCGTTGCCAATGCGACCTATGGTCTTGGTCCCAAGGCGTTTGGCCATCCCGGGGCAGGCGGGTCGGTCGGGTTCGCCGATCCTGATTACGAGGTTGCTTTTGGCTTCGTTACCAACACCTTGGGTCCGTACATTCTGATGGACCCACGTGCGCAGAAACTGGTCGGGATCCTGCGTGAGTGTTTGCAGTAAGTATCGGCCATAAGTGCTTGTTTCATACCGACTGTCAGTTAAATGGCTGTAACAGGAACCGTACGACGGTTTCTTTTTCCAACTGCATCTTTATGCATGTTATACCGGCGTAGTCACGTCCTTCTGTCTGATCAAAACCGTTGCGGGTTATCCATGTCGTCTAATAAAAGCCTCGTTCTCGCCCTGTGTATCGCCGTTACCGGCTGTGCTCAAACCCCTCAATCCGACTCTGCTGCAACCGGAGGCCATTGGTGGCAGTTCGGTTCAGGCAGCGAGTCTGCTGATGCAGGTACTGCTGCAAAGGCTCCGGCACCAAGCCCGGCACCTGCTCCGGTCGCCAAGGCCGCTGCAGCACCGGCAGCACCTGCGGCTGGCGCTGAAAACAGCGCGCCTTGGTACTGGCCGTTCGGCTCGAAAGATAACGCGCAGGTCAAACCTGATGCCGTGGCCGACAAGCCTGCCGACAAGCCGGCTGCGCCTGCCTTGGTAGCCAAGTCGGAAACCGACAGCAAGTGGTGGTGGCCGTTCGGTAGCGAGGGCAAGAAGGACGAGCCTAAAGCGCTGCCGATGCCTGATCCGAAAGTGACCCAGGCCTGGCTGGACGAGTACGAGCCGCGTCTGCGCGCTGCAATCAAGGACAGCCCGTTCCAGCTGGAGCGTCGCGAAGACCTGCTGGCAATCACTGCACCGGTCGACAGCTCGTTCAACCCTGACCGTCCTGCGATGCTGCTGCCCAACACGCTGGGCCCGATCACGCGACTGGCCAAGGTGGTCGAAGGCGATCAGAAAACTGCCGTGCTGATTCTCGGTCATGCCGACACATCGGGGCCTACCGAAGCCAACCAGAAGATCAGCCAGGAACGCGCGCAGTCTGTTGCCGCGATTTTCCGTCTCAGTGGCCTGGAGCGTAATCGTCTGAGCCAGCGTGGGATGGGTGCCGTGATGCCACGTGCCGCCAACGACAGCCTGCAAGGCCGTGCACTCAACCGTCGTGTTGAAATCCTCATGACGCCGCAGGACACCATGCGCGCGCTGATGGCCCGTTATGCGTTGCCGCCGGTTGCTCCAGTCATGGTTGCCACCCAGGACGTCAAGCCAGTAGCGCCAGCACCTGCTGCCGCGCCTGCCAAGAAAGCCGCCGTGGCGAAGAAAGACACGGCCAAGAAAGCGCCGGCCAAGGCCAGCACTGCCAAAAAGGCCGCGCCTGCCAAGACCACCGCAGCAGCTAAAAAACCGGCAGCGACCAAGGCCCCGGCCAAGGCGCCCGCCAAGAAAGATGACAGCCAGGCCAGTAACTGAGGCCTGGTTACCTCACGACTTTCGTCTCCACGCTCCGCGCTTTGCGTTGTGCACAAGTCCTGAATAGCCTGAAAAACAAGGCTTTCAGGCTTCTGCCCGGAGGGCGTGGGAGCGAACTTGTTCGCGAAAAGGCCGGTACAGTCTCCGAAACGTATCGTCTGAATCACCGTCTTCGCGAACAAGCTCGCTCCCACGGCCTTCGGCCAGAATCAAAAACGAATGTGTGATAACGGCGAGCGCCGAGCCTCGTAACGAGAGTTAGCTAACGTTCATGATATCTGCGCAGGAATGAAACCATGACTCAGACCCTGGCCGACATGCGCCGTGATTACACCCGCGACGGGTTGACCGAAGCGCAATCACCGGACGAGCCCTTCGCGCTCTTCCATACCTGGTTTGACGACGCTGTTAAGACCGAACAACAACCACCTGTCGAGGCCAATGCCATGACCCTGGCAACGGTTGATGAGCAAGGACGTCCGCATTGCCGTGTCTTGCTGCTCAAGGGGCTGGACACGCAGGGTTTCACGTTCTTCACTAACTACGAAAGCGCCAAGGGCCAGCAACTGGCTGCACGTCCATTCGCGGCCATGACGTTCTTCTGGCCAACGCTGGAGCGTCAGGTGCGTATCGAAGGCCCGGTCGAGAAAGTCAGCGCGCAGGAGTCCGATGCTTATTACCAGGTGCGTCCTCTGGGCAGCCGTTTGGGGGCTTGGGCCTCACCCCAAAGTCGCGTGATCGCAGATCGTGACGAGCTGGAAGGTCTGATCAGACAGACGGAACAACGCTTCGCAGACACCCAGCCACACTGCCCCGAGCACTGGGGGGGCTACCGCCTTTTGCCTGAGCGAATCGAGTTTTGGCAGGGTCGCTCCAGTCGACTTCACGACCGTTTGAACTATCGTTCGGTAGACGGCAGGTGGACGCGCGAGCGCCTTGCGCCCTGATTGAATTATTCGTCCGGGCCATCGTCTGAGCCTTATGCAGGTGGGCCGCTGTATGCCGCCTGAATGAACTTAAATTGCAGGATCGGGGCCGTGACAGCACCTTTGTCAGGTAGTCTAATGGCCACTGATTCCTCTGGAGATTCCCTTATGCGCAAGTCCGCTCTTCTGGTTGCTTCGTTCACTGCCATGGCATTGATGCTGGGCGGCTGTGCCTCAAACCTGACCGGTGATTCCTATTCCCGCGATGAGGCCAGGACCCTACAGACCGTCCGTATGGGCACTATCGAATCCTTGCGTCCGGTTAAAATCGAAGGCACCAAGACTCCGATTGGCGGGGCTGCGGGTGCGGTCGTCGGCGGCGTAGGTGGCAGCGCTATCGGTGGCGGTCGCGGCAGCATCGTGGCTGCGGTAATCGGCGCGGTGGCCGGTGGTCTGCTGGGTTCAGCGACCGAAGAAGGCCTGACCCGTACGCAGGGTGTTGAAATCACCGTGCGTGAAGATGACGGCAGCATGCGTGCCTATGTGCAGCAGGTTCAGGAAAACGAGATTTTCCGTGTCGGCGAGCGCGTACGCATCATGAGTGTCAACGGCACGAGCCGCGTCACTCACTGATTTGCAGCACCGCACAGCAAAACCCCGAGCCGCAATGCTCGGGGTTTTTTATTGCCAGGCGTGAACATCGTGCCAATGCTCACGAAGACGATGTATCGAACGCCCTATTTCTTGGGGGGGCGCGGCCTCTTCGCGAGCAAGCTCGCTCCCACAAGACTTATGTATAACGATGGTCATTCTGAGGTCAGCCCTCGATCCCCAGCATGTCCCGCACCAATGCTTCGGCAACCCGAATGCCGTCTACGCCAGCCGAGAGAATCCCGCCCGCATAGCCAGCGCCTTCACCGGCCGGGTAAAGGCCTTTGGTGTTCAGGCTTTGCAGGGTCGGTCCGCGGGTAATGCGCAGCGGGGCCGAGGTACGGGTTTCGATGCCGGTCAGCACCGCATCGTGCAGCGAGAAGCCTTTGATCTGCTTGTCGAACGCAGGCAATGCTTCACGAATGGCTTCAATGGCAAAGGCGGGCAGGGCGTCGGCCAGGTCCACCAGTTTCACGCCCGGCTTGTATGAGGGCTCAACGCTGCCCAGTGCTGTCGAGGCCCTGCCAGCGATAAAGTCGCCGACCAACTGCGTCGGCGCTTCATAACTGCTGCCGCCGAGCAGATACGCATGAGACTCCAGGCGTTCCTGCAACTCGATACCGGCCAGCGGGCTGCCGGGGAAATCCTGTTCCGGAGAAATACCGACCACAATGCCCGAGTTGGCATTACGCTCATTGCGCGAATACTGGCTCATGCCATTGGTGACCACGCGCCCCGGCTCTGAAGTGGCGGCTACGACAGTGCCACCAGGGCACATGCAGAAACTGTAGACCGAGCGACCGTTGCTGGCGTGGTGCACCAGTTTGTAGTCAGCTGCGCCCAGCTTCGGGTGCCCGGCGTATTTGCCCAGCCGCGCGCGGTCGATCAGCGACTGCGGGTGCTCGATACGGAAACCCACCGAAAACGGCTTGGCTTCCATGAACACGCCACGGCCATGCAGCATGCGGAAGGTGTCGCGGGCACTGTGGCCCAGCGCCAGAATGACGTGCCGGGATTCGATCTGCTCGCCACTGTCGAGCTGGACGCCCAGCAATTGGCCGTCCTCGATCATCAGGTCGGTCACGCGCTGCTGAAAGCGCACTTCGCCGCCCAGCGCTTCTATCTGATGGCGCATGTTCTCGACCACGCCGGTCAGGCGGAACGTGCCGATATGCGGCTTGCTGACGTAGAGGATTTCTTCCGGCGCACCGGCTTTCACGAACTCGTGCAGCACCTTGCGGCCAATAAACTTCGGGTCCTTGATCTGGCTGTAAAGCTTGCCGTCAGAAAAGGTCCCGGCACCGCCTTCACCGAACTGCACGTTGGACTCGGGGTTGAGCACGTTTTTGCGCCACAGCGCCCAGGTATCCTTGGTGCGCTGGCGCACCTCGGTACCACGCTCAAGGATGATCGGCTTGAAGCCCATCTGCGCCAGCAGCAGCCCGGCAAAGATACCGCATGGGCCGAAACCCACGACGATCGGGCGCTCTGTAAGCCCCTCGGGAGCGTGACCGACCACTTTATAGCTGACATCAGGTGCAGGGCCGACGTGGCGGTCATCGCCCAGTTTGCGCAGCAGTGCCTGTTCATCACTGACCTGAAAGTCGATGGTGTAGATAAAGCACAGTTCGGATGACTTTTTGCGCGCGTCGTAACTGCGTTTGAAGAGGGTAAAGTCCAGCAGTTCGCTGCTGTCGATGCCCAGGCGCTGCAAGAGTGCAACGCGCAGGTCTTCTTCCGGGTGATCGATCGGCAGCTTGAGTTCGGTGATTCGTAACATTAAGGGGTCCAGTTTTCGGGCCGCAGGTTCAGCCCGACAGCACTACAAGACCGGCGATTATAAGCGCTGAACCCCTTTGGCGGCGAGCCTGCCTGATCACTCGTCGCGCGAACCGCCATAATAACCGCAGCCACGCTGGGCCTGGCCGTTGATACGCAGTTCGGCCGTCAGGTGTTGTACCGAGCCATTGACGCTGTCAACGCAGCGTTGTGGCGCCACCCAGATCTCGATGCGCTGGTTGTTGGCTTCGCTGCTGACGCTGAAGCTGCCGTCGGGCAGTTTCTCTTCCACGTAAGGCAAGGCAAGCGGTGCAAGACCTTCGCGCTCCAGCACCATGCCCTTGCCACTGACGTTGACGTTCCAGGCGGGTTTATTGCCATTGACGTGCAAGGTCAGACGTTTGAAATTGGCGTCTTCACAGGCCTGGCCGGGACGCTCGACGCGGTACAGCTGATGCAGGTCCAGCTGACCATCGCTGTTGGCCGCTTTGCTCGCAGCAAAGTTACCGCGCAGATCGGCGAATACCGTGCCCTTGCTGTCTGCCAGTGAAGCAGCTTCCTGCAAGATGCCGGTATTGCCGCGATCCTTGACCACATAGCGCCGCTGCTCGTTGCACGGTTTGAACAGCAACTGGCCATTGCTGCCCGTCAGGTCGCCCTGCATACGGAGCATGCCTGCAGTGGAAACCTTGGGTTCCTCGGTCTGTTTGCCGAGCAGTTGGCACCCGGCGAACAGTGGCAGAAGGGCAAATACGAGGACGGAACGGGCAGCAAACATGGTGTGGTCTCCAGACAAGTGTCGCCACGTTACTCAGACTGGAGGTGCATCACAAGGGGGAACGGCCGGACCTGCGCCGCAGTGTGACGCGGAGCGTCACGAAAGGGATTACCACGCAGAGCGTGGTAATGAGAATCATCGGGGCCCATCCTGGTTCTGAATGTTAATGCGCTTCGCAGCGCTTACCCGCCCAGATACGCATCCCGCACTTTCGGATCGACCAGCAGTTCTTCACCGGTGCCTTGCATCACCACACGACCGTTTTCCAGTACATAAGCGCGGTCGGCGACTTTCAGCGCCTGATTGGCGTTCTGTTCGACCAGAAACACCGTCACACCATCGCGACGCAACTGTTCAACGATCTCGAAAATCTGCTGGATGATGATCGGAGCCAAGCCCAGCGAAGGCTCGTCGAGCAACAGCAGCTTGGGCTTGCTCATCAACGCACGACCGATGGCCAGCATCTGCTGTTCGCCACCGGACATGGTGCCGCCGCGTTGATTGAAGCGTTCCTTGAGGCGCGGAAAGAGCTGCAGGACCTTGTCCATCTGCTCCTGATAATCAGCCTTTTCCGTGAAGAAACCGCCCATCGCCAGGTTCTCTTCAACGGTCAGACGCGCAAACACGCGACGGCCTTCCGGTACTACGGCGATACTCTTGCGCATGATGATCGACGACTCCAGGCCGATCAGCTCTTCGCCCATGTAGCGAATACTGCCGCTGTGCGCGCGTGGTGAGCCGCACAGGGTCATCAGCAGCGTGGACTTGCCTGCGCCGTTGGCGCCGATCAGGGTGACGATTTCGCCCTGACGCACTTCCACGTTGACGCTGTGCAGCGCCTGGATCTTGCCGTAGAAAGTGGAAACGTTTTCGAACTGCAGCATTTACGCTTCCCCCAGATAGGCTTTGATCACATCAGGATTGTCACGAATCTGTTCCGGCGTTCCGTCTGCCAGAGGCGTGCCCTGATTGATCACCACAATGTGGTCGGAAATGCTCATCACCAGTTTCATGTCGTGCTCGATCAACAGGACCGTAGCGTTGTGCTCGCTGCGCAACACGCCGATCAGGGCTTTCAGGTCGTCGGTTTCTCTGGGGTTCAGCCCGGCTGCCGGTTCGTCGAGCATCAGAATGCGCGGGCGCGTCATCATGCAGCGGGCGATTTCCAGACGGCGTTGCTGACCGTAGGCCAGTGTACCGGCAGGGCGGTTAGCGAATTCCTTGAGGTTGACGGCTTCCAGCCAGTGCTCGGCGTAATCCATGGCTTCGCGTTCGCTGCGACGGAACGCCGGGGTTTTGAACAAACCGGCCAGGAAGTTGGTATTCAAATGCCGATGCTGGGCAACCAGCAGATTCTCTACAGCGGTCATTTCCTTGAACAGGCGCACGTTCTGGAACGTACGCACCACGCCCTTGCGAGCAATCTGGTGACCGGCCAGGCCTTGGATGGGCTCGCCGTCCAGCAGAATAGTGCCTGCGCTTGGCCGGTAGAAACCGGTCAGGCAATTGAAAACGGTGGTCTTGCCCGCGCCGTTGGGGCCGATCATCGACACGACCTGCCCTTGATTGACGGTCAGGGCAACGCCATTGACCGCCAACAGGCCGCCAAAACGCATGCTCAAGCCGGTGGCTTGCAGTAATGGGCGGCTCATTTCGGCAGCTCCGTTTTCAATTTCATTTCAGGCCGTTGCATGGGCAGGAAGCCTTGAGGACGCCAGATCATCATCAGCACCATCAGCGCGCCGAACATCAACATGCGGTAGTCGCTGAACTCGCGCATCAGCTCAGGCAGCAGAATCATCACGATGGCGGCCAGGATCACGCCAAGCTGCGAGCCCATACCACCGAGCACGACGATGGCGAGGATGATTGCCGATTCGATGAGGGTGAACGATTCCGCGGTGATCAGACCCTGACGTGCGGCAAAGAAGCTGCCTGCGAAACCGGCGAACGCAGCGCCAAGGGTGAACGCCGAGAGCTTGATCACGGTCGGATTCAGCCCCAGCGCACGACAGGCGATTTCGTCTTCACGCAGCGCCTCCCAGGCCCGGCCGATCGGCATGCGCAGCAGGCGGTTGATGACGAACAGTGCCGCCAGCGCCAGAAGCAGGGCGATCAGGTAAAGGAAGACGACCTTGTTGATCGAGTTGTAAGGCAGGCCGAAGAACTCGTGGAAGGTCTGCATGCCCTCAGCGGCCTTGCGCTCGAACGTCAGGCCGAAGAAGGTCGGCTTGTCGATGTTGCTGATGCCGTTCGGGCCACCGGTCAGCTCGGTGAGGTTGCGCAGGAAGATGCGGATGATCTCGCCGAACCCCAGCGTCACGATGGCCAGATAGTCACCGCGCAGGCGTAGCACCGGGAACCCCAGCAAGAACCCGAACAGCGCCGCCATCAGGCCCGCAATCGGCAGGCAGATCCAGAAGCCGAGCCCATAGTAGTGGGACAGCAAGGCGTAGCTGTAGGCACCGACTGCATAGAAACCGACATAGCCCAGGTCCAGCAGACCGGCCAGACCAACCACGATGTTCAGGCCCAGGCCGAGCATGACGTAGATCAGGATCAGCGTGGCGATGTCCACCGCACCGCGCGACCCGAAGAATGGCCAGATGAACGCCAGCACGATCAATGCGGCCAGACCCCAGCGTTGGGTTTTCGGCTGAGTCAGGAAATCGCTGGTCTTCTGCGAGATCAACGGCTTTTCGGTACCGCGGCGCATGCTGCCGATCTGTTCTGCGAACAGTACGCGCAAGAACAGCATGACCGAACAGAAGGCAATGATGGTCAGGGTCAGCGGGCTGGCGTTCTGCACTTGAAGGGTGACGCCGGAAAAGGCCAGTTTCAGGCCGAACACCGGGTAGGCCACGGCCCAGACCAGTGCGGCGCTGAACAGCGCCTGTTTGAAAGACTTGCTCATACTTTCTCAACCTCCGGACGACCCAGGATGCCGGTCGGTCGGAACAGCAGCACCAGAACCAGCAGGCCGAAGGCCACGACGTCCTTGTACTGATCACCAAAAATGTCGGCACCGAAGGCTTCGGCGACGCCCAGTACCAGGCCACCGAGCACAGCGCCCGGGATCGAACCGATACCGCCCAGTACGGCAGCAGTGAAGGCTTTCAGGCCGACCAGAAAGCCGGCGCTCGGGTTGATCACGCCGTACTGCATGCTCAGCAGCATCGCCGCGACGGCAGCCAGTGCAGCACCGACCACGAAGGTCAGGGCAATGATGTTGTTGGTGTTGATCCCCAGCAGGTTGGCCATTTTCATGTCCTCGGCACAGGCGCGGCAGGCGCGGCCCATGCGTGAGCGGGAGATGAACAGGGTCAGGCCGGTCATCGCCAGCAGGGTGACGACAAAGACCACGATCTGCATGTAGGAGATCAGCACTTCCTGAGCGCCACCGGGCCCGAACGACAGGCTGCCGGGCAGCAGGTTGGGGATGGCGAAGTTGCCGGAGCCCTGAGAAAGCTGAACCGAGTTCTGCAGGAAGATCGACATGCCGATTGCAGAAATCAGTGGAATCAGACGGTTGCTGTTGCGCAACGGACGGTAGGCCACACGCTCGATGCTGTATCCGTAGGCACTGGTTACGACGATGGCTGCGGCGAAACCGGCAATCATCAGCAACGGCAGGCTGTGAATACCCAGCATCGCCAGACCGGCGAGCGCCATGAAAGCTACATAGGAACCGATCATGTACACCTCGCCATGGGCGAAGTTGATCATTCCGATGATGCCGTACACCATCGTGTAGCCGATGGCGATCAATGCATACGTACTGCCAATGGTCAGGCCATTGACCAGCTGCTGCATGTAGTGGAATAACTCGGGCATTTACCGCGCTCCTAAAAACCTGATCTGCATTTCTCTGACCTGCGCCGGGGTGGCATTCTGTCGATGCGTAGCCTGTCGCGCTGTCAGGGAACCGCTGTTGACGGTTTTAAGATTTTCAGGGGGCCTCGTGCATGCAGTTCGGGTCGCCGAAATGTGCGTACGGGCCTGGATTCGTAAAACAAAGCCCACTGCGCTGGCAGTGGGCTTTGAGGGTTAACGCAAGCAGCTTATTTGGCGGCTTCGGTCTTCGGTTTGCCGAAGTGCCACTCGTAAACCACGAACTGGAAGTTCTTCAGATCGCCTTTGTCGTCGTAGCTCAGCTCGCCCATCGGGGTCTTGAAGGTGCCAGCATGGATGGCAGCAGCCACCTTGGCGGTGTCTTCGGACTTGGCGGCGGCGATGCCATCAGCAATGACCTGAACGGCGGAGTAGGACGGGTAGACGAACGGGCCGCTCGGGTCTTCTTTCTTGGCCTTGAAGGCTTCGGTCAGAGCCTGGTTGGCCGGGTCCTGGTCGAAGGATTTTGGCAGGGTGACCAGCAGGCCTTCCGAAGCATCGCCGGCGATCTGCGAGATGGACTCGTTGCCCACGCCTTCAGGTCCCATGAACTTCGCGTTCAGGCCCTTTTCCTTGGACTGGCGCAGGATCTGACCCAGCTCCGGGTGGTAGCCGCCGTAGTAGACGAAGTCGACGTTGGCTTGCTTGAGCTTGGCGATCAGCGACGAGAAGTCCTTGTCACCTGCGTTGATACCTTCGAACAGAGCAACCTTGACGCCTTTTTTCTCCAGCGTCTGCTTGACTGCTGTCGCGATACCTTCGCCGTACTGCTGCTTGTCGTGAATCACAGCAACGATTTTCGGCTTGGCGACGTCGGCAATGTAGTTGCCTGCGGCCGGGCCCTGGGCGCTGTCGAGACCGATGGTGCGGAATACCAGTTTGTAGCCGCGTGCGGTGATTTCCGGGCTGGTGGCAGCCGGGGTCACCATGATGATGCCTTCGTCTTCGTAAACGTCGGACGCTGGCTGGGCGGAGCTGGAGCACAGGTGACCGACCACGTATTTCACGCCATCGTTGACCACCTTGTTGGCGACCGCAACGGCCTGTTTCGGATCGCAGGCGTCATCGTATTCGACGGCTTCAAGCTTTTTGCCATCCACGCCGCCTTTGGCGTTGATCTGCTCGATGGCCATTTTGGCACCGTTGAACTGCATGGTGCCGTATTCGGCAACCGGGCCGGTCTTGGGGCCGGCGATGCCGATCTTGATGGTGTCAGCTGCGAACGAATGGCTGGCAACCCCCGCCATAACCAGTGCGGCAAACAGCCTTGAAAGCTTATTGGTACCCTTAGTCATGATGCTCCACTCTTGCGTTGTAGTTTTTATAATCCTGATGGCCAAGGCTCCAGGACCGGATTCGATCACCGGTTCTCCCACGCCGCCAACTGTACCGGAACAGTTTAGAGTGCCGCTCGTTGGCTTGGAAAGCCGGGCGTTTGGGGACAAACCGATGCGTGTCGCTTAATCGAAAGAAAGTTACAGAATCAAACCGCCTGAGGCCCTGAAATCGCTTCAGATCCATAAGGTTATCTGCACTTTCCCGCGATAAATCACCTGCTTCTGGGCTTGCCGATGGGAAAGTCGGCGCTATCATTGCGCCGATTTTCTTTCTGGTGAAAACCCATGACGCAAGAACCTAGCACCCTCTATGCCAAACTGCTTGGCGAAACCGCATCAATCACCTGGACTGAATTGCAACCATTCTTTGCCAAGGGTGCCCTGTTGTGGGTCGAGCTGCCCCTGGATTTGATCGAAGTTGCCGAGGCCGTGGCCGAAAATGATGCAGTGAGGGTGTCTGCATGGCTGGCTGAAGGACAGGTCGGAAAGGTCTTGGAAAGCAAGGCGCTTGAGCTGGTGGAGACCGATCCTTCGCTCTGGGCTGTAGTGGTGGCACCTTGGGTTCTGATTCAAAACAGAGCGCAGGATTGATTTGCGCACCATTTAGGTGCCTGACGATTTGCTGGAGTGAGTTGGAAGGTAACTGTCCCAGCGTCGACGTAGCGTAAAACCACACCTGCCCACCAGTGACTACAAAGCGTAGCGTCAGGTACGGACGGGCCTGTGACTGGCAAATTCGTCATTGTCGGTCAGGTCGGCAAACACATCGGCAGGTTCTGAAACGTCGATGTCCGGGCCGTGCATGTGCGGTGGTGGCAGGGCAGACCAACGGGTAGTCGGTTCGCGCTCGTTCATCTGTCTGGCAAGGGGCAGGATTCGCTCCAGTGGCTGAGGCTTGCTGAACAGATAGCCTTGTACGTAATCACTGCCGAATCGGCTGAGAAACTCAAGTTGAGCCGGGGTTTCCACGCCTTCCGTGACGACTTTCAGGTGCAGGGTATGAGCCATGACGAGAATCGCCTGGACGATTTCCATATCCTGTGGGGATTGGGGAATATCAATGATGAATGATCGATCGATCTTCAGCGTGTCCAGTGGCAGCCGCTTGAGATAGGCAAGTGATGAGTAGCCGGTGCCGAAGTCGTCAATCGACAGGGAGACCCCCAGGCTGCGAATGTGCTTGAGCATCAGAATGGTATTGCTGATATTGCCCATCAACGCATTTTCGGTCACCTCCAGTTCCAGTCGGCCAGGTGCAACGTCGGCGTCGGCCAGTGCCTGCTCGACCTCTTCGACCAGTTCGTCGCGGCCCAGCGTGAGTGCCGAGCAGTTGACCGTGATGATCAGCTGTTCCAGCCCTTCCTGACGCAGTGTGCGCAGGTCGTGACAGGCGCGGCGCAGCACCCAGTTATCCAGCTCGGCGATCAGACCGTTGGCCTCGGCAATGCCGATGAAGCGCCCGGGAGCCAGCAAACCGTGTTGCGGGTGATTCCAGCGCACCAGTGCCTCCAGCTTGGCAACGTGGCCAGTATGCATGTCGACGATAGGCTGATAGTAGACCTGCAGGCCGGTCTCTTCGCGCAGGGCATTGCGCAGTTCCTCCTCCAGATGCAGCTCCAGGCTGGCCCTGGTCTTGAGCGCGGGGCTGAAGAAATTGACCCTGTTGCGCCCGTTGTCCTTGGACTGGTAAAGCGCGAGGTCTGCGTGTTTGAGCAGTTCATCACAGGTTGAACCGTCACGCGGGAACACGGCGATACCGATACTGGTCGTCATGACCATGCGCCTTCCTGCCAGCGCGATGGTTTCCTTCATTTTTTGCATGACCCGATAGGCCAGGTGTCGTGCCTCCTCGTAGTCCGGAATGCTCAGCAGTATGCAGAATTCATCGCCCCCGAAACGGGAGACCACGTCTTGCACACGGGTGGCGCTGCGGATGCGTTCGGCAATCACCTTGAGCAGTTCGTCACCGGCGTCATGGCCCAGGCTGTCGTTGATGCGCTTGAAGTGGTCGATGTCCAGAAACATCACTGCAAGCATGCCGTTGTTGTAGGTGTACTCCTGCAGCTTTTCGGCAAATATCTGATTGAAGCCCCGGCGGTTGATCAGGTTGGTCAACGGGTCGTAATGGGCCACCTGCTGAAGCGAGACGCGGGCCTGATCCAGCTGGCTGAGCAGCGCGTTGACGCGTTGCAGGTCATGCTCCTTGCCTTGCAGTTTCTTGTCGGCCATTGCCGCGCTGATGCTGCCGGCGATGATAAGCAGGGTGATGGCGGCAATGGTAAGCCCAAGCTGCTGGCTGTTTTCGGTGCCGGGGATGTGCAGCGTGGCGCCTTCGGGCATGACCAGTCGCAATGCCCTCATGCCCATCAGGTGCATGGTCAGCAAACCCGCACCCAGCAGAAGACTCACCCCGTAGCGGAACATCTGATGAAACATGCCGTTGTACTGACGCAGATGCCGGGACAGTGTCAGCAGAGCAATGCTGGAAAGGACGGCAACCACGATCGACAGCGCGAACATCCGCGGTTCGTAGTACTGCGTGGCAGCGGAGCGCATCGCCGACATACCCAGATAGTGCATGACACTGATGCCGGTCCCCATGACCAGCGAACTGATCAGACAGCGCCTGAGCGTCAGCTCAGGGATGGTCAGGGCTCTCATGGCCACCAGTGCAGTGATCAGCACGATCAGCAGGGAAGCCAGCGTGACGGTCAGGTCGTAAGAGATTTTCAGTGGGGCCTGAAACGCCAGCATGCTGATGAAATGCATTGCCCACACGCCGCCCGCCAGGCATAACGCGCCCAGTGCTTTCCACAGGCGACGGCTCTTGATGGCGTCGACCTGAATGACACGGTCGGCAATATCCAGCGTGGCGAAGGATGCGGCGCAAGCCACACCGTAAGCCAGCGCTACCAGAAACAGGTTATGACTGCAGTCGATCAATAATTGCCCGTCCGCTGGGAGGCCAGCGAATACGTTCAAACCCAGCCACTCCATAGCGCGCCCTATTCTCACTACAAGAGCGCCAAGCCTCAGGACCTGGCGATTTGAGCTGAGTATAGAAGCTGTTTACAACCTGCCACCCCTGCGAGCGGCCATTTTGATATTGACTCAATAACGAATAGTTATAAAAGGCCATCATGTTCTGTGCGTAGTTACGAATGTTTACAGACAGATAGCGCTTCTGCTTCTAGATTGAAGTGACTGAGAGTCAAGGGATGGATGCCTTATGAACACGCTCCAGGCTGAAAACGCTACTCAGGCTGCCAATGTCTGGCGCGTGCTGTTCCTGCTTTTTCTGGCCAATCTGCTCAACTTCTTTGATCGCACCATCCCGGCGATTATCGTCGAGCCCATTCGTCTGGAATGGCATTTGAGTGACTTTCAACTGGGGTTGCTGGGGACCGCATTCACGCTGGTCTACGCTTTCGCCGGTCTGCCATTGGGGCGCATGGCCGATAACGGGTCGCGCAAGAAACTCATGGGCTGCGGGCTGGCGGTCTGGAGCGGGTTGACTGCGGTCAATGGCATGGTGGGCAGTTTCTGGACCTTCCTGCTGGTGCGAATGGGCGTCGGCATAGGTGAGGCCAGCTACGCGCCTGCTGCCAACTCACTGATCGGTGATCTGTTTCCAGCCCATCGGCGTGCGCGGGCCATGGGGCTTTTCATGCTGGGTCTGCCTTTGGGTCTACTACTGGCGTTCTTTACCATCGGCGCTATGGTCAAGGCGTTTGACAGCTGGCGCGCACCGTTCTTTATCGCTGCGGTTCCTGGTCTGTTGCTGGTCGTGTTCATCTTTTTCATCAAGGAGCCCAGGCGCGGCGCGGCTGAAAGCGTGCGGATGTCAGAGGCGAAAATTGAAAAGCCGATCCGCCGTGTGCTGTCGATTCCGACCTTTCGTTGGCTGGTGCTGGGCGGTCTGACCTTCAACTTTGCGACTTACGCCTGCAATTCATTCATGGTGCCGATGCTGCAGCGCTATTTTCTGCTGCCCTTGCAGGAAGCTGCAGTGGCGACCGGGGTTATTGTCGGCGTAACCGGGCTGATCGGTCTGACGCTTGGGGGCTGGATAGCCGACAAACTGCACCAGCGCTTTTCCAATGGACGGCTGTTGTTTGCGACCATCAGCATGCTGATCGCCGCACTGGCCACAGGCTATGCGCTGCATGCAGGGCAGATCGGGATCGGTGTGTTCGTGGGGGTGTTCAGTCTGGGCTGGCTGTTCGCTTACAACTTCTATACCTGCGTCTACACCGCTATTCAGGACGTAATCGAACCGCGCCTGCGGGCCACGGCCATGGCGCTGTTCTTTGCCGGGCTTTATTTGCTGGGTGGAGGGCTTGGGCCGGTGGTGGTCGGTTTGCTGTCTGATCACTTTGCCCATGCTGCGATGGGCGTTGCAGGTGTCGAGGTGATGAGCGAAAGCTTTAAAGCCATCGGTTTGCACGATGCCATGTACCTGATCCCGGCAGCGCTGTTTCTGACCTTGCTGTTCCTGTATCAGGCTTCGCGCTGTTTCAGCCGGGATGCCGAGCGGATGAAGGCGAGAATGGCGGCTGACGAGCCGGTGGAAGAGCTGGCGCAGGGGATTGTGGTGGCCAGGCAGTGATCGCGCTGATGCAAGACCGGACGCAGAGCGTCCAGAACGGCATGCGACGCAGAGCGTTGCACGATAGTTAAGGTCATCGTTCCGCACGCTCCAGCGTGGGAATGCCTTGCGTGACGCTCTGCGTCACAAATCTGCGCCGCGCCGCACACGCAAGATCGGACGCAGAGCGTCCAGAACGGCATGCGACGCAGAGCGTCGCACGATAGTTAAGGTCATCGTTCCGCACGCTCTGGTATGCCCCCCGAAGGTTGGACAATTATCCACTTACGCTGCCTTGGCGGCCTGCATCCTG
>NZ_LKBW01000313.1 GCF_002699855.1 Pseudomonas amygdali | reverse complement strand
CCGAGTCTGCCCAGGTGGCATGACTCAAACAAAAGGGTCTCCGAGAAACCCGGGGCGGTTCAAAACCGTCGACACCAGCGGCTTCAACTTCCCTTCTTCAAACCACGCAAACAGCTGCGTGAAGTTCGCCGCATTATCTTGTGGTTGCCGCTGAGCAAACGAACCCCAGAACACGCCAACCACCGATGCGCCTTTGAGCAGGGTCAGGTTGACGGGCAGGTCCGGGATGCGGCCGCTGGCGAAGCCGACGACCAGCAGGCGGCCGTTCCAGGCGATGGCGCGGATGGCCTGGTCGAAGAGGTCGCCGCCGACCGGATCGTAGATGACGTCGGCGCCGTTGCCGTTGGTGAGACGTTTTACTTCGTCCTTGAGGCTGGTTTCGCTGTAATTGACCAGTTCGTCTGCGCCTGCGTTTTTGGCGACTTCAAGTTTTTCCGCGCTGCTGGCGGCGGCGATGACGCGTGCGCCGAGGGCTTTACCAATTTCCACGGCGGCCAGGCCCACGCCGCCGGATGCGCCGAGCACCAGCAGGGTTTCGCCCGCTTGCAGGTTGGCGCGTTGTTTGAGCGCATGCATGGAGGTGCCGTAGGTCATGCTGAACGCCGCAGCGGTGGTGAAGTCCATGCTCGTCGGTATCGGCAGTACGTTGTAACCGGGTACAGCGACCTGCTCGGCAAAACTGCCCCAGCCGGTGAGGGCCATCACGCGGTCGCCGGGCTTGAGATGGGATACCTTTTCCCCGACGGCCGCTATCACGCCGGCGGCCTCGCCACCCGGCGAGAAAGGGAAGGGTGGTTTGAACTGGTATTTGCCCTCGATGATCAACGTGTCGGGAAAGTTGACCCCTGCGGCGTGCACGTCGAGGAGGATTTCGTTCTTTTTGATCTCGGGGCCTGGCACGTCTTCAAGCACCAGCGTGCTGGCCGAACCGAAGGCTTTGCATAACAGGGCTTTCATTAGGCTATTCCTTTTTCGGTAATGGCCGATAAAGTGAGTTAAGTGGGTTCTCGGGTCAACAAGCATGGCCCGGCCTGATAAGCACACATAAGCTGTAAGCTACGTGGCAAACCGTATTAAGGAGTGGACTGTGAAAGCGTGGATTCTGGTATTGCTGGCCTTGTCATTGCCTGTCATGGCGCAAGAGGAAGCCAAGGAAGAAGGCGGCCCGCCCAAAGCGGCCTATGTCTCGCTGACGCCGCCGTTCGTGGGCAACTACGCGCTGGATGGCGGCCCCAAGCTGCGCGTCTACAAGGCTGACATCGCGTTGCGTGTAACGGGTGCCGATGCCGAGGCGGCGGTGAAGCGCAATGACGCCTTGATCCGTAATCAACTGGTGTCGTTGTTCACTCAGCAGACGGTTGATTCCATGAGCAGTGCCGAGGCGAAGGAAAACATTCGTCAGGAAGCGCTCAAGCAAGTGCAGCGCGTCATGAACGATGAAGAAGGCAAGCCGATTGTTGAAGACTTGCTGTTCAATAACTTCATCGTTCAATAACGCTTGTCAGCGCAGTGCCAGGATCGCCGCCCATTGTTCGGCGGTAACGGGCATCACTGAAAGCCGACTGCCTTTTTGCACCAGAGGCAGTTGCTCCAGCTGGCTTTGTTGTTTCAGATAACCGAGCCCCAGCACGCTCTTGAAGATATCCACAAACTCGACGTCTATGGCGCTCCACGGGTTTTTATCCGCGCTGGCCTTGGCGTCGTGATAGTGGCTGTCGGGGTCCAGCGCAGTGGGGTCCGGATAGGCGGCTTTGGCGATTTTGCCGATGCCGGCGATTCCCGGCTCCGGGCAACTGGAGTGGTAGAAAAAGAATTCGTCGCCCTCTGCCATGCTCCTTAGAAAATTACGCGCCTGATAGTTGCGCACCCCGTCCCAGCGAGCGTTACCCCGTTTTTGCAGGTCGCTGATCGAGAACTCGTCAGGCTCGGACTTCATCAGCCAATAGGCCATTGCTCTCTCTCCAGAGAAAAAAGTTCACGGTATTACCGACAGTTTGATGACAAACCGACAGTCGGCTTGCGCCACTATTTGCGTACTGGTTCACGTTACCGCAAAATGCCGCCCTTTAAAGCTCCACGCTGTTGCACGGCCTATACAAAAACCGATGCTGACATCGTATTGATTTGCCTAAGGAGGGCAGTCAATGAAACGCAAGCCTGATTTACTCTGGATTCTGGTTATTCTGTTTGGCTTGGGTGTCGTGACAACCGGTTATGCGCAAAGCTTATGGACCAGCAAGGATGACGCTCCAGTCGAAATCACTCAACAACAGCAAAAAACCCCCGGCACGCATTAAGCCCTGCTTCTGCTCTGATCGTTGATTGCCCTGTTGGCTGAACGATCAGAGTATCTGTGTCAGATACCAGCCTTTATCAGATACCGTGCCTTGCAGCGGTACATCCCAACTGGCCTGCGCCAGTCGATCCACTTTCTGACATTCGTGAGCCAGCCCGAGTAGAGCCGGTTTGCGCCAGGCCTTTCTGCGCGCCAGATACGCCAGGCTGCGGTCATAAAACCCACCGCCCATGCCCAGGCGACCGCCTTCGTTATCGAACCCTACCAATGGCATAAGCACCAGATCGAGTGCCCACACCTGGCGTTGTTTCGCACGGTTGATGAGAGGCTCGGGAATGCGGAAGCGATTGGGGATGAATTTCTCGCCGGGACGCACGCGCTGAAAAACCATGCGCGTGCGCGGCCATGCATTGAGCACCGGCAGGTAAGTGGCCTTGCCGCGTCGTTGTGCTTCACGCAGTAACAGCCTAGGGTCGATCTCGCCATCCATCGGCAGGTACAGCGAAACATGCCGGGCACGTCGGAACAGCGGATGCTGCGCCAATTGGCGGTAAACATCGCGGGCGGCTGCGCGTTGCTGGCTGCGACTCAACGCCCTGCGTGCCTTGCGTAGCTGGCGGCGCAGTTGCGGACGTGTAAGCGATTGGGCGCTGATCATGAGCAGAAGGTCATGCAGGCTGATCCGGGAAGGGTGTTGAAACCAGGGCAGGATCGTCGTTGCCAGACAGCAGGGCTGGCAACGAACTGAATATGGACTCCCCGACGAACCGCTGTCGGTTTAGCCCTTGAACCCGAAAGTTCAAGGTGGAGATTGCAGGAGGTTTTAAGGCTTTCCGTCGAGCGGACATGCACACCAACCCCAACGTGCAACCCCCGTGGTTGTGCGTATCGGCTCAGGGACATGACCGACTGGCAAGCACTCCAGGGAGCAGCGCGAGTATACAGAAATGCCCCGCAATAATCAGCCCCGAGTTGAATCCGGTGTGCCGGGCGTGTCTGTGGCCAGCACCAGATCGACCTTGTCGAGCAGATCGCGGACCTGTTCGCGAGTCGAACCGCTGGTCTGTACGTCAGGCAAATGTTCTTTATGCAGCAGGTCGTGAGTGATGTTGAGCGCGGCCATCACGGCGATGCGATCGGCACCGATGACTTTGCCGCTGCTGCGGATTTCACGCATCTTGCCGTCCAGATAACGGGCGGCGCTGACCAGGTTGGTGCGCTCTTCCTGAGGGCAGATGATCGAGTATTCCTTGTCGAGGATCTGAACGGTAACGCTGTTGCCATTGCTCATGAGTCTTGCTCCAGGGCTTTGAGGCGCGAAATCATTGACTCGACCTTCTGCCGGGCGATTTCGTTTTTTTCAATGAGTTGGGCGCGTTCCTCGCGCCAGGTCTTTTCCTGAGCTAATAGGAGTGCATTTTGGCCTTTAAGTTGCTCGGCATACTTCAGGAGCAGCTCCACACGTTTCATCAGCGCTTGCAGGTCGGTGTCTTCCATTGTTTTCCACTGAATACTTTCTGATGAATGGCAGGGGAGGCGATGCTTGTGCTCAAGCTCGAACCGCCGTCCGGGTGAACTTGTCGCGCGGATAGTCTAGGATACAAGGCCTTCATTCTAGACATTGCGCCGTTTGGCGACTAGCTACCCATGCCCATTCAGAATTCTCCGTACAAAGCGTTCGCCACTCTGCTTAACAGTGGCGGTCACCAGGTATCCCCTGCCGAGCTGCATGGCCTGCTGCTGGGGCGCAGTTGCGCAGGTGCCGGTTTCGATAACGAAGGTTGGTTTGCCGATGCTTCGGTGCTGCTGGAAACCGAGCCGCAAGACAATATCCGCCAGGCGCTTATCGGCTTGCAAGAGATGGTCAAGGGCGAACTCACCGGTGACGACATGACCGTCGTGCTATTGCTGCCGGGCGACGAAGAGCCGCTGACCGAGCGTGCTGCCGCGCTGGGCCAATGGTGTCAGGGGTTTCTGGCAGGCTTCGGTCTGGCCATTGGCGACAAGACCCTCGGCACCGAAGCCAAGGATGTTCTTGAGGATCTGGCGGCCATTGCCCAGGTTCAGGATGCACTGGACGAGTCCGAAGACGGCGAGACCGACTATATGGAAGTCATGGAATACATGCGCGTAGCGCCATTGTTGCTGTTCACCGAATTCAACGAGCCTGCTGCGCCACAACCCAAGCCTTCTCTGCACTGATTGCCCATCACTGCGACACCGCCCCGCGCTGACGACCGTGCGGACTGGTGGACTCCATCAGGACTCCTGTTGCCCATGATTCAGATCCCGAAGTCCGAATACGCCCGCCGCCGCAAGGCTCTGATGGCTCAGATGGAGCCGGACAGCATTGCCATCCTGCCTGCTGCTGCGGTTGCCATTCGCAATCGTGATGTCGAGCATGTCTACCGGCAGGACAGTGACTTTCAGTACCTGAGCGGCTTTCCCGAGCCGGAAGCGGTGGTGGTGCTGATTCCCGGACGCGAATATGGCGAGTACGTTTTGTTCTGCCGTGAACGCAATCCCGAGCGCGAATTGTGGGAAGGTCTGCGCGCCGGACAGGAGGGCGCGATCCGCGATTTCGGTGCAGACGATGCATTTCCGATCAACGACATCGACGAAATTCTGCCGGGCCTCATCGAGGGCCGTGACCGGGTGTATTCGGCGATGGGCAGCAACCCTGAATTCGACCGGCATCTGATGGACTGGATCAACGTGATCCGCTCCAAGGCGCACCTCGGTGCTCAGCCGCCCAAGGAATTTGTCGCGCTGGATCATCTGTTGCACGACATGCGCCTGTACAAATCGGCGGCGGAAATCAAAGTCATGCGCAGCGCGGCGGACATCTCTGCGCGTGCCCATGTGCGAGCAATGCAGGCCTGTCGCGCAGGACTGCACGAGTTCAGCCTGGAAGCCGAGCTGGATTACGAATTTCGCAAGGGCGGTTCGAAGATGCCGGCCTACGGCTCAATCGTCGCCTCGGGGCGCAACGGTTGCATCCTGCATTACCAGCAGAACGATGCCGTTCTCAAGGATGGCGATCTGGTGTTGATCGATGCGGGCTGCGAAATCGACTGCTATGCCAGTGACATCACCCGAACGTTTCCGGTGAGCGGCAAGTTTTCTCCCGAGCAAAAAGCGATCTACGAGCTGGTGCTCAAGTCTCAGTATGCGGCTTTCGAGGCCATCGGCCCCGACAAGCACTGGAACCAGGCGCACGAAGCGACGGTCCAGGTTATTACCGCAGGTCTGGTCGAGCTGGGTTTGCTGCGAGGCGACGTCGATCAGTTGATCGAGAGCGAGGCCTACAAGATGTTTTACATGCACCGTGCCGGGCATTGGCTGGGCATGGATGTACACGACGTCGGCGAATACAAGGTCGGCGGCGAGTGGCGTGTACTGGAGGTCGGCATGACGCTGACTGTTGAACCCGGGATCTACATATCCCCCGACAATCTGGACGTCGCGAATAAATGGCGAGGTATTGGTGTGCGAATCGAAGACGACGTGGTTGTAACCAGGCAGGGCTGTGAAATTCTGTCCGGTGGCGTGCCCAAGACCGTCGCCGAGATCGAGGCGCTGATGGCGGCTGCAAAGGCACAGGTCGCATGAGCCGCTTTAATATCGCCATCGTCGGCGGCGGATTGGTGGGTGCAAGTCTCGCGCTTTCACTTCAGGCCGGTGCCAGGGCACGTGGCTGGAAGATCGTGCTCATCGAACCCTTTGCGCCGGGTGAAGCCTGGCAGCCCAGCTACGATGCGCGTTCTTCGGCGCTGTCGTTCGGCTCGCGACGCATCTATGAGCGGCTTGGCCTCTGGCAGCAGATATCCCGCCGCGCCGAGCCGATTCTGCAAATTCAGGTCTCGGACCGTGGCCGTTTCGGCGCTACCCGTTTGTCTGCGATCGAAGAGGGTGTTCCGGCGCTCGGCTACGTGGTCGAGAACGCCTGGCTCGGTCAGGCACTGTGGGCGGCGCTGGATCGTGATGTCGTCAGTTGGCGTGTGCCGGCCGAGGTCAGGCACATGCAGCCGCTGGCCGATGGTTATCGCCTGAGCCTGAGTGACGAAACCGAGCTGGATTGTGATCTGGCCGTGCTGGCCGATGGCGGTCGCTCCAGCCTGCGCGAGCAGCTGGGTATTGGAGTGCGGCAACGGCCCTACGACCAGCATGCGCTGATTGCCAATATCACGCCGAGCGAAGCTCACTGCGGGCAGGCGTTCGAACGTTTTACCGAGGACGGGCCGATGGCGCTGCTGCCATTGCCGGAAAACCGCTGTGCGCTGGTCTGGACGCGTCCGGGCAACGATACCCAGCGCCTGGCCGAGCTGGACGACCGCAGTTTTCTGGAAGAGCTGCAGGGCGTGTTTGGCTATCGCCTGGGCACGCTGCGTCAGGTCGGTGCACGGCATGTCTACCCCCTGGCGCTGATCGAGGCCGAAGAGCAGGTGCGTTCGCATCTGGTGATTCTGGGTAATGCGGCGCACAGCCTGCATCCGGTTGCCGGGCAGGGGTTCAATCTGTCCTTGCGTGACGCCGATGCACTGGCCGGGACGCTGCTGGACAGCGCCGCGCCGCCCGGTGAGTTGTCTACTCTGCAGCTCTACCGTGAGCGTCAGCGTCATGATCAGCAATTGACCGTGGGCTTCTCCGACAAGGTGACACGCCTGTTCGGCAGCTCCCGGTCGGCAGTTGCCACCGGGCGTAACGTCGGGTTGCTTGGTCTTGATCTGTTGCCAGCCGCCAAGCGCTGGTTTGCCCGTAAGGCGATGGGCCTGGGGACTCGATCCGATGTGTGAATTACACACTTTAAACACACGGCTTCGGCCGCAAGCGAGAACGGTTTGACCATGGAAACGCGCGCAGATGTGCTGATTGTCGGAGCCGGAATGGTCGGCAGCGCCCTTGCTCTGGCGTTGCAGGGCAGCGGTCTTGATGTGCTGGTGGTCGACGGTGGGCCGCTGAGCGTCAAACCCTTTGACCAACACTCGGCTTTCGAGCCACGAGTCAGTGCCTTCTCGACAGCCAGTCAGCGAATTCTTCAGCGGCTGGGCGTATGGGAAGGCATCGCGGCCCGTCGCATCAGCCCGTACGCGCACATGCAGGTCTGGGATGGCAGCGGCACCGGGCAGATTCACTTCTCTGCCTCCAGCGTGCACGCTGATGTGCTGGGCCATATCGTCGAGAACCGCGTGGTGCAGGATGCGTTGCTCGATCGCCTGCATGAAAGCGACATCGGCTTGCTGGCCAATGCGCGGCTGGAGCAGATGCGCCACTCCGGAGATGACTGGCTGCTGACCCTGGCCGATGGTCGCCAGTTACGCGCACCGCTGGTGGTTGCCGCCGATGGTGCCAATTCGGCGGTGCGCCGCCTGACCGAAACGCCGACCCGTGAGTGGGATTACCTGCATCACGCTATCGTCACCAGTGTGCGCACCGCTGATTCCCACAGGAAAACTGCCTGGCAGCGTTTTACCGACGACGGTCCCTTGGCTTTTCTGCCACTGGAGCGCGAGGGCGAGCACTGGTGCTCTATTGTCTGGTCAGTCACACCGGCTGAAGCCGAGCGCCTGATGGTGCTGGAAGATGACCTGTTCTGTCGTGAACTGGAGCAGGTATTCGAGAGGCGTCTGGGTCAGGTAGTGTCTGCCGATGAGCGCGTTTGTGTGCCACTGCGTCAGCGTCACGCCAAGCGTTACGTTGCCAGGGGGTTGGCGTTGATTGGCGATGCGGCACATACCATTCACCCGCTGGCCGGGCAGGGCGTGAACCTGGGCTTTCTCGACGCCGCTGTGCTGGCGCAAGTCCTGACCCACGCTGCCGGGCGTGGCGAACGCTGGTCTGACCTGCGCGTGCTGGGCCGCTACGAGCGTCGTCGCATGCCGCACAACCTGGCGCTGATGGCCGCAATGGAAGGCTTCGAGCGGCTGTTTCAGGCTAACCAATTGCCACTGCGCTGGTTGCGTAATACCGGTTTGAAAATGGTCAACCGGATGCCCGAAGCCAAGGCTCTGTTCGTGCGCGAAGCGTTAGGGTTGTCGGGAGATTTGCCTGAGCTGGCGCGGATTGAGCCCGCCACTACTCTATAGGGTCGGACGCGGAGCGTCGCACGATAGTTGAAGATCGTTCCTCATGCTCCAGCGTAGGAATGCCTTGCGTGACGCTCTGCGTCATGGATGTGCGCTGCGCCGCATACTTAAGAGCGGACGCAGAGCGTCCAGAACGGCATGCGACGCAGAGCGTCGCACGATAGTTGATGATCGTTCCTCATGCTCAGCGCACCAATCCGTTGCGATACTGCCCTGGTGTCAGTCCGGTCCAGCGTTTAAAGGCGCGGCTCAGGCTGGTGGTGTCGGTAAAGCCCAGCAGGTAGGCGATTTCGCTCAGCGAGCTTTGCGGATCGTTCATGTGCAGCAATGCCAGGTTCTGGCGGCATTGATTGAGCAGCATGTCGTAACAGCAGCCCTCGTCGGCCAGATGACATTGCAAACTGCGCGTGCTCAGGTGCAGGGCTTCGGCGATGGTTCTGACGGTGGGTTCGCCATCCGGCAGAAGGGTTTCGATGGCCGAGCGCACGCGCTGCTCCCAGATCAGCGAAGGTAACGGATCGCCCCTGGATTCCTGCCCGTTTACCTGTACCGGGCCGTCATCCAGGTGGCTGTCGAACTGATCACCGCCAAATTCCAGCAAGTTCTCCTGCGCCGCGAACATCACCGGCGAGCGGAACAGATCCTGCCAGGGCTGCGGATTATCAGGTGCGGGACGTTGCAGATGCACCGCCAGCGGCGCGTAGCCCCTGCCTAACCGGTTGCGGCAGGTGCGCACATAAATGGCGGCGAATGCATCCAGCAACTCATGAGCGGGTAGCTGACACGATTTCGGCGTGCCGAAGCGGAATTCATAGCGCTCGCCCACCGTTCTGAAGTCCAGCTCCAGAGAGTCCTCAGCCATTGAGCGGTAACGTACGATGCGTTCGAAAACCTCGCGCAGTGAGCCGCTGGCCACCAGCGTATAGCCCAGCGCGTGGAACGACGTGGGGCTGACAAAGCGCGAGACACGCAAACCCAGGGTTGGATCGAGGCAGGCCTGTACCGCTCGCTGCCAGAGGTCGGCGGTGATGTCTGAGGGAAACTGTGCGCCGGGATCACCCAGCATACTCGGGTCTATGCCAGCGCTCTGGCACAACGCGTTGCTATCCACGCCCAAGGCATCGAGCTGCTTGCGCAATGCAGGGGTCCAGCTGGCGAGACTGCTTGGCTCAGGCATGTGGACGCCTCTCCCTGACATGAGGTGATTCAGCGTCGGGCTGTGCCGACATGGTTTCGCGGGGCATTTCCGTTGCCTGACGCCGTGACCAAGAATGAAAGCTTTTGTGACAGTTGTACAAGTCTTTAGACACGTTTCTTGCCATCGGGCGGCAATCGTCACGTGTCAGGGGCGTCGGGCAGCGCTGAATAGGTCAAAGCGGCCTATGAATACGCTTTGATCAAGCAGTTGTCGTATAACGAAAAACCCGAGCCTTTTCAGTAAACCTCCGCGGGCCCTTTTCCTGAGGAAGCCGAGCGTTGATGTCATTTGACACTGGCATGGCAAATGACTATAAATGCGCCATGTTGTACGACAACCTAAGACTTGCAGAAAATTACAACCACAAAAATAATTCAAAGAGTAACAAGTCCATGACCAGTCTGATTTCTCAGGCAATAAAAAAGTTTATATCCTCCGTTTTTTCGACTTTTTCGCACGATTATCGGCGAATTACCTCGATAACCCTGCCTGAACCGACCGTAATCTGAAGTTACATAAAACCAGCCGTCTCACGGTCATGGCCGCGGGACGCTCATCGCCAATCTAAAAATAAACAGGGTGAAGAGATGAAAATAAAAGGCATTCGGTGGTGGATGGTGGGGCTGGTAACAGCTGGCCTGGTCGTCAACTACCTTGCACGCAACACGCTGTCCGTCGCAGCGCCGACGCTCATGAGCGAACTGAGCATTTCCACCGAGCAGTACGCGCACATCGTCGTCGCCTGGCAGCTGTGCTACGCCATCATGCAGCCGGTGGCGGGCTACATTATCGACGCCATCGGCACCAAAATGGGTTTTGCGATTTTTGCCATTGCCTGGTCGGCTGCCTGCGCTGCCGCAGCGTTCGCAACCGGCTGGCAGACCCTGGCCATCTTCCGTGGCATGCTCGGGCTGACCGAAGCAGCGGGCCTGCCGGCAGGCGTCAAGGCCACGACCGAATGGTTTCCGGCCAAGGAGCGTTCGGTTGCCATCGGCTGGTTCAACATTGGCTCGTCGTACGGCGCATTGCTTGCGCCCCCGCTGGTGGTCTGGGCCATCCTGCAAAGTGGCTGGGAGCTGGCGTTTCTGATTGTCGGTGGTCTGGGTATCGTGTGGAGCGGGCTATGGCTGCTGTTGTACAAGCACCCGCGTGACCAGAAGCGTCTGGGCGATGCTGAGCGTGACTATATTCTCAGCGGCCAGGAATCGCGCCTCAAGGATGCACCTGCCCAGAAAGGTAGTTGGAAACGCCTGTTCAAGAACCGCAATTTCTACGCTATCGCTTCGGCGCGCATCCTGTCCGAGCCGGCTTGGCAAACCTTCAACGCGTGGATCCCGCTGTACCTGATGACCGAGCGCCACATGAACATCAAGGAAGTCGCGATGTTCGCCTGGCTGCCGTTTCTGGCGGCTGACATCGGCTGTGTACTGGGCGGCTATCTGAGCCCGCTGTTTCACAAATACTGCAAGGTTTCGCTGTTCACATCTCGCAAGATGGTCATGCTGTTCGGCTGCTCATGCATGATCGGCCCGGCTTGTATCGGGCTGGTCGAAAGCCCTTACACCGCTATCGCATTGCTGTGCATCGGCGGTTTCGCGCACCAGACCCTGTCGGGCGCACTGTACTCGATCACCTCCGATTCGTTCGGCAAGAACGAGGTGGCCACAGCGACCGGGATGGGCGGAATGTTCGGCTTTTTCGGGGCGGCGGCGTTCACCATGGTGTTCGGCGTGCTGGTCACCAAAATCGGCTACAGCCCGCTGTTCGTGGTGCTGGCGATTTTCGATATCGTCGCCGCCATTGTGGTGTGGACCGTCGCCCGCGAAGTGCCGCAGAACGACGAGGCCGTGGCGCTGAGCGTTGATGAATCGGGTTCTCGAACTGTTCCCGCAACCTGAGGCCGTCGTAATCCTGTAACGAAGCGCGGATATTCTCTGCGCTGAAAGTGATTTTTTATTAGAGGCCGTTCCTCGAAGGCAGGGGACGGCTTCTTTTTTTGCCTGACAGCTGATATTCGTTTTGGGAATTAATAAATAGCTTCTTATTCCTTAGCGAATATAACTTCCATCCCTATACTCGTCTCATGAACGCATACATGCAGGAGGCGAATCCATGCATAACGAGTCGATCCGGTATCTGATCGTGCCAGGCTGGCAAGGGTCTCCTGATGATCATTGGCAGACCCACTGGCAAAACAGCCTGCCCAACAGCACGCGCGTGGAACAGGCCGACTGGCTCAAACCACGCCGTGAGGACTGGGTGGGCGAGTTGCAACGCACGATTGCAGCGCACAGCACGCCGGTGATCCTGATCGCTCACAGCCTGGGTTGCGTGACAGTCGCGCATTGGGCACAACTCGCACCGCTGGAGACTCTGCGTCAGGTGCAAGGTGCGTTGCTGGTAGCACCTGCTGACGTCGAACGTCCGAATTGCCCGCCTGCATTGCGTAATTTTGCGCCGATCCCTAATGATCTGCTGCCGTTTCCGACACAAATTGTCAGTTCTGACAACGACCCTGCGGTCAGCTCTCAGCGCGCTATGGAAATGGCCCGTCACTGGGGGGCGGAAGTCGGATTTCTGAGTCAGGCCGGGCATATCAACGTCAAGTCCGGCCATCAGCGCTGGGAGCAGGGGTTCGCCTACCTGTACCGGCTGCAAAACCGTCTGGAGCAGCATGCGCGTCGTCGCGCATGAGTGGCAGCTTGTTTATCGACCCAACGGGTCCTGTCTTTTAAACGCTTGAGCCGTCGCAAGGGCTCAGGCGGGAGTGTGTCATGAGCCTTCACGAAAATTTCGGTCAGCCGCTGCTGACTTTCCCCGATGCAGAAAAAAGCCCGCTGAGCATTCGTGCCAAGGCGCTGGTATTCATCGACCCGCGCTCGCGCCGTTTACGCGAAGAAATGGAACAGCTGGCGCCTCGTTCGCTGCCGGTCTTGATCCGTGGCGAGTCCGGGACCGGCAAGGAATTACTGGCGCGGCATATTCATCGCGGCAGTGATCGCTCGGGCTTGTTCGTTTCAGTCAACTGCGGTGCCATCAGCCCGACTTACGCCGATGCGGAGTTGTTCGGTTATGCCGCCGGAGCGCACAGCTGTTCGGTCAGCAGTCGGGCCGGCTGGTTTGGCTCGGCCAACGGCGGCACTTTGTATCTGGATGAGATCGGCGACTTGCCGCTGCCCATTCAGGTCAAGCTGCTCGCCGCCCTGGAAAACCACGAAGTCACACGAGTGGGCGCGCACCAGCCGAGCCCGGTCGATGTGCGTCTGGTAGCCGCCACCAGTATCGATCTGGCACAGGCGGTGGCTGCCGGAAAATTTCACGAGCGGCTTTATCACTACCTGAGCGAGGGGCGTCTTGACCTGCCGGCGTTGCGCGAGCAACCGGGCAATATCCTGCCGCTGGCCGAATATTTTGTCGGTATCTACAGCCAGCGCCTGAGCCTGCCTGTGCAACTGATCAGCGAAGACGCGCAGCGCACGCTTGAAGCTCACAGCTGGCCCGGCAACACCCGTGAGCTGGAGAATGTCATTCACTTTGCCTTGCTGGTCAGCAGTGGCGACGAAATTCGGGCTGAAGATATCAATCTGCCGGATATTGCCGCGCCGCTGACGCTGATCGAGCGTCAGGCCAGGTTGTTGGTCAGCAGCGGGGATCGCGAGCAGCTTTGCGCGTTGCGGCGATTGCTCGAAACGGTGACATCGCAGCTTGAGCAGAACCCTGCGTGAAGGCGTGAGACAAAAAGATATAAGTACTCGATTAAAAAGTCTTTTATCGGAATATAAAATCTCGGTAATGTCAGCATGATGTCGCAGGGTTTGGATCGCGCGACGGCAAACCATCGAGTAATAAAGCGTCATTTTCTGATGACGCTCCTGGATTTCGCTAAGGACATTGCATTAAAAAGACGTTTCTGATGACCGCTCTGGCGGCTGTGTTTTCGATTGGCCTGGCTCACGCTGGCGAAAAGCTGGTAGTCGGCGCGACGCCAGTACCGCACGCGGAAATCCTTGAGCTGATCAAGCCGACCCTGGCCAAAGAAGGCGTGGACCTGGAAATCAAGGTCTTCACTGACTACGTGCAGCCAAACGTGCAACTGAACGAGAAGCGTCTGGACGCCAACTACTTCCAGACCAAGCCTTACCTGGATGGCTTCAACAAAGCCAAGGGCGACAACCTGGTGACTGGCGTGGGCGTACACGTCGAACCGTTCGGCGGCTACTCCAGCAAGTACAAAAAACTGGCTGATCTGCCTGAAGGCGCAACCATCGCCATTCCAAACGAAGGCAGCAACGCAGGCCGCGCACTGCTGCTGTTGCAAAAAGGTGGCCTGATCACCCTGAAGGAGCCGACAAACGCTCTGTCCACGCCGAAAGACATCGCAACCAACCCGAAGAAATTCAAATTTCGCGAACTGGAATCGGCTGTACTGCCGCGTGCTTTGAGCCAGGTTGACCTTGCCTTGATCAACACCAACTACGCGCTGGAAGCCAAGCTCAATCTTAAGAAAGACGCGCTGATCATCGAAGGTGCCGATTCGCCGTACGTGAACTTCCTCGTCACCCGCAAAGACAACGCCCACACCGACGCCATCGAAAAGCTGTCGAAAGCGTTGACCAGCCAGGAAGTCAAAGACTTCATCAACAAGAAGTACGACGGCGCAGTACTGCCTGCGTTCTGACCCACTGAGTGTCGTGCGTAATCCAACTATCGTGCGGCGCTCCGCGTCGCATGCCGTTCTGGACGCTCTGCGTCCTCTTTCGAGCATGTGGCGCGGCACGGATCTGTGACGCAGAGCGTCACCCCAGGCACTCCGATGCTGGAGCGTACCGAACGATAATCTCGTCTATCGTGCGTCGCTCCGCATCGCCCCACAATTCCCCGCCATAAAGGCCCCTGAAAACGCTTTCTCGACAAAGCGTGTCGAGTCCGGCAGAGAGCCATTCACTGCGCCGGAGTGATCCAGCTGCGGGTAGTAATGCCACTCGATGCGGTCGCCGACCTTGCACGCATCTTTCACCAGCGCGATCTGGCTGCGAACAGGTGAAATGACATCCTTGCCCCCCGTGCCGATAAAAACCGGAATGTCCGACTTTAACGTCGGGTAGTCCGAATGGCGATTTACCTGATCGAGCGCCTTATCGGGTGAGCGTTTGAAACTGTTGTTGAATGTCAGTCCATCCGCGACCACCTTGCGCTCGATGGCTTGCAGGCATTCACGCTGACTGGTTTCGAACGCAGGCTTTGCGCGGTCGCTCAGGTAGTCGGCAGGATGCAGCGACGGGTCGATCAGTGCGGCAGTGCTCAGTCGCAACAGGTTATAGGCCAGCGACGGCGTGACCTGATCGCGGAAGGTGTCCGGTTCGGCATGTTTCTCACGCGATTGAGCCATCGGATACGGCGTCCCTGTCGCAACCACACCGACAATGTTCAATTCGGGCGCATAAGTCTTCTGGTAGACGGCCGTTGCGAAAGCGGCACGGCCACCTTGCGACTGCCCGAACACAACTACCCGCGAATACAGATTGAAGTCCGCCTTCTGAACCGCACGAATGCTGTCGAGCACACCATACGCCAGCGGACTGCTCAGCCCGAACGAGTGCAGCCCCGGCGTGCCCAAACCCTGGTAATCAGTAGCCACAATCGCGTAGCCCCGCCCGAGCCATTCATTCAGATAGCGCGTGTCGCGATCACTGCGCCCGGCAAAGGAAGGCGCACAGATGTCCGCGCTGCCAACCGTGCCATGCGCCCACGCCATCAGCGGCCATCCGCCCTTTGGCGGCTCACCCTTGGGCATGAAAAAGGCTCCTGACACTGCGACTGGCTGGTTGTTGAGCCCGTCTGTCGAGGTGTACAGGATGCGGACATTCTGTCCGGCATTCTCAAGGCTCTGTTTGGCCGTCAGCGGTTCCGAGCGCAGCAGTTGGCCCGGTGTCGACGGCACTTTATCCGGCCATGTGTAAAATGCGGGAACACCACCTTCGCCCGGGTCTGACTGGGCAACGTCGACGGTTTTCATGGAAGAGCCTGGCACTGCGCTGCAAGCTGCGAGCAGGACCATCAACAGGGTGGCCAGAACGGCCAAATACCTTGGCGATGAGTTCATCGGTATTTCTCCACAAGCTAACAGGAGAGGGCGCATCAGCATCGATGTATCAAGCCGATTATGACCTGAGCGATGATAACTGTCGCACGCGCTGCCAGTATTGAACGGAGTTCTCCATGCGCAAGGATTACCTCGCTTTCTTCATCTCGCTTTTCCTGTCCAGGCTGGCGGATCAGATCCTGTTGTTCATAGTGCCGCTGGTGGTGTTCCAGACCACCGACAGCGCTTCATGGGCGGGGCTGGCGTTTTTCGTCGAATCGTTACCGAGGTTCCTCGCGTTTCCGTTGTGCGGCGCACTGTGCGACAAGTATTCGCCTATCAGAATTCTGCATATCAGCCAGGTCTACCGGGCATTGCTCTGCGTGCTGGCGATGGTGCTCTACGCTATCTTTGGTGGCATTGGATGGCTCGTGGTGCTCTCGGCATTATGCGGGGTGCTGACCACGCAAGGCATCATGGCGCGCGAAGTGCTCATGCCGCATATCTTTCAGCACTACAGCTACACCAAAACGTTGTCCTATTCCCAGATCGCCGACCAGTCAGGGCTGGTCCTCGGGCCGCTGGTGGCGGCACTGATGCTTGAAGTGTGGGCCTGGCACTGGGTAGTGCTCTGGATCGCCGGACTATTCCTCCTGGCAGACCTCTGCATGTTGGCGTGGCGACGTCTTGGCTGTTTTAAGCTGGAAGTGTTCGAGCAGCATCAAGACATCTGGCTGCAGCCACTGCGGATTGCGTTCGGGCATATCCGTGGCCTCACCGAATTGAAAAAGATCATCACGCTGGCAGTAGGGGTCAACCTGATCGTCGGCGTCACGCTGGCGACCTCGGCAGCCATGGTCATCGGCGAGTACAGCGCAGGCAAGGATACCTACGCAGGGCTGCAGGCGGCGGGGGCAGTGACCACTATCGTGATCCTGTTCTTCCTGGCCCGTGTGGTGCTGCCTTTGCGGGTGCTGGGCGGTGTCGGGTATTCAATGATCGCGATCGGGGCTTTTATCAGCGCCCTGAGCCCGAACCTGATGGGCTATGTATTGGGTTTTTTGTTGATCGTCGGCTTCGACAAGATGTTCAACGTCTACATGCGCACCCTCCGGCAGCGGGTGATACCGCCCCAGGACTTCGGCAAGACAGTGGGCGTGATCACGTTGCTCAACAACTTGTCGCAGCCTCTGGCAGGTTTGCTGGTGGCCCTGCTCGCAGCGCCCTTGGGCATCCGCCAGGTCGTTCTGATGCTGGCCGTGCTGACGAGCGTTATCGGAGCGGGTGCCCTGTGGTGGTTTGCAAAGGCACGCAGCCCATTCCCGACCTCGATTGTTGAGGCTGATCGAGAGGCCGGGAAATGAAAACGAGAGGGTTGGAGCTGGATGGAATTGAGGGTCAACGCAAGAGCGCTCAGACCCCCTGATAACTTTGGCAGGCTGCTCTCCGTCCCTACAGAGAGCAGCCGCCACTTCAGCCTTTAAAACGCCAACGTCACCCGAGCATTCAGCGACTGATCCGAAGCATCGTTGCTCACTTGACCGTCGTAGCTCAGGCCTACGCTCAAGGTATCGCTCAACCCCAGGTCGACACCTGCGCCGAGCACTGCGGCGCTGCGGGCGATGGGGGCGCCGGAGAGTTCGAAGGTGCTGCCGCCGCTGAAGGCCGAGCGGCTTTCCGGGGTGACGTCGCCGTAGGCGCGACGCCAGCCCAGTGTGGCGTTGGGTTTGATCGTCACGCTGCCGGCGTTCAAGCGAGTGGCAGCGCGCAGGCCCAGGGTGCTGAAGGTGATGTGGTTGTTCTGGGATTTGTTTTCCAGGCTGATGGCGTTGCTGTTCTCGTCGAAGGCGTCGGTGTCTAGGCGCACATAGGCGAGGTTGGCGAAGGGTTCGAGCAGCGCATTGCCCATTTCGATGGAGTAGCCCAGTTCACCGAAGACCTGATTGGTCGCTGCTTTGTAGTCTTCCTTGAAGTGCTCGGACGAGCCCGGCAGGTCCAGCGTACGCTTGGCGGTCAGCTCATGCCAGGTGCGTACCGCGCCGAGGCGCAGGCCCAGTTGGCCCCATTTCGCGCCACCGTAGACACCCAGATGATAGTTGTCGCTGTCGGTCGAGCCAGACGCGTGGCGCAGGTCGAAGCTGCTGTTGCTGAAGCCTGCCAATGCACCCACACGCCAGGTGTCGTCGAGGGGTACGTCGGCGCCGAACAGCAGGCCGCTGGTGCGGGTTTCGAGGCCTGAAGCGTCGCGGCTGCTGTCGGTCTGGCCGGTCGCGCCGATGGCTTGAGTCCACACCACGCCACGCGAGGCGTCACCGGCGAGGGTTTGTGTGGTGCTGCCGAATGCCTGTGTGGATTGCGCTTGTTGCATGCGATCGTTCATGGCGTTGCGCACCAGACGGCTGTCTTCGATCAGCGCAGATTGAGTCGATGCGTGCAGCTCGTTGGACAACGCCTTGAAGGTCGCCTGTGCGGTTGCTGCGTCGTCCTGCACCACCTGACGCCACAGCGCATTGCCCGCGCCCGCGCTGTCCAGACCCTGAGCGACGGCGCTGGCATTGCGCGTGGTCGCCAGGCTGGCGAAGGTTTGTGCATTGCGATCCAGCGTCAGACCGACGTCTGTCGCGGTGTAGTTCAGCGTCGGCGTAAGGAACGCGAAGTTGGTTTGCACGGCGGCAAATGCACCGCTGACGCCACCGGCTGCAGAGATAATCGAGTAACGGCTTGCCGCTACCCAGTTGCCGCCTTCAACCAATGACAGCGTGCTGTTATTGATCGTCGCGCGGCCGCTGGCGACGATGCGGTCGGCATTGCCATTGGCGTCCGATTCCACTTGATAAACCGAACCCTGAGCCAGGTTGACGTCACCGTTGACGTTCAGCTGCCCGACCGAATTACCCGGTGCAACCACACCGCCCTGAGCGACGTTGATGCCGCCAACGGTGCCGTTGCCACCCAGCGTCGCGCCTTGCTGCACGCTGACGATGGAGTTGCCGAGGTTGCCATTCACTGCCAGGCGACCGGCCTGCACGGTCGTCGCGCCGGACAGGCTGCTGTTTCCGGTCAGGTTCAGTGAACCGACGCCGCGTTTGATCAACGCGCCGTTGCCGGTCGGGGTGTTGGCGAGGGTGTCGTTGGTGGACTGATCGACCACCAGCGTTGCGTTGTCGGTGATCGTGCCGCTGCCGAAGGCCTGGGCATGACCGGTCAGGGTGCCGCCGTTGATCAGTGTGCCGCCCGAGTAGGTGTTGTTGCCGGTCAGGATCAGGTTGCCCGTGCCGTTCTTGATCAGCGCACCGCTGCCGCTGATGTCGTTGCGCCAGGCGTCGATGGCGTTATAGCCGCCGAGGCTGGCGTTCATGTTGACGGTGACGTTGGAATTGAACGCGCCGTAGCCATCGCCTGCGGCATACAGGTTCAAGCGACCGTAGCCACCTGACTGGTCGATTACCGCGTAGCCCGAAGATATTTCAGTGGTCCCCAGAACCTCGCGGCGTTGGCTGGCGTCCAGGTACGGAAAGCGGGTTTCCAGCAGCACTTCTGCGTTGGTCGGCACCACCGGAGCCAGGTTGGTGGGGCCGACCGGATCGAAACCGTAGGTCATGCGCGAGGTATACAGCGCTTTGTCCTGGGCATGCTGGGAAGTGCGGTCAGTGGCCGGGTCAATGCTCGCTATACAGTTGTTGATGTTGCCACCGCATTGCGCCGTGAAGTAAGTCAGTGCCTGGGCGCGGGCGTCGGCGCGCAACTGTGCGTTGGCTGAATTGGACAGGTTGTCGATGGCGAAATAGGTCGCCGTGATACGCCCGCCGATCACGTCGAGGGGCGAGTGCATGCCTGCTTCGATGCGGTTGTCGCCAATCTCCGAAGCACGCAGCATCAACTCGCTGAACCGCTCGGGGATCGCGTAGGCCAAGGCGTAGGCAGACAGGTAGGCAGCGTTGGTATGGCCGCTGGGGAACCCCGAGTCACTGGCCGGCGTGGTGCTTTCGGCCGGGCGCAAAGACGGCGCGACGACGAATGCCAGGTTTTGTCCGTCCAGGCTCTGCCGCCATGGCCGTGGATACAGATAGTGGGACATGGCCGGGGTCGTGGAGGCGTCATTGCGCACGGCGCCGACCAGATCGACCAGATCGACCACTTTGCCCAGCGCTGAAGACGAACTGCCTGCGCCATTGCCCTTGTCGTCGTACTTGACGGTTTTGTTGCTGTCGTCAAATTGCGTGATGGTAGTGAAGGCCCCCGCGCCTGCTTTATAGGCATCACTCAATGAGCCCAGACCGCTGATGGCGCTGTAGCTCTGATCGCGACGGTCATCGAAGTAAGCGGCGGTTTCCTGGGCAAGCGTGCGCGAGTTGGCACGGTCGACGACAATTTGCAGGTTGCGTCGGAGCAGGCTCTGCCCCAGCGCAGTCGGTGTGCCGGTATCCCAGGTTGCACCGGTCGTCCACAACGTGTTGAACCCGGAAAGCAGATCGACCCCGTTGATCCGGTCGTCATTTGCACGGCTCGCTGCCTGTACCGATACCGCAAGCAGTGAAAGTATCAACGACGACATCATTACGTGGGCAACCGGTTTATTACATCGCATGGCGAGCGCCTGTACTCAATCTTGATAAGGCGCCGACCCTAGCAAGGCGTTCTTACACTTGGATGTATCTGCCGTGACACATTTATGTGGGCGAGTGCGCTCAAAAAATCCTCAGGAAGCATTCAGAACTATCGATATTCCTCAACGGTATTTAAATTCTCTTTCTTATATCTATACAGTTCCGCCTTTCAGTCACACTGTTCTGGAGTCGGAGTTCTCATGCCAGCAGCCTCCCTCGCTTCATCGTCCGCTCAATCTGCTTCGCAATCGTTCGACGTGCGTCCATTCACCGGAAAGGTGGGCGCGGAAATCGTCGGGCTGGATCTGTCCAGGCCGTTGAATGACGCGGATTTCGCGCGAGTGCATCAGGCGCATCTGGATCACCACGTCGTGGTGTTCCGCGATCAGCAGATCACGCCGCAGCAGCAGGTCGATTTCAGCCGTCGTTTTGGGGTGTTGCAGATCCACGTGCTCAAGCAGTTTCTGCTGGCTAACCATCCGGAAATCCTGATCGTCTCCAACATTGTCGAGAACGAGAAGCCTGTGGGGCTGGGCGATGCCGGTAAATACTGGCATTCGGACCTGTCTTACAAAGAGCTGCCAAGCCTGGGTTCGATGCTTTACGCACAAGAGTTGCCGAGCGAAGGTGGCGACACGCTGTTCGCCGACATGCATCAGGCGTGGGACACCTTGCCGCAACACCTGCGTGATGCCGTCGAAGGGCGCTCGGCGGTTCACAGTTACACCGCGCGCTACGCCGAGGGCCATAACGCCGCCAACTGGCGTCCGACCCTGACCGCCGAGCAACTGGCCCAAGTGGTCGAAGTCAGCCACCCGATTGTTCGCACGCATCCTGAAACAGGCCGCAAGGCGTTGTTTGTCAGCGAGGGTTTCACCACCCGGATTCTAGACCTGCCGGAAGACGAGAGCCGCCAGATTCTCAACGAGATCTACGCCCACAGCGTGAAGCCCGAGCATATCTACCGGCACCAATGGCAAGCCAATGACATGGTGTTCTGGGACAACCGTTCCCTGATTCACCTGGCTGCCGGCTGCCCGGCCCATCTGCGACGCAAACTGCATCGCACGACCATTCAAGGCACCGCGCCATTTTGATTCAGGAGAGCCGGTCATGAATGCTGTCGCGCAAGGCCACACGGCCAGCACGAGCGCCCAACCGCAACCGACTGTTCAGCACATCACTGAAGCCTTGTTGCAAGTTCGCGGTGTAAGCCTTGAATACCGCACGCCAGAGCGCGTGGTCCGGGCGACGCATCAGGTCAGTTTCGAGGTCGACCCGGCCGATCGTTTTGTGCTGCTCGGCCCATCCGGTTGCGGCAAGTCCACATTGCTCAAAGCCGTAGCCGGGTTCATCCGGCCCAGCGAGGGCGAGATTCGTCTGGCAGGTCATCAGGTCACCGAACCTGGCCCGGACCGCATCGTGGTGTTTCAGGAATTCGACCAGTTACCGCCGTGGAAAACCGTGATCGAGAACGTCATGTTTCCGCTGCTGGCGTCACGCACCCTGAAGCGTCCCGAGGCGCTGGAGCGCGCTCGTTATTACCTGGAAAAAGTTGGCCTCAGCGCGTTTGCCGATGCTTATCCGCATACCTTGTCCGGTGGCATGAAAGCACGTGTGGCAATTGCCCGAGCCCTGGCCATGCAGCCGAAAATCCTCTTGATGGACGAGCCGTTCGCCGCGCTCGATGCACTGACCCGGCGCAAGATGCAGGAAGAACTGCTGGAGCTGTGGGACGAGGTGCGTTTCACGCTGCTGTTCGTTACCCATTCCATTGAAGAGGCGCTGGTGGTGGGCAACCGCATCCTGCTGCTGTCACCGCATCCCGGCCGCGTACGGGCGGAAATCAACAGCCATCAATACGACCTGAAAAGCCTGGGCGGCGTTGGCTTTCAGCAGACCGCGCAGCGTATTCATCGTTTGTTGTTCGATGAGGGCGAGGCCGGGCCAGTGGAGCAGGATCTGAATTTTCAGGACATCCGGATTGCTTACTAGACGACTGCCTTGATCGTTCCCACGCTCCGCGTGGTAATGCCTTTCAGGACGCTCCGCGTCCTATCTACACGATTACCCGGAAACCCGAACCATGAGCCTCGCACCTCCCGCTCGCGAAGAATATGAAATCACGCTGGAGCCTTTCACTCAGGAAGACCTGGCCCGCGATCTGCCGCTGGCGCAGCGTATCTGGCAACTGAGCTGGGTGCGCAAATGCGTCATCATGATCGCTCTGGCGGTGATCTGGGAACTGGCTGCACGTTTGCAGAACAACGACCTGCTGTTGCCGAGTTTTCTGCAAACGGCGGCCGCCTTTTATGACGGGCTGATCTCCGGCGAGCTTCCAGGCAAGGTGTGGATTTCCCTGACCGTACTGATTCAGGGCTACCTGATCGGCATCGTGCTGGCGTTCGCCCTGACCACCCTTGCAGTGTCCACCCAACTGGGCCGCGACCTGCTCGGCACGCTGACTGCGATGTTCAATCCGCTGCCGGCCATTGCCCTATTGCCGCTGGCGCTGCTGTGGTTCGGGCTGGGCCAGAACAGCCTGATCTTCGTGCTGGTGCATTCGGTACTGTGGGCGCTGGCGCTCAATACCTACGCAGGTTTTCTCGGCGTTTCGGAAACCCAGCGTATGGCCGGGCGCAACTATGGCCTTAAGGGCTTGCGCTTTGTCTGGCACATCCTGATTCCCGCTGCGCTGCCGTCGATCCTCGCCGGCTTGAAAATCGGCTGGGCTTTCGCCTGGCGCACGCTGATCGCCGCCGAGCTGGTGTTTGGCGCGTCCTCCGGCAAGGGCGGGTTGGGCTGGTATATCTTCCAGAATCGTAACGAGCTGTATACCGACAAGGTTTTTGCAGGTCTGGCGGCAGTCATTCTCATCGGCCTGCTGGTCGAGAACCTTCTGTTCGCCAATATTGAGCGCCTGACCGTCAAGCGCTTGGGCATGCAGCGTTGAAGCACCGTCTTTTTTTAAAAAATCAGGGTGAGAACCACATGACAACAACATTTCATCGTCCGGCGCTGACTGTATTAGCGGCGACACTTGGCCTGTTCGGTGCCCTGCTCAGCAGCGGCGTGCAGGCGGAAGGCAAGATCAGCATTGCTCAGCAATTCGGTATCGGCTACCTGATCCTCGACGTGGTGCGCGATCAGAAACTGATCGAGAAACATGGCAAGGAACAGGGGCTGGACATCAAGGTCGACTGGAACAGCATCTCCGGTGCCACGGCGATGAACGAAGCGCTGCTGGCCGGTGCGCTGGACGTGGTGTCGGCAGGTGTGCCACCGATGCTGACCGTCTGGGATCGCACCAAGGGCAAACAGAACGTCAAAGCCATTGCTTCGTTGGGTTCCATGCCCAACTACCTGCTGACCAACAATCCCAACGTGAAAACCATCAAGGACTTCACCGACAAGGACCGCATCGCTGTACCGGCTGCCGGTGTGGGCTTTCAGTCGCGTACTTTGCAGATCGAGACCGCCAAGGTATTCGGTAACGACAACTACAAGAAATTCGACAACATCTCGGTGAGCCTGGCGCACCCGGATGCCACCGCAGCGCTGCGGGCGGGCGGTTCGGAAATCAACTCGCACTTCTCCAGCCCGCCGTTCCAGTACCAGGCGCTGGAAAACCCCAACGTCCACAAAGTGCTCAGTTCCTATGACGTGCTGGGCGGTCAGGCGACGTTCAACGTGCTCTATACCACCGAGAAATTCCACGACGAAAACCCCAAAACCTACAAGGCGTTCTACGACGCGCTGGCCGAAGCCGAGAAGATCATCAAGGCCGACAAGCCCGCTGCCGCGCAGACCTACATCCGTGTCGAGCAATCGAAACTGCCGTTGCCGCTGGTAGAGAAAATCGTCGCTGACCCGGAAATCGACTTCACCGTTACCCCGCAGCGCACCTTCATCTACGCCGAAAAACTGCATGAACTGGGCGTGTTGAAAAACAAGGCGGCGAGCTGGAAGGACTACTTCTTCGAAGAGGCGCACGGCACAGAGGGCAGTTAATCCGGGCGGTTTGAGGACGACGCGGAGCGTCACGAAGGGCATTCCCACGCGGAGTGGTATGACCCCCGAAGGTTGGACGCAACCTTTGGAGGCGTCATGGGTAAATATACAGTGCAGGCAAAACTCGCAGCCGTGAAAGAATATTG
>NZ_LKBW01000312.1 GCF_002699855.1 Pseudomonas amygdali | reverse complement strand
CCGAGTCTGCCCAGGTGGCATGACTCAAACAAAAGGGTCTCCGAGAAACCCGGGGCGGTTCAGGCCTGCCAGCAATGGAATGCCGATCTTGACGATGGATACGCCGGTGCGACGGGCAACAATGAACACCAACGGGATCAGCAACACAAAGCCGATCTCGAAGAACAGCGGGATGCCCACCAGAAAGGCCGAGAACATCATGGCCCAGTGCACTTTCTGCTTGCCGAAGGTGCGTATCAACGTTTGCGCAATCTGGTCCGCGCCGCCCGAGTCCGCCATCAGCTTGCCGAGCATGGTGCCCAGGCCGAGGATGATACCGACGAACCCCAGTACGCCGCCGAAGCCGTCCTGAAACGATTTCATGACTTTTTCAACCGGCATCCCCGAGGTCAGGCCAAGAAAGCCTGCCGCCAGGGTCAGCGCGACGAAAGGGTGTACCTTGAAGGTGGTGATCAACAGTACAAGGCCGACGATGGTCACCAGCGCATCGACGAGCAGGAACGTCTCATGGGTCATACCGAACATGGGTGTTTCTCCGGTTTATTGTTTTAAGGAGCTGTTAACAGCGCCGACGTTAATATCGTGTGTACGCAAGACAGCGCTGTCTTCTGCGCTCACGCCTTTATCAGGCGTGGTAGTCTTTCCACCATGCTGCGGCTTGTTCACCGATGACATCGATAGGCTGCGATGCGTCGACGATCAACGTCAGCGGCTCGCCGTAAGGCGGCTCAAGGGTTGCGAACTGGCTGTCCACCAGACTGGCGGGCATGAAATGCCCCGGCCGGTGCGAGCAACGTTCGGCGGCAAGTTCCTTGGTAAGTTCCAGGAAAACAAAACCCAGGCCGGGTACGGCATCGCGCAGACGCTGGCGATAGATAAGCTTGAGTGAGGAGCAGGTCAGCACAGGGTGCTCACCGTTTGCCAGGGCAGCAGCCATCTCTTCGCCCAGGCGGGTCAGCCAGCCGGCCCGGTCGTCATCATTGAGAGGGGTTCCGGCGCTCATTTTTTCGATATTGGCGGGAGGGTGGAACGCATCGCCTTCGATCAGGCGACCGCCGCTGTTGCGGGCGATCTCGGCACCGACGGCGCTTTTGCCGCAGCCAGAGACACCCATTACCACAAGGGCGGAAATAGCAGTATTCGCAGTTGTCACAGTAGGCACCTCATCTGGAGACAGCGCTGTCTTTGTCCGGTGGACATCAGGCTCAGCCCGGGCTGTTCCAGTTTTTGTCGTTGTTTTGGGCTCATCAATAAGCATTGGAGGCTGTTCTCCGCGGCGACCCTGACCGGGTGGCCTATGTGAAACCAGCGATAAAGCATTGTCACCTTCCATGAGACAGCGCTACCTTATGGGGCATTCGACACATTTGGCAACCCCTATGTTAGTTGGCAACGCATGATCCGCATTGGTTCCCGCTCTACTGGTCGCCCTACGCTCAATGAGGTGGCGAGGCTTGCCGCCGTGTCGCCGATCACGGCCTCCCGGGCGCTGCGCGGCGTTACCACTGTTGCGCCGGAGCTGGCGGAAAAGGTCCGCGCTGCGGCACAGACCCTGGGCTATGTCGCAAATTCTGCAGCCAGGGCGCTGGCCTCTTCCTGCAGCCAGACCGTCGTTGTGCTGGTGCCTTCACTTTCCAACCAGTTGTTTATCGAGACGCTGGAGGCCATTCAGGACGTGTTGCGCATCCGCGGTCTGGACGTGGTGATCGGCAACTATCACTACTCGCCCGATGAGGAAGAGAAACTGCTGCGCAACCATCTGGTCAATCGTCCGCGCGGTATTCTGCTGACCGGTTTCGATCACACCGCAGCGTCGCGCCAGATGCTTGAAACCAGCGGCGTGCCTTGCGTGCACATGATGGAGCTCGATACGCGACTGGGTACCTATTGCGTCGGCTTCTCGCAACAGCAGGCCGGAGCAGAAGCCGCACGCCATCTGCTGGGGCGTGGTCGTCGCCGACTGGCTTACATGGCCGCTCAGCTCGACCCTCGCGTATTGCAGCGCGGGGCCGGGTTTCGCCAAGTGCTGGAGAACGCCGGGCTGTTCGACCCCGAGCTGCAGGTCTCGACGCCTCAGTCGTCCTCGATTGGCCTGGGTGGTGAGTTGTTTGCCCGCCTGCTGGAGCAACATCCGGATGTCGACGGAGTTTTTTTCTGCAATGACGACCTCGCGCAGGGCGCTGCCCTTGAGGCTTTGCGTCTGGGCGTCGCCATTCCCGAACGCGTATCGCTGGTGGGCTTCAATGACCTGCCCGGTTCTGCCCACATGGTGCCGCGCCTGACCTCGATACGCACGCCCAGGGAGGAAGTCGGGCAGCGCGCGGCACAGCTGCTGCTGGGCCTGCTCGACGGGGTCACGCAGCATTCGCAGGTGGATCTGGGGTTTGAGCTGGTGGTACGGGAAAGCTCCTGAGTATTTATTAAGGCCATCCCTGCATGCTTCCCCCCTGGCCATCACGCTGACCAGTGGTCGTTGCGCTCCGGGCTTTCCCGACGCTGGGCTGGAGTGCCCGACGGCCCTGTCCTGCAACGCTGCTGATACCCTCATTCGGACGGTTTCGGTGCGTCTGGACTGTTATTTCTGACAGTACCCATCCCCTCGTGTTGAGTATTCAATGACCCTACGTTTTTGGATCGGAGCGGCATAAGTGTCTTGGCCGCATCGTTGGATGACGGGGATATATCTTCTTATCTATTCCCCGTCCTGGCGGTCTTACAAGACCTATTGAAGGGTGAGAGAAATGCAAAAAAAAGCATCTCAAAACGTTAGAGCTCTGACTCACATCGCAGACCCGGTCGGTTCAGGAGTCCCTCTGGACATCGCGTGGTTGACCGGCATTATCCCGCTGGGCTTTGTACCCGCTGAGATCGTTATCAGTCCCGATGAAACTACGCTGTATGTCGCTCATGAGAGTGGCCGCGAAGTCAGCGTGGTCGACATCGCCAGTGCAAGCGTGGTCGGCAGTATCAAGCGGGCAGGCGCGGGTGCGATTACCCTGAGCCCCGATGGGAAACGGCTTTACACCATTGGCCAGAAGAGGTGCTACGTGGTGGACACGCGCTTGCGGGAGGTCATCAGGATACTTCCGGCTGCCAACGTCAACCGTATCCTGTGCAGCCCGGATGGCCGTTTTATCTGCCTGTCCTTTCAGAATGCGCTTGGCGGGCTTATCCGCCTGATCGAGACCGAGAACTACACGGTCGAAAACGAGTTTGATCTGGGTGCCCTGACCAATGCGTCGCTGGCCCTCGGGATCAGCCCCCTGAATGACCGGTTTTACGCAACGATGCTGGTCGACCGGACGGCACCCACCGATGTTCTTGCAATCAGCAGGGTGGATTACCTGCAGCATGATATTCCCGGATTTTCAGATCCGCGGTCGATGGCCTTCAGTTCCGATGGCGCCTGGCTGTACGTGGGCGGAATCGACGAGGTGTACATTATCGATGCCGCCACCAACAAAATGTTTTATCGGGAGAAGATAGGTACCCAGGGCTATCCGGTAAAAGTCATAGGCGTCACGCCGGATGAGCGCTATGTGTATGCGATCTACACCTGCAATTACGACGTCTACCGGATCGACACTGTGAAGGGAATCGCCACCTGTATCGCCTATTTTCCTTCGGTGGGCGGCGCAGTACTCAACAGGACCGGTACGTATATCTACTCCTCCCACCCGGACATGAGCTGGATTTCGATCTACAGGCTGTAGGTGCGCCTGCCAAACCTGCCACGGCGGATGACGCAGGCGCAGTGGTCGGTTGTCTTTAGTCATTGGGGCTTGCGCTGTCAGTCAGCATTCAGCGCCGCGATGCCGGCCTTGGCCACTTGTGCATCCTGCTCGGCCTTAACGCCGGAAACACCCACCGCGCCAATCACCTGACCGTCGACGATGACCGGAACGCCGCCTTCCAGCGAGGTCAGCAGCGGGGCGCTGAGAAATGCCGTACGCCCGCCGTTGACCATTTCTTCGTAACCTTTGGACTCACGTTTGCCGAGTGCCGAGGTACGGGCTTTTTCGATCGAGATATAGCTGCTGATCGGCGACGCCTCGTCCAGTCGTTCGAATGCGAGCAGATGGCCGCCGTCATCAACGACCGCGATGGCCACAGCCCAGCCATTGGCCTGGGCCTCGTCGCGTGCGGCACCGAGCATCAGGCTCACTTCGGTTTGGGTAAGGACGGCTTTGATTTTCATGGGTTGCTCCGGAGCATTGGTTATTGGATAGGAGTTCAGCGAGATTCTGGAGTACCAAGCGCTTCATCAATCAGCTCGATCCAGTGCCGTACCGAAGTTCGGTTGGCGCTGGCCAGGTGAGTCTGACAACCGATATTGGCGGTGGCGATGACCTGAGGTTTGCCGCTTTCCAGCGCGTTCATGCGGTTGTCGCGCAATTGACGGGCCAAGGCCGGCTGAGTGATTGAATAGGTGCCGGCAGAGCCGCAGCATAAATGGCCGTCCGGCACCTGGGTCAGGTTGAAGCCTAGACGAGTCAGTACGCGTTCCACTTCACCACCGAGTTTCTGTGCGTGCTGCAAGGTGCATGGGCAGTGGAACGCCAGTCGCGTGTCGACCTTGATGCCCAGGGTTTCCAGCGGCTCGTCACGCAGTACTTCGACCAGATCCTTTGTGCACGCACTGATGCGCTCGGCCTTGTCTGCATAGGCTGGGTCGTGGCGCAGCAAATGGCCGTAGTCCTTGACGAATGCACCGCAACCGCTGGCCGTCTGGATGAGGGTTTCGGCACCGCCTTCGAGCGCGGGCCACCAGACGTCGATGTTGCGCCGCGCCCGGTTCAGACCTGCCTCCTGTGCATTCAGATGGTAATCCACGGCGCCGCAGCATCCGGCCTTGCTGACCGCAGTAATACCGATGCCCAGACGATCAAGCACGCGTGCCGTGGCAGCGTTGGTATTAGGTGACAGACCTGGCTGCACGCAACCATCAAGCAGCAGCGCCTGACGCGCATGACGAGTGGTCGGCCGCAGCCCGGCAGCATGGACTGTTGCAGGCAGTTTGGTTGCCAGTGTCTGCGGCAACAAGGGCCTGAACTTCATGCCCATTCCGGTCAGCAAACGGAACAGTCCAGCATTGGGAATTACCTGGCGCAGGCCTTCACGCAGCAACCGCTGGCCAAGCGGGCGGGGCACCAGGGCCTCAACCGCTGCACGGCCGATGTCCAGCAGGTTGTGATAATCCACGCCGGACGGGCAGGTGGTTTCGCAGTTGCGGCAGCTCAGGCAGCGGTCCAGGTGCAAGCGGGTTTTTTCGGTGACTTGCTGGCCTTCGAGCACCTGTTTGATCAGGTAGATCCTGCCGCGCGGGCCGTCCAGCTCATCACCCAACAGTTGATAGGTCGGGCAGGTGGCATTGCAGAAACCGCAATGCACGCAACTGCGCAGGATGTGTTCGGCCTCTTCGGCGCGGGGCAGGGTTCTGGCGTGTTCACTCAATGTGGTCTGCATGCTTAAAACTCCGCGTACAGTCGGCCGGGGTTGAAAATGCCCTGCGGGTCGAGCCGGGCCTTGAGGGCCTGGTGGTAACGCAGTACAGGTGCGGCCAGCGGCTGGAACGGGTTGTCGACAACGCCCTGGCTGTAGCAGGTTGCATGCCCGCCAGCCGCCGTGGTGATCGCTCGAATGGTTTCGCCGTCTGCGTCGGATTTCAGCCAGCGTTGTGCGCCGCCCCAGTCGAGCAGTTGCTCGCCTGGCAGTTCCAGTACGGCGCTTTGGGCAGGTACGCAGAGCCGCCATAAAGGTCGCGGGTCCAGAAAAAAGGGCAGGCGCTGCTCATTCAACTGCTGCCAGTAAGCGCCATCGAACACTTCGCCACCGAGCCTCTCATGGGCTGCTGCCACCGAGCCTTCGCCGCCCTCAAGACGCAGGCGCAGCACTTGACCGTCGTGGCTGGCTGCGCTGATAGGCATAGGTTGCTGACCCCATTCAGCGAGGCGGGCCAAGGCTTGCGAGCTGTCCATCTGCAACGCGATGCTGCTGCACAAACGCGGTTTGGGCAGCACCTTGAGCGACACCTCGGTCAGCACCCCAAGGCAGCCGAAACTGCCTGCCATCAGGCGTGAAACGTCATAGCCTGCAACGTTTTTCATGACTTCGCCGCCAAAGCGCAGATGCTTGCCGAGGCCGGTGATGACCCGGGTGCCCAGCACGAAATCACGCACCGACCCGCTCCAGGGGCGGCGCGGGCCCGACAGTCCTGCGGCGACCATGCCGCCGAGCGTTGCGCAGCCAAAATCGGGCGCTTCACAGGGCAGCATCTGGCCTGCGGCGTCCAGCACCTGCATCAGCTCGCTCAGCGGCGTACCAGCGCGGACGGTGATCACCAGTTCTGTCGGGTCGTAACTGACGATGCCACGGTGTTCGCGGGTATCGAGCACCTCGCCTGCTGTCTCACGGCCAAGCAAGGCCTTGCTGTTGCCACCCTGAATACGCAACGGAGTGCTGTCCCGTAGCGCTTGATCGACCCGTTCGAGCAGAGCCTGGCTGACGTCTTTGTCCATCTCGCTCATCAGAAGCGCTCCAGTTCGGGAAACGGCAATTGCCCGGCATGAATATGCATGGCACCGAATTCCGCGCAGCGATGCAGGGTCGGGATGTTCTTGCCGGGATTGAGCAGGCCGCTGGCGTCGAATGCGGCCTTGATGGCATGGAAAAAAGTCAGTTCGTCACTGTTGAACTGCGCGCACATCTGGTTGATCTTCTCGCGACCGACACCGTGCTCGCCGGTGATGCTGCCGCCGACCTCGACGCACAGCTCAAGGATCTTGCCGCCCAGCGCCTCGGCGCGCTCCAGCTCACCCGGTTGATTGGCATCGAACAGGATCAGCGGGTGCATGTTGCCATCGCCAGCATGGAACACATTTGCCACGCGCAGGCCGTACTGAGCTGACAACTCCTTGATGCTGCGCAATACCCCTGGCAACTCGCGTCGCGGGATAGTGCCGTCCATGCAGTAGTAATCCGGTGACAGACGGCCCACGGCGGGGAAGGCGTTCTTGCGCCCAGCCCAGAAGCGCACCCGTTCGGCCTCGTCTTTCGCCTGACGCACTTCGGTCGCGCCAGCCAGTGTCAATACCTCGCGAACCCGTTCGCAATCGGCATGTACATCGGCTTCGACCCCGTCCAGCTCGCAAAGCAGGATGGCTTCTGCATCAACCGGATAGCCTGCGTGAATGAAATCCTCGGCGGCACGAATCGCCAGATTGTCCATCATCTCCAGCCCGCCGGGGATGATGCCTGCGGCAATGATATCGGCCACCGCACCGCCGGCTTTTTCCACGGAATCGAACGCCGCCAGCAGCACTTTGGCCACCTGCGGCATGGGCAACAGCTTGACCGTGACTTCGGTAATGACACCGAGCATGCCTTCGGAGCCGGTAAACAGTGCCAGCAAGTCGAAGCCCGGTGAGTCCAGCGTGTCGCTGCCCAGGGTCATTGGCTCGCCTTCGACGGTCAGTATCTCGACCTTGAGCAGGTTGTGCACGGTCAGTCCGTATTTGAGGCAATGCACGCCGCCTGCATTTTCTGCCACGTTGCCGCCGATGGAACAGGCGATTTGCGAGGAAGGGTCGGGTGCGTAATACAGACCGTGGGGTGCTGCTGCCTGGAAAATGGCCAGGTTGCGTACGCCGGGCTGGACCCGCGCCAGACGAGCAGCCGGATCAATAGCGAGGATCTGATTGAAGCGCGCCATCACCAGCAGCACGCCTTTCTCCAGTGGCAGTGCGCCACCCGACAACCCGGTGCCCGCGCCGCGAGCGACCACCGGCACGCGATGCGCATGGCACAGTTTGAGCAGCGTCTGCACTTCTTCGACATGCCGTGGCAGCACCACCAGCATCGGCGTGGTGCGATAGGCCGATAACCCGTCGCACTCGTAGGGCCGAAGCTCTTCGGCGCGGTGCAGAATGTCCAGGTCGGGCAGTTGGCGTCGTATCTCGTGCAGCAATTGCTGCTTGTCGACTGCGGGCAGCGCGCCGTCGATGCGTTCGTCATAAAGAATATTCATGCAGGCACCCAGCGTTGTTTTTATCGGGTTAATGCATCCTAGCTCATTCAGCACAAGGCTTGAGTTGACAGCGTCAGGCGGATCGCGCAATTTACGCATTACGTAATGTTGTTACGAAAATAATAAACACAGCACCCGTGCGTCAGGCAGGCGACTTCCGTGGACCTATTCACTTACTACCGCTCGACCTCAAGTTACCGTGTGCGTATTGCGTTGGCCCTAAAAGGGCTGGATTACGCTGCGATCCCGGTCAACCTGCTGCTTGATGGCGGCGAGCAGCGCACACCCGGCTACAAGGCGGTCAACCCGCAGGGCAGGGTGCCTGCATTGAGGCTGGACGATGGCGTGGTCATCACCCAGTCACTGGCGATCATTGAATACCTGGAAGAGTGCTACCCGCAGCCTGCGTTACTGGCGCAGGATGCTGTTCTGCGTGCGCGCCAGCGGGCCGTTGCGGCGCTGGTCGGCTGTGACATTCACCCCTTGCACAACGTTTCGGTGCTCAACCGGTTACGCGGTCTGGGTCACGACGAACCCGCTATTCTGAGCTGGATCGAGCACTGGATCGGCGAAGGTTTGCAGGCCGTCGAGCAGTTGATCGAAAAGGATGGTTTCTGTTTTGGTACGAGCCCCGGCCTTGCGGATATTTACCTGTTACCACAGCTGTATGCAGCCCATCGCTACAACGTCCAACTGAGTGCATACCCGCGTATCCAGCGGGTCGAGCGTCTGGCCATGCAACATCCGGCCTTTCAACAGGCACACCCTGATGCACAATCGGACAAGCCGGAGTAGGCTGCCCTCATGAAGATTCTTGGTCTGCAACTGATATTCGGTGATTTTCTCGCGCGCAGCGTGCGAGGGATCCCGTGTGCGCCGCCCGCAGGACAGTGATTGCGCTGGTTTAACCACTCTCACTTTTCCTGCAAGGAGCCAGTCATGGCTGATCTCTACGAAAACCCCATGGGCCTGATGGGCTTTGAATTCATCGAATTCGCGTCACCGACCCCCAACAGCCTGGAGCCTGTGTTTCAGATGATGGGTTTCACCAAAGTCGCAACCCATCGCTCCAAGGACGTGACACTGTATCGTCAGGGCGCGATCAACCTGATCCTCAACAACGAGCCGCACAGTCTGGCCTCATACTTTGCCGCCGAACATGGCCCTTCTGTATGCGGCATGGCGTTCCGCGTGAAAGACGCGCAAAAGGCCTACAACCGGGCACTTGAACTGGGCGCACAACCGGTGGAAATCGCCACCGGCCCCATGGAATTGCGCTTGCCCGCCATCAAGGGCATCGGTGGCGCGCCGCTGTACCTGATAGACCGTTTCGGTGAAGGCACCTCGATTTACGACATCGACTTCAACTTCATCGAAGGCGTTGATCGCCACCCGGTCGGTGCCGGCCTTAAATTCATCGATCACCTGACCCACAACGTGTATCGCGGGCGCATGGCGTACTGGGCAGGTTTCTATGAAAAGCTGTTCAACTTCCGCGAGCTGCGCTATTTCGACATCAAGGGCGAATACACCGGTCTGACCTCAAAGGCCATGACCGCCCCGGATGGCATGATCCGGATTCCCCTGAACGAAGAGTCGTCCAAGGGCGCCGGGCAGATCGAAGAGTTTCTGATGCAGTTCAACGGCGAAGGCATTCAGCATGTGGCGTTCTTTACCGATGACCTGATCAAGACCTGGGACGCGCTGAAGGAAACCGGCATGCGTTTCATGACGGCGCCGCCGGATACTTACTACGAAATGCTTCAGGGAAGACTGCCCGATCACGGTGAGCCGGAGGCCGAGCTCAAGTCACGCGGTATTCTGCTCGATGGCTCTTCCGAAGGAGGCGAGCGTCGCTTGCTGTTGCAGATATTCTCCGCAACGCTGATGGGCCCGGTGTTTTTCGAATTCATTCAGCGCAAGGGCGACGACGGGTTTGGCGAAGGCAACTTCAAGGCGCTGTTCGAATCCATCGAGCGTGACCAGATACAGCGTGGCGTACTGACGCCGGATTGAGCGATAACCGGAAGTGTCCGCCTTGCGATCAGACGAGCCTGCTCAGGCTCGTTCTGAGTCATTTGTGCTTGAGCACGTCAGCCTGTCGATTGAGAGACGAGATATAACGCTCGGTAAATTCATGCGCTGGCATGGGACGACCATACAAATAGCCCTGACCCTCGTCGCACACATAATGGCGCATCAGACTTTCCTGCTCGCGGGTTTCTATGCCTTCTGCCGTGACCTGGAGATTGAAGCCGTTCGCCAGCCTGATAACGGCCTCAATGATGACTTCGTCTTTCTTGCTGCGCTCCACGCCACTTACGAATGAGCGGTCAATTTTCAGCCGTGTCACCGGATAGTCTTTCAGCAGGCTCAGGGACGCATAGCCGGTACCGAAATCGTCGAATGCAATGCCCACACCCAATGAGCGAAGGTGGCGCAACGGTTCCATAATGCGTTGTTCGTTTCGCAGGATGATGTTTTCCGTGATCTCCAGCTCAAGTGAGTGTGCCGGCAAGGAAAAGTCTTCAAGCGCACTTTCAACCATTTCGGCAAAGTCACGCATGCGAAACTGAGCGGCGAACAGATTGACGCCGATGCGAAATTCGTCACAGCCGGTGTTTTGCCATTGCGCTGCCTGCTCACAGGCTGAGCGCAGGATCCATTCGCCCACCGGTACCGCGAGAAGACCCGCTTCCAGTGCAGGTAGAAAAACCGCCGGAGACACCACACCCAGTGTCGGATGGTTCCAGCGTATAAGGGCTTCGGCTCCGGTAATACGACCGTCCGCAAGTCGTACCTGAGGCTGGTAGTACAGCTCGAACTCTTTGTTGGCCCACGCCTGACGCATCGATGAGCTGAGCGCGCCTCTTCTTGACGCGGTCTGTCGATGCTCGGAGGTGAAGGTGCGAACAAGGGAGCGTCCGTCAGACTTGGCCTGGTAGAGCGCCAGATCCGCATTGCCGAGCATTTGCTCCTCGTCGTAGTCGGAGCCGGACCTTACGGAGACGCCGATGCTGGCACCGATGTAGATTGAATTGTCTTCAAACTCAATCGGCTCCTCGATGACCGCTATGAGCGCCAGGCCCAGCCTGGTTGCGTTGTCAGGGTCTGCCGTGTCTGACAGGAAAACGACAAACTCATCGCCGCCCAGACGGGCGACCATATGGCAGGCCGGTACGTGTTCGCGAAGACGCTGAGAGGTCACCTTGAGCACAAAATCGCCCGCAGCGTGGCCCAGCGTGTCGTTGACGTCCTTGAAACCGTCCAGATCGATCAGCAGGATAGCTGCTGGCAGCTGCGCATCGCACGCCTCCTTGATCCGCCTTTTGAGTGTCGATCGATTGGCAAGCCCGGTCAGATGATCGTATTCAGCCGCATGCTTGAGTAATTTGTCCGCCTCGACACGCTGGGTGACGTCACGAATGATCGCCCCGAATTGTGGCTCGCCGGCATACGTCCATTGTGAGAGCGAAAGCTCGATCGGGATTGTATGACCGTCGCGATGTATGGCCGTCAGGTTAATGGATTTTCCGATAATGAATGTCGGGCCGCCTGACGCCACCCTCGACAAACCTGCATGATGCCTGGAGCGCATTTCTGGCGGAATAATAATGTCGAGAGGCTTTCCCAGGGCGTCCTCGGATCGATGTCCGAAAATGAGCTCGGCCGAGTTGTTCCATGAGATGATCCGGTTTTTGCTGTCCGAGCAGATAATCGCGTCGGGTGAAGTCGAGGTGATATTCATGAAGCGGGCGTGGCTGTCTTCATTCTCAAGCGCAAGCCGACGCAACTCCATTCTTTCGATGACTATGACCGCCAGATCCTTAAGAACCAATTGATCTCGCTGCGAGAAAGTCTCCCGAGGTTTATTGTCGATCAGGCACAGGCTGCCCAGCACATGACCGCTGGCGGTTATCAGCGGCGCCCCGGCATAAAAGCGAATATAGGGAGCGCCTACTACCAAGGCGTTTGAGCTGAATCTCTCATCCTGCAATGCATCAGGCACCAGAAAAACGTTACGGCCCATGAGCGCAAAATTACAGAATGAGACGTCACGGCCCGTTTCGCAGACATCGAGGCCGATACGCGCCTTGAAGAATTGCCGATCGCGATGAACCAGCGAAATCAGCACAATGGGCACATCGAAAATCCGCGATGCCATTTGCACGATCTGATCGTATTCGTGCTCAGGTGGGGTATCCATCAACGAAAAAGCATTCAAAATCCGAATACGCTCTTCGTCGTCATCGCCGACTGGGTAAGTACTCATTTGAGGTCATCGCTATAAGCTGATCGCGCCTGAAACTCGAAGCGATCGATGTACAATGCCGCTGTGCCGGCATCGGTGAAAACACCCTGCCAACACGCGCTTGCGCCATGCCGGAAAAGCAAAGTTCGATACATTGCAGCACCTCTCACAGTAGTGTATCGGTAGCTGCCTCTAGCAGCTTAGAAGCTGTATCGTCAAAAAACCGAATACCTGTAATGACTTCTTGAGCAACTAGCCTGCGGGGCATTCATTCAACTAAGCCCCGCGTGACCTCGGTGTAACAACGTGTTCGGGTTAGTGGCGCTAAGGTATGGAAACTGCATGGCGGGGTTCACTGCCAATTTGATGACAACCCTATGAAACGGCTTTCCTTTATTTCGACGAGGCTTACACCTTCGGCGCTCAGCAAAGCGTTGATCGGCTTCATTGCCCTGGTCTGTCTATCGCTGACCCTGGCTACCGTCTGGCAGATGAACCAGTCGAAGCTCGAGCGCGCGGCCACCGCCAGGATTGCGGTGTCCAATATCGTGCTTGCCGCTGAGCAGCAGGCTCAGGACACCCTGCAACAGGCTGACAATACGCTGCGTGACCTTGTCGAGCGTGTGGAACAGGACGGGGTCGCAGGCCAGCAGCAAAGCCGCTTGACCAGGCTGATGGCTCAAGACCTGATAAACGTCAAAGGGCTTCAAGGGCTGTTCATCTACGATGCTCAGGGCAACTGGGTCGCCAATTCCTTTGCCAACGGAGTGCACACCAGAAACAACGAAGACCGCGATTACTTCATTTACCATCGCGATAACCCTGACCCGTCCATTCATGTGGGGTCTATCGTAGAAAGCCGTAATACCGGGGATATGGTCATCCCGGTCAGTCGGCGTATCAATGCTGCGGATGGCAGTTTTGCTGGCGTTGCACTGGCCACCGTGCCGGTGGCTTATTTCCAGGCTTTTTTCCAGCGCATGGATGTAGACGACAAGGGGGTGATCTTTCTCGCTCTGAACAATGGCGACCTGCTGGCGCGGCGCCCCACATTAACCGCACTGATGACCACCAATGTCGCCAAGGGCGATATCTTCACTCGCTATCTGCCCTACAGCGACAGCGGCACCGCGTTGATCAACTCCGTGGTGGACGGGGTGGAAAGGATCTACGCCTATCGGCGGGTGTCCGGGTTGCCGATCGTCGCCGCTGCAGGCGTCTCCTGTCAGCATGTGTTCGCGCCCTGGTGGGCCTATGCATACCGGTCCATGACCATCACCGGCATTATTATCCTTGCGCTGGTTTTGCTTGGCGTCCTGCTGTACCGGCAAATCCAGCAGTTGATCAATGCGGAAGGTGAACTGAACATCGCCAGGAACGAGCTGGAGATCATCGCTCACACGGACAGCCTCACGCACCTGGCCAATCGACGCTGCTTCGATGCGGCCTTGCAGCAGGAGTGGGGGCGGGCGAGCCGGAATACTGCAACTATCGCGATCATTCTGCTGGATATTGACTGGTTCAAACAATACAACGACACCTACGGTCATCAGCAGGGAGACGACTGCCTGAAGCAAGTGGCTGGGCTCATAGGCAACAGTCTTGACCGGGCTGGGGATATCGCGGCACGTTACGGCGGCGAAGAGTTTGTCATTCTGCTGCCTGAAACCGACCTGGCAGGGGCGCTGAAGATCGCGGAAAAAATCAGATCATCCGTTGAAACCAATCGTATAGAGCACTCGGCCAGCCCGCTGGGCAAACTGACCATCAGCTCGGGCGTGGTGTCGATCAACGCAGCAGAGAAGGATGGACATACCGCCGCGTTGGCGGAAGCGGATCGGCTGCTTTACCTGGCCAAAACCAGAGGGCGTAACCGCGTCGAAGGTCGGCTGATTCACGGCTGGCATGGAGCGAGCCATTTTGCTTGGGTATCAACCGCCTCTTCCTGAGTCAGTCTGACGGACGGCTACCGCCCATACGCTCGCTGATGGCCTGCGCCGTTTGCAAAAGCCGTCTGGCCGCCAGATTCTGCGTCTCGTCGTTCAACACCGATCCCGGCCCGACCACGGTGATCACGCCTACCAGCTTGTTGCCCATGGCGAACAGCGGTGACGAGGCTGCATTGATACCCGGCATCAGCAGGCCCTGAATCTGGTGCACGCCGGTGGTACGAATCTGCTCGACATGCTGCTCGACCTCACGCAGCTGGCCGGAGCTCAGCAACGGGACTTCCTGCTCGCGAAGCGCAGCGGTTTCGCGCCCGTTCAGAAAACTGTCGAACACCAGGCCGGTGGACGAGCCAAGTAGCGGCAGCACCGAGCCGATCTGCGTCACCAGCGTCACTGCACCCATCGAGGGCTCGACATACACCACGGTCGGCCCCTTGTTGCCCCATACCGCCAGAAAGCACGTCTGGTTCAGTTCATCACGCAGGCTGGCCAGCCACGGCGCCGATACTTTCAGCACGTCCAGTTTGCCGAGTGAGGCCAGCCCGACCAGCAACGCTTCGCGCCCCAGCCCGTAGTGATTGTTGACAGCATCCTGCTCGGCAAAGCCACTGGCAATCAGCGCCTGTAGATAACGATGAACCTTGCTGGCAGGCATGCCCAGATGCTCGGCCAGTTTCGACAGGGAAGTGGAGGGCGACAGATCGGCCAGCGCCTTGAGCACGCCCAGCCCAACTTCGGCGGCCTGAACCTTTTGCTGACGTCCGCCTGTCGAGCTTTCGATGTCCTGGGTCATGGGTGCTGTGCGCCTATCGGGAAAGGCAGCTTTATAGCTTGACCGGCTGGCAAACTCAAATTACGTTATGCGTAATCGTTTTACGTTAAATGATGTTTTACCCGTCTCTGCCCGACCCCATAACAACAAGAGGTCCAGATGGCTATCCACTCCCGTTCCGACGCAATGGCTTATCAGTCGGGCTTTGGCAACCAGTTCAGCAGCGAGGCGCTGCCCGGAGCATTGCCGATTGGCCAGAACTCTCCGCAGAAGCACCCGCTGGGGCTTTATGCCGAGCAGTTCTCGGGTACTGCCTTCACGGTCGCGCGCAGCGAAGCCCGGCGTACCTGGTTGTATCGCATCAAACCTTCGGCGGCCCATCCGCGTTACCAACGCATGGGTCGGCAGATCGCCGGTCAGGAGCAGGGCCCGATCAACCCCAACCGGCTGCGCTGGAACGCCTTCGATATCCCCGCCGAGACTGTCGATTTCATTGACGGCCTGATCCCTTTGGCGAGTACCTCGGCCGCGGATCAGGCAGACGGTGTGAGCGTCTACGTATACGCAGCCAACACTTCGATGCAGCGTGCGTTTTTCAGCGCCGATGGCGAATGGTTGATTGTGCCGCAACAGGGGCGACTCAGAATCATCACCGAATTGGGTCTGCTGGACATCGAGCCGCTGGAAATCGCCGTCTTGCCGCGAGGCATGAAGTTTCGCGTGCAACTGCTCGACAGCAGCGCCCGCGGTTACATCTGCGAGAACCACGGTTGCGCCTTACGCCTTCCGGAGCTTGGTCCGATCGGCAGTAACGGGCTGGCCAATCCACGTGATTTTCTGACGCCAGTGGCCTGGTTTGAAGACAATCAGCAACCGGTGGAGCTGGTGCAGAAGTTCCTTGGTGAACTGTGGTCGACACACCTGGAGCATTCACCCTTTGATGTGGTGGGCTGGCACGGTAACAACGTTGTGTACAAGTATGATCTGCGGCGTTTCAACACCATCGGTACGGTCAGTTACGATCACCCGGACCCATCGATTTTCACTGTGTTGACTTCACCAGGTGCCGCCCACGGCCAGGCCAATATCGATTTCGTTATATTCCCGCCGCGCTGGATGGTGGCGGAAAATACCTTTCGCCCGCCGTGGTTCCACCGCAACCTGATGAACGAATTCATGGGCCTGATCGATGGCGCCTACGACGCCAAGGCTGAAGGCTTCATGCCCGGGGGCGCCTCGCTGCACAACTGCATGAGCGCGCACGGCCCGGATAATGTCACGGCAGAAAAGGCCATTGCTGCCGAGCTGAAACCGAACAAAATCGAAAACACCATGGCTTTCATGTTCGAGACCGGCAAGGTATTGCGTCCCAGCCGCCACGCGCTCGGCTGCCCGCAACTGCAAGCCGATTACGATGCCTGCTGGAACGACATGACCAGGACATTCAACAAGGAACCGCGCCGATGACTGGCTCTCTCAATCGTCGTAGCTGGGTGGCATCGGCCAACGAGCACGCTGATTTTCCGTCGCAGAACCTGCCGCTGGGTGTGTTCAGCCATGGCACTACCGGCCCGCGTGGTGGCGTGGCGATTGGCGATCTGATTGTCGATCTGCGCGCAGCAACAGCCGCCGCGGTTTTTCACGGGCAGGCCGCTGAAGCTGCCGAAGTGGCCAGCCGTGACCAGCTCAACGATTTCTTTGCACTGGGCGCTCCAGCACGTCAGGCATTGCGCAGCGCATTGCTGCAACTGCTGGATGCGGACAACCCGCAACGTGACAGTATGCAGGCCGTTGCAGGTTTGCTGCTGCCGATGAGCGAGTGCAGCCTGCACATGCCGGCGCGGGTAGGTGATTATTCTGACTTCTACGTTGGTATTCACCATGCGCTGAACGTCGGAAAGCTGTTCCGTCCGGACAATCCGCTGCTGCCCAACTACAAATATGTGCCGATTGGCTACCACGGCCGGGCATCGACCCTCTGCACATCCGGTACGCCGGTCCGGCGGCCCAATGGGCAGACTCTTGCGCCGGGTCAGGACGTTCCCGTTTTCGGTCCCTGCAAACGCCTGGATTACGAACTGGAGCTGGGTGTGTGGATCGGGCCGGGGAATGCGCAGGGCGATGCCATCGCGATTGACCGCGCCGCGGAGCACATCGCCGGGTTCTGCCTGCTCAACGACTGGTCGGCGCGTGACATTCAAGCGTGGGAGTACCAGCCGCTGGGACCGTTTCTGTCCAAGAGCTTTGCCACGACGATCTCGCCCTGGGTGGTAACCGCCGAAGCGCTGATACCCTTCCGCAGCCCCCAGCCACTGCGTCCGGAGGGCGATCCTCAGCCGCTGCCGTACCTGCTTGATCAGAATGATCAGCAGGGTGGCGCGCTGGACATCGAGCTGGAAGTGCTGCTGCTGACCGCGCAGATGAAGGCCGAGGGGTTGGAGCCTTACCGGTTGGGTCTGAGCAACTCGCTGAACATGTACTGGACCGTGGCGCAGATGGTCGCACACCACAGCGTCAACGGTTGCAAGCTGCAACCGGGCGACCTGCTTGGCACGGGTACGCTGTCCGGTCCTCAGACAGGTCAGTACGGCAGCCTGCTGGAGATGACCGCAGGCGGCAAGCAGTCAGTGGCGTTGCCCAACGGTGAAAAGCGCATATTCCTGGAAGCTGGCGACGAGGTCATCCTGCGTGCCCGTTGTCATCGGGAAGGGCAGGTGTCGATTGGCTTTGGCGAGTGCCGGGGCATCGTACTCGACTGAAAAACCGGATCAGAAGCCTCAGGGAGTCACTTCGTACCAGCCCAGAAACATGTTCAACGCCGACTCGACCACATCACTTTGCTCCTGAGGGTTGAGCAGTGCGGCATTGAAGGTTACCTGTGGCCAGAATGCGAACGACTTGAGCAACGCGTGCATCTGCGTCGCCGCAAAACCGGGGTCGACAGGCTTCAGGCGACCGCCTTTCTGAGCCGCCCGGATCCACGCGCTGAAGGTTTCTTCGCGCTCATTGATACGGGCCATCCACACTTGAGCACGCTCGGGCGAGTGAATTATAGCGCCCACCACGACACGCGCCAGGTCGAGAAAATTACTGTTGGTCAGGTTGTGCATCTTGCCCCACAGCAGGTCTCGAAGTTGCTCGCGCAGACCGAAATTGGGGTGATAAATCACTTCCGATTGCGGCGGGGCACAGCTCCACAGACGCTGCAGCATCTCGGCGAACAGCTCTTCCTTGCTGGGGAAATGGTTGTAGACCGTGCGTTTGGACACCTCGGCCCGAGCAGCGATGCGGTCCATGCTGGTGACCTCGAAACCACGATCGCCAAATTCGGCAATAGCTGCCTGGACGATGGATTCGCGTTTCTGATCGGTGAGGCGCATGGGTGCGGTCATAGGTTCGCTTCAAACGGACGTTTAGAGAAAGTTACACTCAGCAGTTTACTTGTCGCCAAGGATCATGCAAGCTTAAAACTACACCGTGTAGTGTAAAACACTGTTACATATCTTTCATCGAGCATCCTGCAACGGGATCACGTACAAAGTATGCACGGCTGGTGCCTCAACCTGTTCCCAGGAGTCAGCAAACCATGGCCTCGACACATCAGAAAAAGGATGCTTCTTCACTGCCTGTCCTGTCCTGTCCCGTCATGAGGGGCGATATCGGAATCATGCGACGATGAAACCGGCGAGTCTGCTGCGAACGCTCCGCATTTTTTGGGATCAGGCATTCAATAAGCCCAAGGACACGCGCCCCGCAGGCGAAATTCCGGTGCAGCCGCTGTCGCGTCAGCAGTTGCTGGCAGCGCCCAACAACACGGTGTATCGCCTCGGGCATTCGACGGTCCTGCTCAAATTACGCGACCAGTTCTGGCTGACTGATCCCGTGTTTGCCGAGCGCGCGTCGCCGGTGCAGTGGGCGGGGCCGCAGCGCTTTCATCAGCCGCCGATCAGCCTCGAAGAGTTGCCGCCAATCAAGGCGGTGATCCTTTCGCATAACCACTACGACCATCTGGATCGTATGGCGATCAAGGCGCTGACCGACAAGACCGAGCATTTTCTGGCACCACTTGGTGTAGGCGATACGCTGATTGAATGGGGCGTACCCGCGCACAAGGTCCGCCAACTGGACTGGTGGCAGTCCACCGAAGTGGCGGGCATCGAATTTGTCGCTACGCCTTCGCAGCATTTTTCCGGGCGTACGCTGCTCGACAGCAACCGCACCCTGTGGGCGTCCTGGGTGATGATCGACGGCGATCAGCGGATCTTTTTCAGTGGCGACAGCGGCTATTTCGATGGCTTCAAGACCATCGGCGAGCAATACGGACCGTTTGACCTGACGCTGATGGAAACCGGGGCCTATAACGTCGAATGGCCGCATGTGCACATGCAACCCGAGCAGACGCTGCAGGCACATCTGGACCTGCGCGGTCGCTGGTTGCTGCCGATTCACAACGGCACCTTCGACCTATCGATGCACGCTTGGCACGAACCGTTCGATCGCATCCTGGCGCTGGCCTGGGAGCAGAATGTCTCGATCACCACGCCGATGATGGGCCAGCCGTTCTATGTGCAATACCCGTGTCGCGGTTTGACATGGTGGCTCGGCGTCGATGAAGTTGCCGAGCCTGAACCCGAGCCCGAGCAGCACGGCCGAGTAACGAACTGCAAATGCCCTCGGCAAAATGCCTGAAACTGCCCGCGCCATTGCTGAACTGATTTTTTAAATAGCAGCACCCAGATTTTGATTTGTCATATGAGCACGCGCACGGCCTAATCCTGATCATCGAAAGTAATAGTGACGGTATGCAGGTGCGTAGCTCGGCGGTTCGGAATATGGGGTTGATGGTCAGTATCGTACTGGTGGCGCTCAACCTGCGCCCATCGATGGCAGCGGTCGGTCCGTTGCTTGCGGCGATTCGTCTGGAGGTGCCGCTGGGCTTCGGGATGGCGTCATTGCTGACCATGCTGCCGATCATGGCCATGGGGCTGGCGATGTTTTTCGGCATCGGCATCGCGCGTTACCTGGGGACGCATCGCAGCATCCTGCTTTCACTGGTGCTTATCGGCCTGGCAACCCTGGCGCGTCTGGTTCTCGATTCTGCTGTCGAACTGATTTTCAGCGTCGTGTTGGCGGGGCTGGGTATTGCCTTGATTCAGGCGCTGATGCCCGCGTTGATCAAATCGCGCTTCAAAGCCAATGTCTCCTTGTGCATGGGCTTGTATGTGACTGCGATCATGGGCGGGGCCGCGCTGGCCGCTTCATTCAGCCCCGTGGTAATGGGTAGCAGTGGCAGTTGGCGCTTCGGCCTGGCGGTCTGGTCACTACTGGCTCTTCTGGCAATGTGCTTCTGGTTTGCCCAGCGGCGCGTATTGCGCTCCGATGCGTCAACCACTGCAGGGCTCCGGCAGACTTTCTTCCACACGCCTTGGGCCTGGATGCTGGGAGTTTTCTTCGGCCTCGGTACTGCGTCCTATACCTGCGTACTGGCCTGGCTTGCGCCGTATTATCTGGAGAACGGCTGGAGCGAGCAGGATGCCGGCCTGTTGCTGGGCTTTCTGACCCTGATGGAGGTCGTATCGGGTCTGCTGGTTCCGGCGCTGGCTAACCGCAGTCGCGATAAACGCGTAGCGCTGGCGGTGCTGCTGGTGTTGATGATGATCGGTTTTGCCGGGCTGATTCTGCTGCCGCAGCGGCTGGGCCTGCTGTGGACCTGTTTGCTGGGGTTGGGGATCGGCGGTTTGTTTCCGATGAGCCTGATTGTGTCTATGGACCATGCCGATGATCCTCGACAGGCAGGCGGCCTGACCGCATTCGTGCAGGGCGTGGGTTATCTGATTGCCAGCCTGTCGCCGCTGTTTGCCGGAATAATCCGCGACCTGACGGGCAGCTTTGCGGGTGCATGGTGTTCACTGATGGCGTTGGTCGCGATCATGCTGTTGATGGTGGTGCGACTCGACCCCCGGCGTTATGCTGATCATCTGCGCGACGCACTCGGCGAACCTGTCATCACTGGCAGATAGGCGGCATGATCGCATTTTGATGCTATCTTGTGCGCGTTGACCTGACCGCCTGGTCACAGCGCCAGCGAGATACCTTGATGCTTAACAGTAATGCCCTGAGAAAGCTGGACATGCAGGACCTGATGGTCTTTGTCTCGGTGTATGAGCAGCGCAACCTGACCCTGGTCGCGGAAGCGTTGCATGTCAGCCAGTCGACGGTCAGTTACTGCCTGAAAAAGCTGCGTGCGAACTTCGAGGACGACCTTTTCATCTGCACCCGCAACGGCATGCGCCCGACCCGCAAGGCATTGGCCATGCACGACCATGTGCAGCAGATTCTCCGCTCGGTCAATCTGTGCCATGACGGCCTCGATCTGTTCGACCCGACTCGCAAACAAACGACCTTCACGGTCTGTGCGCCGGAGTATTTCGAGCTGCTGGTATTGCCGCATTTGATGCGTGACTTCGCTGCCGCTGGTTTCTCGGTGACGGTCAATGTGCAAAAACTTGAGAAGCAGTTGCCTGCCGAGCAGTTGAACGACGGTCGTTTTGACCTCGTCCTGTGCTTCGGGCCTGGCTTTCACCGAGTCCCGGACAGTCTGATTTCGCAGGTGTTGATGGAGGATGATCTGGTTTGCGTCATGGACTCCAGGTTCGCGCCGCTCAGCGCCCTGATCGACACTCAAACCTTCGTCCAGCACCGTCATGTCTACCCGACGCCGTGGACGTCCGACACCAACATGGTGGATGGCTGGCTGCAGCGACAGGGTCTGGAGCGCAACATTGTCGCGCGGGCCAACAGCTATCGGGCGGCCTTGCAATTGCTGGAAGGCACCGATTTCATGCTGGTTCTGCCACGGCGTATTCAGACGCTGCTGGGTAATGAACCGTGGATTTCCGTATTCGAACTGCCACCGGACCTGCCTGGCTTCAGCCTGGACATGCTGTGGAGCGCCCAAGCGGATCGAGACGAAGCCAGCGGCTGGCTGCGTGAACAAGTCGTGAAGGTGTGTGCCGAACGCGGCTTGCTCTGACGGGTGTCAGTTGCCTGACTTGTCTTTCTGCGGGTCGGGTGAGGTGGCAGGTCGGGCCTGTTCGCCCTGCTGATTGAGCTGTTTGTTCTTCTCGCCCACCTTGCCGGCGTTTTCCGGTTTGTGATCGAGGTCTTCGCGTTTGGATTCATCTGCCATGACCGTATTCCTTTTTGTCGGGGGGTGTAGTTATTGGTCAGTGTGGCGGGTGCAAGATTCGATTTAAATGACGCGCGGTTTATCGCCCGGTGCTGTTAGCGTCGGACGCTGAACCGCGCACATCAATCAGCTCAACAGAGTGATCAAGTCTTTGGCCGCCTGCGCAGAGCTGGCCGGGTTCTGGCCAGTTACCAGCTTGCCATCGGTCAGCACGTAGACGCCCCAGTCGTCGCCCTTGGAATAGTCACCGCCCAGTTGCTTGAGCGTGTCTTCGACCAGAAAAGGCACGACATTGGTCAGGCCGACCGCTTCTTCTTCACTGTTGGTGAAGCCTGTGACACGGTGGTCCTTGACCAGCGGCTGGCCGTCCGGCGACTTTACGTGACGCAATACGCCAGGTGCGTGGCAGACCATCCCGTGTGGCTTGTCTGCCTTGGCAAAGGCCTCGATCAGCGCGATGGAGTCCTTGTCTTCAGCCAGGTCCCACAGCGGGCCGTGACCGCCCGGGTAGAACACGGCATCGAAATCGGCCGCATTGACGCCAGACAGAAGGCCCGTATTGGCGAGCGCTTTTTGCGCATCGGCATCTTTGGAGAAGCGCTTGGTGTCGTCGGTCTGAGCATCAGGCTCATCGCTTTTCGGGTCCAGCGGTGGTTGACCGCCTTTCGGAGAGACAAGCGTAACGTCGGCACCGGCCTCTTTGAACGCGTAATACGGCGCGACGAACTCTTCGAGCCAGAAACCGGTTTTCTTGCCGGTGTCGCCCAGTTGGTCATGGGATGTCAAAACCATCAGGATTTTCATGTGCATGCTCGTCTTCGAAGGGGTGAGAGGGTGTAGACAGGCAAAAACCTCAAGTGTTGTGAGAATTTTTTACCGCCGGAACGAGCAGGGCCGGATGTCGACACAATGACGTGCGTCGACATCCGGCCCTGTTTCACCGCTGCGTTTTCGGATGAGGATCATTGCTCCTTGGTCAGATCCACCAGCGGTTCTTTGCGCACTTCTGTCTCGCGACCGTCCTGAATGTGCTTGACCTGCCCAAGGGCTTTGTCGACAGCACCTTTGTCAGCCAGCAGACTGTAGCTGATCTGGAACTGGCGTTGCTCTTTCGGCGCAATGGTTGGCACCAGATTCAGCGGGCGCTGGAAGCGGCGGTTGTAGGAGAAGCTGGTCCCCGGTTCCAGTCCGGTGACGTAGCCCTGGCCTTTGGTGTCGGTGTTTTTCCACAGCGAGAACACCGGCAACTGCTTGGTATTGAAACCGACCGACACGCCCAGGCTGCCAGCCTTGTTGTGCAGCACGGTCAGCGTGTCACCCTTGGCATCGCCGTAGGGCACGATGTTGTAGACCGTCTCGTCGTAATCCGGCGTCGGTGCGCGGTAGGTCTGCCAGTCGCCCAGGTCACCCTTGGCTTTTTCATTGAACGGCGAGACCTGCTTGACCGGCGCTTCGAAACGCGCCCCCTGCTCGAGGAACGGCGTGCTGAAGTTGCTGTGGTACAGCGCCTGGTGTTCTTTCGGATAGTCGCCATTGTTGGTCAGCGTATCGTTGAGCGAAAAGCTCGTGCTGCCTGGCTCGGTGACCAGTTCGGTCTGCACCGAGAAGTCGACCTTCTTGAACGCCTGCTCCTTCAATTCACCCTTGAGGCGGATCGCGTAGGGCGGCTTTTCGTCGATCTGCAGTGTCACCTTGCTCGCCGGAATGTTGGCAGCGCGACCGTGCAGGGTCAGCAGTTCGCCATTGTCCATGCCCGGGTGGCCCACCCACTCGTATCCGCAACGGGTCACCAGTTCGTTGAAACCCTCCAGCCAGCCCAGCCCGCCGCGGCCATTGAGCTCGATGAAGGCCGGATTGACCACGTCCTTGACCGGCGAATCCCAACCCATGCGCACATCGCCGACTGATGCCTGCAGCACGTTCATGCCACGGGTCGGGACGACTGACAGCTTCATCGTGCCATTATCGATATCGATAATGCTCACGCCTTCCTGACGACCGCCATGCAGCGTACGCATCGTGACAGTGAACGGCTTGTCGGTCTTGACGCCCAGCTGCTGACTGGTGATCTGCTGATTCTGCGCAGCCTTGTCGGTGTCGAGCAGCACATAATCCCAGGCAAACACACCGGAAGCGGCTGTGAGGGCACCGAGGCCCACGAGCAGGGGAAGGGATTTCATGGTGGTGGTCCTTCTGTAATTATTGGAATTATGGTGCTGCATATCGTTTCAACAGCTATTTAACGCCTAGTTAATCGATTCAGCAATGGGTCGAGTCGAGGCAAAGCGCTTTTCAATCACCATTGCACTGAAGACACGGAGTGCGACGTTATCGAAGTAACTCGCCGAGGGGCGAAAAGGTGACCTGAGTCGAGCCCCAATTCACCTTACATCACAGAACCGGCGTGTGACGCGGAGCGTCACGAACTGCATTCCCACGCGGAGTGGTATG
>NZ_LKBW01000311.1 GCF_002699855.1 Pseudomonas amygdali | reverse complement strand
ACGATCAGATGAAATTTCATAACGGTCAGTCATGATGGCCCTCTTGGCAACCAGAGGACATCATTTTAACCAAGGCGACTTTTCAGACAAACCCTAGTGCGATGGTCATGGATACCTCATTTTTGTTTTTGTCTCGGCACCCTGAGACAGGCATGGGTGCTCGTTATTCGTGCGTATCAGAAAAACCCCATTTCTGATCGCTGGTGCGAGTTATACCGAAAAACCGCTTTCGATAATATTCGTAAACGAAAAAATATAGACAAGAAACAACGCTGTCAAAGGTCGGAACCGAACGGTCATGGAGTGGATACGAGCCCGCACAGCCGCTTTATACCGAGATTTTATGGCTGTTACCAAAAAGCCATCAGTGTTGCAGGTGGCGTGAATCAAGGCATGTTCACTTTACTTGGCTTAAAGTGGCAGGCAGTCGGAAGCCTAAGGAGCGTTGCATGACCCCTGCACTGGATTTACTGAAAAAACTTCGCGCCGAACATCGTATCCACAGTTACGAACACGATCCCAAAGCAGCGTCATATGGGCTGGAAGCAGCGGAAAAGCTGGGGCTGGAGCCCGCGCGGGTTTTCAAGACATTGTTGGCCAGTACCGAAAAGGGCGAGTTACTGGTCGCCGTAGTGCCGGTCGTCGGAACGCTTGATCTGAAGGCTCTGGCACAGGCCGCCGGGGCGAAAAAAACCGAAATGGCGGACCCCGCGGCGGCGCAGCGCTCAACGGGCTAGCTGTTGGGTGGCATCAGCCCACTGGGCCAGAAGAAGCGCCTGCGTACGTTCATTGACGACACAGCGCAGGGTTTTGAGAGTATTTACGTCAGCGCCGGGAGGAGGGGGCTGGAGGTTGAGCTTTCGGCAGCCGTGCTGGCCGAGCATACGCAGGCTCGGTTCGCAGCGATTGGCAGGGAATAAGCTGGGGCTCAGTGATTGACCGTATGCGCCGCGACGCTGCCTGGCGCTGCAAACAGCACCAGATGGTCAGCTGCTACCCGAATACCGACTTCCTCGCCCTGGCTGTGATCGGCATGACTGGGGAAAATGGCTTCAAGTTGGCTGCCGGTAGACAGCTGCAGGCGATACAGCGTCGATGCGCCCTGAAATGTTCGACCGATTACCCGCGCTTTCAGGTCGCTTTGCGGCGCGTAGACGATATCGTCAGGTCGCAGCAAGACATCCACGGCGCTGCCGCTGACGCCCGGATATGCCCGGTTGCCACGCAGAACACCCAGTTCGGTGCGCACTGATTCGGGGTCTATCATCTGCCCGCGAATGAAATACCCCTGTCCAATGAAGCTGGCAACAAAGGGTGTGCGAGGTTCGTGATACAGGTTGTAAGGCGTATCCCACTGCTCCAGGCGACCCTCCTTGAATACGCCGACATGATCGCTGACCGCGAAAGCCTCTTCCTGATCATGGGTCACCAGAATGGCACTGGTGCCACGCGCCTTGAGAATATCGCGCACCTCATGGCTCAGACGTCTACGCAACTCGCCATCCAGGTTGGAGAAGGGTTCATCGAGCAACAACAGTTGTGGCTCCGGTGCCAGCGCCCTGGCCAGGGCCACTCGTTGCTGCTGCCCACCGGACAACTCGTGAGGGTAGCGTTTGCCCAGGGCGCCGAGGTTGACCAGTTCAAGCAACTCGGCGACTACCTGATCCAGCCGCGGGTGGTTGCGAATGCCGAATGCGATGTTCTCGGCGACGCTAAGGTGCGGGAACAGCGCGTAATCCTGAAACACCATGCCGATGCGACGCTTCTCCGGTGCCAGAGTCCAGCCCGGACGGGAAATGACTTCGCCCGCCAGGGTTATCTCCCCTGCATGTATCGGCTCGAAACCGGCAATCGCACGCAGTGTGGTGGTCTTGCCGCAGCCCGACGATCCCAGCAGGCAGCCTATATCGCCCGCGTTAAGGTGCAGATTCAACTCCTGCACCACGCGCTGATTCTGGTAGCCACAAGCCAGATTGCGCAGGTTCAGCAGCAACTGGCTCATGCGCGCTGATGGGACGGCGCGACGAGAAACTCCAGCAACGCTTTCTGCGCGTGCAGGCGATTTTCAGCTTGATCCCACGCGACCGAACGCGAATCATCCAGCAGATCTACACTGATTTCTTCGCCACGGTGGGCAGGCAGACAGTGCATGAACAGTACGTCCTTGTCGGCCAGGTCGAGCAAGGCGCGCGTTACCTGAAACGGTGCGAACAACGCCATGCGCCGAGCGGTTTCCTCTTCCTGACCCATGGAGGTCCACACGTCGGTGCTGACCAGGTGTGCACCGGCGACTGCTGCTTTCGGGTCGCGGACAATGGTCACTCGCTCACCTGCCAGCGCCAGGAACTCGGGGTTCGGCTCGTAACCGGCAGGGCAGGCCACGCGCAACTGGAAGTCGAACTGAATGGCCGCTTCTATATAGCTATTGCACATATTGTTGCCATCGCCGATCCAGGCGACGGTCTTGCCTTTGATCGAGCCGCGATGCTCCAGAAAGGTTTGCATGTCGGCCAGCAACTGGCATGGGTGCAGGTCATCCGACAGACCATTGATAACCGGAACGCGGGAATTGGCGGCGAATTCGGTCAGATTACTGTGCGCGTAGGTACGGATCATTACCGCATTGAGCATGCGTGACATCACTTTTGCGCTGTCGGCAATTGGCTCGCCACGGCCCAATTGGGTGTCGCGATGGGACAAAAAGATGGCCTGGCCACCCAACTGAATCATCCCTGCTTCAAAAGAAAGACGGGTACGTGTCGAGGATTTCTCGAAAATCATCCCCAATACCCGGTTCTTCAGCGGCTCAAAAAGCTCACCGCGATTTCGCAGGTCTTTGAGCTCTACGCCACGACGGATCAAGCCCAGGAGTTCATCTGGGGTGTAATCCATCATCGAGAGAAAGTGCCTGGCGTTCATGATTAACTACCTTTTTTGCAACAGACCGCAGGTTATCAAAGCCGGTTTTTATCGGGAAAACGGGCGAGACCTGCGGCGGAAGCCGCACGAGGCGACGAATAAGAAAGGCGCGATAGTATAAAAAAATGTCGCGTCTTACCAATAGCATGCTGTTTTCTGAAACACCTATGTCACTGGCGCTCCCTTTCAGGGGGCACTGTTATTCTTTGTTGACGAGTTAAAAACTGGCTAAGCTGATGAGGCCAATAGCCATCTCTGCTTTTTCCGAAGGCAGCATTTGTACACTGCTCAAATAGCGCTTGGCAATTAGTACCAATCCTGCAACAGTCCGGGTTTGCGCGGGTGCGCTGAATGCGACCCGCTTCACGGGCTGGAAACAAGGACCGTTTCTTTAATGCCGGGCGTAGGTTATAAATCGTTGCCGATACATTACTGATCGAGGGGTGGGGAATGGACTCAAAAGAGCGTCAACTAACGGAGTTACTCGGGCTGACCGCCCGCACGCTTACCCATCTGACCGCCTCAATGACCTCGATGTCCTTTGAGTTGCTGCGCAGCGAGGACGAAGTCACGCGTAATGCGGGGCGGCGCATGATTGATCGCATGGCGACCATCAGCTCAGGGCTCGACGAGCACTGGCGCCTGATCGGTGACCTGACCGGTGTTCACCTGGCTCAGGAGCAGGTCGAAACCGTCACTGAAATCCAGCTGCAGCGCAAGGTCGTCACGCCTATCGGCGGCTGATACGGTCTACTCATCGGCGCGCCTGATGCTCCCCGATTCACATGACAAACGTCAGTGGCGCGGGGTATTGGCAGCGGCCATAGTGCTTGTCAGGCAATCAACCGGATTGCCACGACAAGATCTGAGGCTGTGATGACCCGGACTGAACACTACCGCGCCTGCCACCTGTGCGAGGCCATTTGCGGTCTTGCCATCGAGACCGTTAACGAGCCGGATTCTGCCCCGTGCATCACCTCGATCAAGGGTGACCCGCTGGACACTTTCAGCCGTGGCCACATCTGCCCCAAGGCTGTTGCCCTGCAAGACATCCAGAACGACCCCGACCGCTTGCGTCAGCCGATGCTGCGCAGTGGTGATCAATGGCGGCCGATTGCCTGGCAGGCCGCGTTCGATATGGTGGCAGAGCGGCTTTACGCCATTCAACAGCGCCATGGGCAGAACACGGTAGCGGTTTATCAGGGTAACCCCAGTGTGCACAACTATGGGCTGATGACCCACAGCAATTACTTTCTCGGGCTGCTCAAGACTCGTAATCGCTTCTCGGCGACCTCGGTTGACCAGTTGCCGCATCACCTCACCAGTTTTCTGATGTATGGCCACGGCATGCTGTTGCCGATTCCGGATATCGATCACACCGACTTCATGCTGATCCTGGGTGGCAACCCATTGGCGTCCAACGGCAGCATCATGACCGTGCCGGATGTTGAGAAGCGTCTGAAAGCCATCCAGCAGCGCGGCGGTAAACTCGTGGTCATCGACCCGCGCCGCAGTGAGACGGCGGCCATCGCCGACCAGCACCTGTTCGTGCGTCCGGGCGGTGATGCAGCGCTGCTGTTCGGGCTGCTCAATACTCTGTTTGAAGAAGGCCTGACTCGCGAGAGTCACTTGCCTATCGATGGCCTGGATCAGGTGCGACACGCCATTGCAGGTTTCACTGCGCAGGCCATGAGCCCACGCTGCGGCATTGCTGCCGAGCAGATCCGGCAACTGGCGCGGGATTTTGCTGCAGCCGACAAGGCGGTCTGTTATGGCCGAATGGGGGTGTCGACCCAGGCCTTCGGCACGCTGTGTCACTGGTTGGCGCAACTGATCAATCTGGTGACCGGCAACCTGGATCGCGTGGGCGGAACGCTGTGTACGGAGCCCGCAGTTGACCTCGTCAGTTCGACTTCGGGCGGCCATTTCAATCTATGGCAAAGCCGGGTGTCCGGCCTGCCTGAGTACGGCGGCGAGTTGCCGGTTTCAGCGCTCGCCGAGGAAATGCTCGTGGACGGGGAAGGGCAGGTTCGCGCGCTGGTGACTGTCGCGGGTAACCCGGTTCTGTCCACCCCAAATGGCCGTCAGTTGGAACAGGCGCTCGAAGGTCTGGAGTTCATGCTCAGCATTGATCTGTACATCAACGAAACTACCCGCCACGCCGACTTGATCCTGCCGTCCACCTCAGCGTTGGAAAACGATCACTACGACACCACCTTCAATACCCTCGCAGTGCGCAACGTCACTCGCTTCAATCAGGCCATTTTCGACAAGCCCGAAGGTGCGCTGCATGACTGGGAGATCTTTGTCGGTCTGGCCAGATCATTTGCAGCCCAGGCGCAGCGTGAACTCAAACCGACCCTGCCACCCGCGCAGATGATTGATCGCGGGTTGCGCGCAGGCTTCTATGGCGATGCATCGCCGCACAAACTGTCACTGGAAACGCTGGCCAGTCACCTGCATGGGCTTGATCTGGGCGCGTTGAAGCCTAACCTCACCGAGCGCCTGAAAACCGCCAATGGGCGGATTCAGGCGGCCCCAGAGGTCATCATGGCCGACCTGACGCGCTTCGCTGCCGATCCCGCTCCCGATTCCGGAGCATTGTTGCTGATTGGTCGTCGGCACGTGCGCAGCAATAATTCGTGGATGCACAACTATCACAGGCTGGTAAAAGGCAAGCCCCGGCATCAATTGCTGATGCACCCTGACGATCTTGCCTGTCGTGGTTTGAGCGATGGCCAGCAGGTTCGGGTCAGCTCCCGGGTCGGGACGATCGAGGTGCAGGTGTTGGGCAGTCTGGACATGATGCCCGGAGTGGTCAGCCTGCCGCATGGCTGGGGGCATTCGCGTGCGGGGGTGAAAATGGATATTGCCCGGAGTCAGCCAGGGGTGAGCGCCAATGACCTGACCGACGAACGGCAACTCGATGTACTCTCCGGCAATGCGGCGTTGAACGGTGTGCCGGTACAGGTGGCTGCCTGTTAAGGCTCAAGACAGAGCGTCATGCTCGGGATTTCGTTACAATGCGCCACCGTGCCGACAACTGAGTCGGATATTTCAGCCGAGGTGCTCCATGGATATCATCGAAACGATCAAAGAGCAGATTGCCAATAACACCATTCTGCTTTACATGAAAGGCGCTCCGAATGCCCCTCAATGCGGCTTTTCGGCCAAGGCTTCCCAGGCATTGATGGCGTGTGGCGAAAAATTTGCCTACGTCGACATTCTGCAAAACCCTGAAATTCGCGCCAACCTGCCAAAGTACGCCAACTGGCCGACTTTCCCGCAATTGTGGGTGGCTGGCGAACTGGTCGGCGGTAGCGACATCATCACCGAAATGATGGCTGATGGTTCGCTGCAAACTCTGGTCAAGGAAGCATCGGCCGCCAAAGCCGAGTAAAGCGTTGCGCTGCAGCGTGGGCACGATCGTCGAGATTATCGTGCCCTGCGCTCAATCATTGGTTTTACGCACAAGAAAAAGCCCGCTCTCGATTGAGGCGGGCTTTTTCATTGCAACGCAACCGGTAAATCAGTCGCCCATCTGCGACTGCAGGTAGTTCTCGATACCGACCTTGACGATCAGACCCAGCTGGGTCTCGAGCCAGTCGATTTGCTCTTCCTTGGGCTCGAGGATGTCTTCCAGCAGCTCACGGCTGCCGAAGTCACCAACTGTCTCAAAGTGAGCGATCGCGGCTTTCAGATCGGCCAGACCTTTTTGCTCGATCTTCACGTCGCACTCCAGCATTTCCTTGGTGTGCTCGCCAATCAGGATCTTGCCCAGATCCTGCAGGTTTGGCAGCCCTTCAAGGAACAGCGTGCGCTTGATCAGCTGGTCGGCATACTTCATCGCATGGATGGATTCTTTGTACTCATGGCCGCCGAGCTTTTTCAGACCCCAGTCTTCATACATGCGCGCATGCAGGAAATACTGATTGATGGCGACCAGCTCGTTTCCGAGGATCTTGTTGAGATGCTGGATGACTGTAATGTCGCCTTTCATGTTCGAGGTCCTGCCGGTGGCTTGTGTATATAAGCGCCGAGTGTGAGCCGCGCTTAAACGCCTGTCAAACCTAAGTTGTTGAATAATAAGTGAATTTAAATAGGAATAAGAATGTTTGAGTTCCGCATCTTGACGCTAAGCGCTTGAATTACAGGCATAAAAAAACCGGGCAGGGTGCCCGGTTCTTTAAAAGAGGGGTATTCAGGCGGCTGAAAATTCTGCTGGATAGGCCAGCGATGCCTGAGTGGTTTGCAGTTCTGTCAGCGTGTCACGCACCACTTCCTTCGCAAGGCAGGCGCATTTTCCGCATTTACTCGCAACACCCAGCGTTTCACGGACTTCACGATAACTGCAGCAGCCTTCCAGAATTGCATCCCGGATTTGACCGTCTGTGACACCTTGGCAAAGACAAACATACATAAGCTATTGACCGTCGCTGGTTTATTGCTTGGTGCCGAGGAGCTTAATGTTAATGAGAATGCTTGTCAAAACTGTTTTGGGTTCGATTCAGGTAGAACGATGAGTGGTTGTTTTCAGAGTCAGCGTATCCAGATATCCCGTTCCAGACAGGCATGAAAAAACCGGCGCGAAGCCGGTCCGTTCACTGGCGTGCCGACCTTAGTCGTCGAAGTCTTCCCAGCCGCCCATTTCCTTCCAGCGGTTGACGATGCCGCAGAACAGCTCTGCAGTTTTCTCGGTGTCGTAGCGAGCCGAGTGGGCCTCGCGGCCGTCGAAGTCGATTCCGGCAGCCTGGCAGGCCTTGGCCAGCACGGTCTGACCGTAGGCCAGGCCTGCGAGGGTAGCGGTGTCGAAGCTTGAGAACGGGTGAAACGGGTTGCGCTTCATGTCCATTCGCGCGACAGCGGCATTGACGAAGCCGAGGTCGAAGCTGGCGTTGTGGCCGACCAGCACGGCGCGTTTGCAGCCATTGGCCTTGAGAGCCTTGCGCACGCCGCGGAAGATGTCGTTCATTGCGGTTTCTTCGCTGACCGCCATGCGCAACGGGTGATCCAGCTTGATACCGGTAAACTCCAGCGCAGCGGCTTCGATGTTGGCACCTTCGAACGGCTCTACGCGGAAGAAATAGGTGTGTTCCGGGAACACGAAGCCTCTTTCATCCATGCCGATGGTCACGGCAGCAATTTCCAGCAGTGCGTCGGTGGCTGAGTTGAAACCGCCGGTTTCTACGTCGACGACCACGGGCAGGTAGCCGCGAAAGCGTGCTGCCATCGGGTGACGAGAACCGCCGCCACCGCCGTGGCCTTCGTGTTCGTCGTCAAAATGATCTTCACTCACGCGTGTTCCTCCAGACGCCAGCGCAGTTTTTCACCAGCGCGCAGCGGGATAACGGTCAACTCGCCAAACGGCAGGCTGGCAGGGGCGGTCCACTCGTCACGCACCAGCGTGATGGTGTCCTGATTGGCGGGCAGGCCATAGAACGCCGGACCGTGAAGGCTGGCGAAGCCTTCCAGTTTGTCCAGAGCGTTACGCTGCTCGAAAGCTTCTGCATACAATTCGATGGCCGCGTAGGCGGTGTAGCAACCGGCGCAACCGCAAGCGTTTTCCTTGGCGTGTTGGGCGTGCGGTGCCGAGTCGGTACCCAGGAAGAACTTGCCGCTGCCACTGGTGGCGGCGTCGAGCAGGGAGGCCTGATGCGTATTGCGCTTGAGAATGGGCAGGCAATAGAAGTGCGGGCGAATGCCGCCAACCAGCATGTGATTACGGTTGTACAGCAGGTGATGCGCGGTGATGGTGGCCGCGACATTGGCTGATGCTTCATTGACGAACTGCACCGCTTCACCGGTGGTGATGTGTTCAAACACCACTTTTAGCGTCGGGAAGCGTTCGACTACACGACGCAGGTGCTCATCGATGAAGACCTTTTCGCGATCGAATACGTCGATCTCGCCGCGCGTCACTTCCCCGTGTACCAGCAGGAGCATGCCGACTTCAGCCATGGCATCGAGGGCAGGGAAGATCTTGTCGATGCTGGTAACACCGGAATCGGAGTTGGTGGTTGCACCGGCCGGATACAGCTTGGCGGCGTGCACGAAGCCACTGGCTTTCGCAGTACGGATGTCTTCAGGCGTGGTCTGGTCGGTGAGGTACAGCACCATCAACGGCTCGAAGCGGCTACCGGCCGGGCGTGCAGCCAGAATGCGCTGACGATAGGCATCGGCTTGCTGCGCGTTGCGCACCGGAGGCACGAGGTTGGGCATGATGATTGCGCGGCCAAAAGTTCGCGCTACGTCAGCAACGGTATGAGGCAAGACAGCTCCGTCACGGAGGTGAATGTGCCAGTCGTCGGGACGCAGGAGGGTCAGGCGGTCAGACATTGGGGATTCCAGGCGGGTCAAACTCGCTGGGAATGCTACCGGAAAAGACTCTCTCAGGCATCCGCTATCAAGTTTTGCACGAAGTTACCGATAGCCCCCTTGTCAGTCAGTCATTTTTTGTTTCGCGTTTATTTTCAGTGGAGCCTCCCGTGCGCCAGCGATATTTAGCCCTGCTCAGCATGTTTGCCAGCCTCCCGGCGATGGCTATCAGTTTCCAGACACGTCTGGAGAGCATCGAGTGGAAGGTCGAAGGCGATCAGTTCGAATGCCGCCTGACTCAGCCGATCACCGACTTCGGTGCCGGTGAGTTCGTGCGCCGTGCCGGTGAGCAGGCGACGTTTCGCCTCAAGGCTTCATACAACATGCTGGGCAACGGTTCCGCAACGCTGCTGGCCGCCGCAGCACCGTGGCAGCCGGGGCGCGGTGATATCAATCTGGGTTCGGTGCGCGTCAGCAATGGCGACATACCCTTCAATACTTCCCAGGTACAGGCCGGGCGCCTGATCAGTGGTCTGATGGACGGTCGCAGCCCGCTTATCCGTCACTACACCCGTGACGGTGGCCAGATGGAAGTGCGCCTGCTGCCGGTCAAGTTCAGCAAGGCGTTCAGCGATTACCAGGCGTGCACAGCCAAACTTCTGCCGATGAACTTCGATCAGGTCAAACAGGCTGAAGTAGGATTTCCCGGTGGCGGTATTGAACTGGATGCCCGTGCCAAGGCGCGTCTGGACAACATGGTGGCCTATCTGAAGGCCGACCCGACGGTTAACCGTATCGAGCTTGACGGCCATTCGGATAACAGTGGCAATCGACTCACCAACCGTGACCTTTCCCGCCGCCGTGCGCTGGCGGTCATGGACTACTTCAAGGCTCAGGGTATCCCCGAGCAGCAAATCACCCTGCGTTTTCACGGCGAACGCTACCCGCTTGTGCCCAACACCAATGAGGCCAATCGTGCGCGCAACCGCCGCGTGAACGTGCATCTGGAGCGTGTTGCGCCCGATGAGCGTCCGGTACCTGTAGCCTCTGCGGTCAGTGCAGCGCACACGTCCTGAGGGCTGCATAACGCTCCTGCCAAACGTCGCCTTGTCGTCACAAGCTGTCGCGCCCCTGTAAATTTGCTGGTTTGAACGGTAGAATCAGCGGTTTTCCGTACAACCCGGTGGAGTGATGGCATGGCGGACGTAAACAAGGTAGTTCTCGCGTATTCCGGTGGCCTGGATACTTCGGTAATCCTCAAGTGGCTGCAAGATACGTACAACTGCGAAGTGGTGACCTTTACCGCTGACCTGGGTCAGGGTGAAGAAGTCGAGCCGGCGCGCGCCAAGGCTCAGGCCATGGGCGTGAAAGAAATCTACATTGATGACCTGCGCGAAGAGTTCGTGCGTGATTTCGTGTTCCCGATGTTCCGTGCCAACACCGTCTATGAAGGCGAGTACCTGCTGGGCACTTCCATGGCTCGCCCGCTGATCGCCAAGCGCCTGATCGAGATCGCCAACGAAACCGGCGCTGATGCCATTTCCCATGGTGCCACCGGCAAAGGCAACGATCAGGTGCGTTTCGAGCTGGGCGCCTATGCGCTCAAGCCAGGGGTCAAAGTGATTGCTCCGTGGCGTGAATGGGACCTGCTCTCTCGTGAAAAGCTGATGGACTACGCCGAGAAGCACAACATTCCGATCGAGCGCCACGGCAAGAAGAAATCCCCGTACTCGATGGATGCCAACCTGCTGCACATCTCCTATGAGGGCGGCGTGCTGGAAGACACCTGGACCGAGCATGAAGAAGACATGTGGCGCTGGACCAAGTCCCCTGAGGACGCGCCGAACGTTGCAACTTATCTGGAGCTGACCTACCGCAATGGCGACATCGTTGCGCTGGACGGCGTTAAGATGACGCCTGCCACTGTGTTGGCGACCCTGAACCGCATCGGTGGCGAAAACGGCATCGGACGTCTGGATATCGTTGAAAACCGCTACGTGGGCATGAAGTCCCGTGGCTGCTACGAGACACCTGGCGGCACCATCATGCTGCGCGCTCACCGCGCCATTGAATCGATCACCCTGGACCGTGAAGTCGCCCACCTCAAGGACGAACTGATGGCCAAGTACGCCAGCCTGATCTACACCGGTTACTGGTGGAGCCCGGAGCGTCTTATGCTGCAGCAGATGATCGACGCGTCTCAGGCCCATGTGAACGGTGTTGTACGTCTGAAGCTTTATAAGGGCAATGTGATCGTCACCGGTCGCAAGTCGGACGATTCGTTGTTCGATGCCAATATTGCTACCTTTGAAGATGACGCAGGCGCCTATGATCAGGCTGATGCGGCAGGCTTCATAAAGCTCAATGCCTTGCGTATGCGTATTGCTGCGAATAAAGGCCGCAAGCTGTTCTGATACTGCTGGTTGTTCGATGAGTGCAGCCCTCGCGGGGCTGCACTTTAAACCCGGGTTCCCCGTCACGCCTGTAGCCATTTCTCGAATTCAGTCTCCCTGACAAGTTACTCATTGTTCATAAGTGTTTCGAAACCGTCCTGCCGGACACTCAATGTGTTTTCGGTGTTGCAGTGCGCGTTTGATATTGACAGCGTATTTCCTTCGGCAAGTCATGTAAGAAGTCTTTAGCCGGGTGCAGGCGATCATGTACCACCGCCTATGTACTCATTAAATCCGTTCTTACCGTTCATGGCGAAAAGCGCAGGTGTGCTTTTGGTTTTTTCCTACAGTAGCTGTCGAAGTTAAAAGCAGGGGGCCTGGTGCTTTCTGCGTGGCAGTCGAAACTTATGCACTCGGTACCTGTTTTAGAGTCTGGCCTCAGGGCGTGTCGCTATCGCGTTGCTGCCTGAACTCGAATCGATAGGCTTTGCCGATATTCCATACCTGGCGAAGGCTCAGGTCCAGTACCTGGGCAATCTCGGCACGGTATAGCCCAGCGCCGAGTAATGCATGGCGTGGCCGGCCACCACGTCGTCGATATCCGTAGTGTCATGACGGGCGTCCCTGCGGGTGGTGAGCATGGGCTGACTGACAGCGATCGTCACACCGTTTTCGGTGGCCAGTTGGCGAACGTCTTTTTTATTCATGCGTAATGAATATTGCAGCGCTGTGAAGCCTGCGCCCTTGGCGGCCAGGTATTTGAGTTGTTCAAGCTTGCCAGCGTGTTCAGGCCCGTCTGGCAGGGTTGGCGCTGTATCAGTTGAGGAAGGGTTTGATGCGCCTGCCACCTCTCCATCGGGTATGACTGCAATAATACCGCCTTTGGCAACAAAGTTTTCCACAGCGGTGATTAACTCAGAGGCGGTGGGTATTGATGAGCGCGTGCGCGCATATCTAGTATTCATGGTGTGTCCCTTTTTGAACATGGTTATACACAGAGCCCATTCAAAAGAGTTGCCAGGCACTCAGTGTTTGTCACGCAGCAGCTCGCCTGATGAGCCGAGTACGTAACACCTGAATTCAGCCGGTTCGCGTGATACACCGAGTTCGTGTAAACGCGCCGCTCATGAACTGCAAAGCTGTATTACCTAATGATAGGGTTTCATAGGGCTGCACATAGTTAATGGCAGTAAATAATAAAGTTTCTGTTAAAAAAGTAACGACTGGTAATAAAATTTGCAAGTGAAAAATGGCGTGTCTCCAGAATTGATGTGTCGTTCTTTATAAAGTCTTACGTATTGTAATGTTGCGTCCGTGAATTTTGTAGTACGTTTCCTATTCGATTCCCTGTGTCTGGACCTGAAATAAAAAATGGTATTTGCTACTTGCCGAAAGAGCTACTTATGGTCTTGAATGATGTAGGGTTATGCTATGGTGTGTGTAAGATTTTGCGACAGTGCAAAGGTTGGTGGATTACCATTATTTAGCGTTTGTCGACAGTGGCCCAATATGGCAGGCCGCGTTTATGTTGTGCGCTTCTGTTGTAGGACTTTTCTTTCAGGCCTGTAGGGTGTGTCCTTAAATAAATATTTGTACGAAATTCCGTAATAGATGTGTAATTTTTAATCCCCGTTTACGTATGTAATGCGTGGTGTGTATTCACTGATTTTCCATCATGGGGTTTCGGGTAAGGCATCCGGATGCAAGGCCTCTATAGTTGGCTGGCTATCTGGATAAAGGCTGTAATGCCTGCCAGCGCCCTATATCGATGTGCGAGCGGCGAGACAAAGATCGATGAAAACTGATGGCAGTCCTGCATTTTCCTGGCGTACAGGTAGTGGCCTGCCTTCAAATGATTCAGCTCAAGGGTTTTCAGCTGTTTTTGCTGGCGATAAGCCATGTGTCAGGCGTGTTCTGACGGTGATGCAAAAATAGTGTGGCGATACTTTTAACAGATGCAGCAAGGTCATTTTTGAACGTAAAAGTTTGGCTGGGTTTTGCTGCATGCATTTACTGACTGGCGCTGCGATGCTTATGCCGTAGCCGCCAGCAATAAAAAATCACCAGATTCCGAAAAGGAAGGCTCTGTGAAAATTAATAAAAAATGTACGTTCCTGCCGAGTTTTGTAGGAAGTTTCTGCTGTAATTGTAGGAATGGTCTTTGGCTGTCAGTCCACAAGGGTGAGCGCCATGCAAAGCAGTAAACGACTAAGTTATTGTGCTGGCTCTGAAAATTCGAATAGCGAAAAATGGACTGCCCATGAATAAAGTGCTGATCGTGGATGATCATCCCGTCATTCGCCTTGCTGTACGCATGCTGATGGAGCGTCATGGCTATGAGGTCATCGCGGAGACTGACAACGGTGTGGATGCGCTGCAACTGGCTCGTGAGCACCTTCCTGATATCGTCATTCTTGATATTGGTATCCCCAAGCTCGACGGGCTGGAAGTCATTGCCCGCCTTTCAGCCATGACATTGCCGTTCAAGGTCCTGATTCTGACGTCTCAGGCACCCGGCCACTTTTCCATGCGCTGCATGCAGGCAGGGGCCGCCGGATATGTCTGCAAGCAACAGGACCTGACCGAGCTGCTCAGCGCTATCAAGGCGGTACTCTCGGGGTACAGCTACTTTCCCAATCAGGCATTGCATACTGTTCGCTCCAGTATGGGCAACGCGAGCGAGTCGGACATGGTTGACCGACTTTCCGGCAGGGAGATGATGGTTCTGCAACAACTGGCCAGAGGCAAGACCAACAAGGAAATTGCAGACGGTATGTTTCTGAGCAATAAAACCGTCAGTACCTACAAAACGCGTTTGCTGCTCAAGCTCAACGCGCATTCACTGGTCGACCTGATCGAGCTCGCCCAGCGTAACGGGCTGGTCTGAGTAGCCGGCCTGTTTGAGAAGGGCGTGTGCCTGATGTCCACGTGTGTGGAGCGAGTGACGAGCAGCCATCTCACGTATTGAAGCCTCTTCTGCGAGAGGCTTCAAATGCCAGAGTAGAACGTTAGGTGCCAGGAAGCCGGTGCGAGGTTTTGCGCTTGTCTAGAAGTCGAAATCGTAGTCGGCCAGTTGTTTCTGCAAGCGCCACTCTTCAAGCAGGTTGTCGATGGTGCGTCGTTTGCTCAGATTGGTCTTTGCCGGCTCTACGGTCGCAGTTTCGGTTTCGTCCGTATCGACGGCAACAAGGTCATCGTCCACGTCCAGTTGCTCGTTGTCAGTGCTCATGAAGTCGACTCCAGGGCTTGGGCTCTCTGGCGCTTCTTATATCGACAATCCACAAGCGGGTAAAAAAGATTTTTTCAATCGACAGAGCAGCAATTACCGGGCTGGCTCAATCGTCGGACGTTTTCTCCTTGTAATCGCACAGGTCTTCTATACGGCAACTGCCGCATCTGGGCTTGCGTGCCTGGCAAACGTAGCGTCCGTGCAGGATCAGCCAGTGGTGCGCATCGAGCAGATAGTTCTTGGGCACAAATTTCATCAATTGCTTCTCGACCTCCACCACATTTTTCCCTGGTGCGATGCCCGTACGGTTGCTGACGCGAAAGATGTGAGTGTCTACAGCCATCGCGACCTGACGGAAAGCGGTGTTGAGCACGACATTGGCAGTCTTGCGTCCTACGCCCGGTAAGGCCTCGAGCGCTTCTCGGGTCTGCGGTACTTCGCTGTTATGCAACTCCACCAGCATCCGGCAGGTTTCAATTACGTTTTTGGCTTTGCTGTTGTAGAGGCCAATTGTCTTGATGTACTCGGACAGCCCTTCAACGCCCAGGTCATATATGGCTTGTGGCGTGTTGGCGACCGGGTACAGCTTCGCCGTGGCCTTGTTGACGCTCACGTCAGTGGCCTGGGCAGAAAGGATAACGGCTATCAACAGCTCAAAAGGCGTGGTGTAGGCCAGTTCGGTTTTCGGGTCCGGATTGTCCTCATGCAGCCTGCGAAAGATTTCCTGACGTTTTGCAGCATTCATGGGCGGAGATTTTCCTCAGGATGAGTCTGTGCGGGGGCTTGCAGAAGCGCTGCAAGTGCCTGTTCGGCTGCTTCATATTCGCGTTGCAACTCCACGAGCCTGGCGGCCTGCTCGGCAATCGGCGGATGGCCGAAAGCCTTGAGCGACTTGTTGAGCTGCGCACGACTCATGGCCACGGCAATCCGGGCTTTTTTCAGGGTCTCGTCCGGCGTGGCAGGCTTGTCGTTCTGGGCGTGTCTGGCGGCGGACTGTAAAGCGTCACGACTTGGTTCAGCGCGCTGTGACCGGGCGATACGCTCGGCCAGCCGGGTTTGTTGCTCGCGGTACAAGCGTGCATTGCGTGCTTCGAAACGCAGCCGGGCGTGGGTACGCTTGCGCAGACGAGCTTTTTGCAGATCAGGGGTGGGTGCCAGGCCGCCTATGATGGGCGTGACGCGGATGCATTTCAATGCACTCTACCGGGCATGGCGCAACGCACAGATCGCAGCCAGTGCACTCATCGACAATCACGGTGTGCATCAACTTTGCAGCGCCGACAATGGCGTCCACGGGGCAGGCCTGAATGCATTTGGTGCAGCCAATGCACTCTGCTTCGCGAATGAACGCAACCTGCGCAGGGGCTGCACCGCGTTCCATATCCAGCCTCAGAACCGGAACAGCAAGCAGCTCTGCCAGCTGGGCTATTGTTTCGTCCCCGCCCGGTGGGCATTTGTTGATGGCTTCGCCGCCGGCAATGCCCTCTGCGTAGGGCTTGCAGCCGGGGTGGCCGCACTTGCCGCACTGAGTCTGCGGCAGAAGGGCGTCGATGCTGCGGATAAGGTCCACGTCGGGAAGCAGGCGAATCAATTCAGTCATGATCTTGCCAGGTGACCAACAGGTGTTCTGTCTATCGAGGGTGCAGCATTATCAGACAGATCGGGAGGTTTGCGAATGCGCAAAGGCCCGGTATCCGCCTGATGGCTGGATACCGGGCCTTGTCCGGGTTTACTTGATGCGCTGGCCGGGTTTTGCACCACTGTCCGGGCTGAGCAGATAGATCTCCTCGCCGCCAGGGCCTGCCGCCATCACCATGCCTTCGGAAATGCCGAAACGCATTTTCCTTGGCTTGAGGTTGGCGATCATCATGGTCAGACGGCCTTCGAGCTCGGACGGGGTCGGATAGGCGCTTTTGATGCCGGAAAAGACATTACGTTGCTCGTCGCCGATGTCCAGAGTCAGGCGCAGCAACTTGTCGGCACCCTCCACATGTTCGGCCTTGAGAATCAGGGCAACGCGCAGGTCTACAGCGGCAAAAGCGTCAAAGTCGATTTCCGCCGACAGCGGGTCTTTGGCGAGTTCGCCATTACCGGCGGGCGCACTGCTCGCGGTAGTGTCGGTAGCGGTCAGGTCTTCCTTGGAGGCAGCAGCCATGGCTTCTACCTTGAGTGGATCTATGCGGGTCATCAGTGCCGAGAACGGGTTGAGCTGATGATTGGCCAGCAAGGTCTTGTGGTCTTCCCAGGTCAATGGTTCGACGTTGAGAAACTTCTCTGCGTCGGCGGCCAGATTCGGCAATACCGGTTTGAGGAAAATGACCAGTTGGCGGAACAGATTGATACCCAGCGAGCAGACTGCCTGGACTTCATCCTGTTTGCCTTCCTGTTTGGCCAGCGCCCACGGCGCTTTTTCCGCGATATAGGCGTTGGCGCGATCCGCCAGAGCCATGGTTTCACGCATGGCACGGGCGAAGTCTCGGGCTTCGTAGGCGTCGGCAATGCTCGGCGCGGCCGCCAGGAATGCATCGGTCAATTCGGGCGCTGCATTGGCCTCGCCCATCACACCGGCGTTGCCTTTGTGAATAAACCCGGCACAACGGCTGGCGATGTTCACGACCTTGCCGATCAGGTCAGAGTTGACCTTTTGCACGAAGTCTTCGAGGTTCAAATCCAGGTCGTCGACGCCACGACCCAGTTTCGACGCGTAGTAATAGCGCAGGTACTCGGGTGGCAGATGGTGGAGGTAGGTGCGTGCCTTGATAAAGGTGCCACGTGACTTCGACATTTTCTGTCCGTTTACGGTCAGGTAGCCGTGAACGTTGATGCCGGTCGGTGTGCGCAACCCTGCACCTTCCAGCATGGCTGGCCAGAACAGGGCGTGGAAATTGACGATGTCCTTGCCGATGAAGTGATAGAGCTCGGTGGTCGCACCCTTGCCCCAGTACGCGTCGAAGTCCAGGTCCGGACGACGTGCACACAGGTTCTTGAAGCTGGCCATGTAGCCGATCGGCGCATCCAGCCATACGTAAAAGTATTTGCCTGGCTCATCGGGGATTTCAAAGCCGAAATACGGCGCATCGCGGGAGATGTCCCACTGTTGCAGGCCGCTGTCCAGCCATTCGGCGATCTTGTTTGCGACAGCGTCCTGCAGGGTTCCGCTGCGCGTCCAGCTTTTCAGCATCGCGTCGAATGCAGGCAGGTCGAAGAAGAAGTGCTTCGAGTCCTTGAGTACCGGTGTGGTCCCGGAAATTGCCGACTTGGGGTTTTTCAGGTCGGTCGGGGCATAGGTTGCGCCGCACTTTTCACAGTTGTCGCCGTACTGATCTTCAGCCGCACATTTCGGGCAGGTGCCTTTGATGAAACGGTCGGCCAGGAACATTTTCTTTTCCGGGTCGAAATACTGGGTCACCGAACGGGTTGCTATATGACCTGCGTCGCGCAGGCGCGTGTAGATCATGCTCGACAGCTCGCGGTTTTCGTCCGAGTGCGTCGAGTGGAAATTATCGAAATCCACCAGGAAGTCGGCGAAGTCGGCGCTGTGTTCGGCCTTGACGTTGTCGATGAGCTGTTCTGGCGTAATGCCTTCTTTTTCAGCGCGCAGCATGATTGCCGAACCGTGAGCGTCGTCCGCGCAGACATAAATGCATTGGTTGCCGCGGTGCTTCTGAAAACGCACCCACATGTCGGTCTGGATGTACTCGAGCATGTGGCCAAGGTGAACGGGACCATTGGCATAGGGCAGGGCGCTGGTAACGAGAATCTTGCGTGGCTCGGACATGGGGCTCGGCTACTTGAAGTGAAACGGAGACCGGCCACTATAAAGGTCTGAGCGATTTTTTTCACCCCGCTCGGTTGTGGGAATACTCCTTAGTGGTTGGGCAGGGTTCAGTGAAATCATGTCGGCTACGGACAGAACAGGTACGATAGTCGGCTGTTTCACTCAGTCTTTTACGGAGTAAGCCCATGAGCGCAGTCAATCGCGCAGCGGTGGAGACGATTCTTCGCCAGTACACCGACCCTTATCTGAATCAGGACCCGGTCAGTGCCGGTTGCGTGCGGTCCATCGATATCCAGGGTGCACAGGTCAGCGTGCAACTCGAACTGGGCTATGCCGCCGACCTGTTCAGGAACGGCTGGGCGCAAGTGCTGAAAACCGCCATCGAAAACCTGGACGGCGTCAGCTCGGCCACGGTTGCCATTAAAAGCGTGATCAGCGCGCACAAGGCACAGAGCCAGATCCCCGGTCTGGCCAATGTGAAAAACATCGTGGCCGTTGCGTCGGGCAAGGGCGGTGTCGGCAAGTCCACCACGGCGGCCAATCTGGCATTGGCACTGTCTCGCGAGGGCGCACGGGTCGGTATTCTCGATGCTGATATCTATGGGCCGAGTCAGGGTGTGATGTTCGGTATTGCTGAAGGCACGCGGCCGAAGATCAAGGACCAGAAGTGGTTCGTGCCGGTCCAGGCTCATGGCATTGACGTGATGTCGATGGCGTTTCTGACCGATGACAACACGCCTATGGTCTGGCGCGGGCCTATGGTGTCAGGGGCGTTGCTGCAACTGGTCACGCAGACTGCCTGGAATGATCTGGACTATCTGGTTATCGACATGCCGCCCGGCACGGGCGATATCCAGTTGACGCTGGCGCAGAAGGTCCCGGTTGCCGGTGCCGTGATTGTCACCACGCCTCAGGACCTGGCCTTGCTGGATGCGAAGAAGGGTGTCGAGATGTTCCGCAAGGTCAACATCCCGGTGCTGGGCGTTGTGGAAAACATGGCGGTACACATCTGCTCCAATTGCGGCCATGCGGAGCATCTGTTTGGTGAGGGCGGCGGTGAGAAGCTGGCGTCGCAGTACAATGTCGAGCTGCTGGCATCACTGCCGTTGTCGATACTGATTCGCGAGCAGGCAGATGGCGGCAAGCCTACCGCTATTGCCGAGCCGGAAAGTCAGATTGCGATGGTGTATCAAGAGCTGGCACGTCACGTGGGCGCACGAATCGTCTTGCAGGAAGCTGCAAGCCCGGCGATGCCGACCATTTCTGTCAGCGACGATTGATTCTGTAGCGGTGCTCTGGCGGGGAGGCGCAGCCAATTGACGTCTCTCGGTCAGGCTTATGCATGGCTTGATGGGTACGCAAATGCTCAAACGACAGGCAATAAAAAACCCCGCTTTTAAGGGCGGGGTTTTTAAGCGAATCAGGACAAGTTAGATAACTTGAACTTCTTCAGCTTGCATGCCTTTCTGACCGCGGGTAGCGATGAAAGAAACCTGTTGGCCTTCTTTCAGGCTTTTGAAGCCGTCGGATTGGATAGCTTTGAAGTGCACGAACAGGTCGTCGCCGGATTGTGGAGTGATGAAGCCGAAGCCTTTTTCATCGTTGAACCACTTAACGGTACCAGTTTGGCGATTAGACATAGTATATCTCCTTGGACAAAGTTAACTGCGGCGTAGGAAGAGCCCTGGCCGAGACTGAGTGCAAAGAGCTGGAAAATTCATGGAGATGGTTGGATCGAAATTCAACATCGTGTAGAGATTCTCAGTGACACAAGCAACACAGTGACGCCACCTTAACCCTTTTTTCCGAACGTGCCAATGGTCTGTTGATGATTATTTCCATTCGCAGCGAAAGAGCCCGGCTCGTCACACAAACTCGCTATCTGTTGCCTTTGAACCGTCGGCCCCGGCCCGGTAAGATGCCGGTAAGATGCCGGTAAGATGCCGGTAAGATGCCGGTAAGATGCCGGATATCTTTTTTACCTCGCTATTCAGGACACCGCCATGAGCATCAAATCGGACAAGTGGATTCGCCGCATGGCGCAGGAACACGGGATGATCGAGCCCTTTGTGGAGCGCCAGGTACGTGGCGAAGGAGCTGACAGGGTGATCTCCTTCGGCGTGTCCAGCTACGGCTACGACGTGCGTTGCGCAGACGAATTCAAGGTGTTTACCAACATCAATTCGGCCACTGTCGATCCGAAAAACTTTGATGAAAAAAGCTTCGTCGATATCAAGAGCGACGTATGCATCATCCCCCCCAACTCGTTCGCGCTGGCACGCACCGTCGAATATTTCCGCATTCCGCGTAACGTTCTGACCATCTGCCTGGGCAAAAGCACCTATGCGCGCTGCGGCATTATCGTCAACGTCACGCCGCTTGAACCAGAGTGGGAAGGCCATGTGACGCTGGAGTTCTCCAACACCACGACATTGCCGGCCAAGATCTACGCCAACGAAGGCGTGGCACAGATGCTGTTCCTCGAGTCCGATGAGGAATGTGAAGTGTCCTACAAGGATCGAGGCGGCAAATACCAGGGCCAGCGTGGCGTCACCCTGCCACGTACCTGATTTGCCGGTCAGGTGATTAGTGGAATTGAATTAATACTCTATTTCGCACTCTATCTGCTCACATGCTTTCGCATAATCGATATGTGCGACGGCCTTTGATCTGGAGTGCCCTATGAAGACTACTTTCAAAATCTCTGAACAGGTTCAATCTCCGCTTAACGAGATCGGGTTGCTTGCCTGGTCATTGATGGCTCATTCGGATCTGCTTCCCGAGCTTAATGTGGTCGGTGGTGGCATTCCGGGTGATCCAGGGCCAGATACTCCCTATCCGGAGCCCACTGAGCCAGGTGGACCTACCGTTCCTGACGAGCCGCCACCTGCGCCGGTTGCCTGATTACCAGTTCCCTGCTTCTCCTTCTGAGGGGCAGGGCCTCGTATGCGGCGGCCAGCGACGCTATACCACTCGCCACACGGCATCACCGCCTGTCACATAGACTGAGCAGTCCTGCGCCGGACGAATCTGAAACCCGCCCGTAAACTCACCGAACGCTGGCAGCAGGCTGACGCGTTGGCCCAGGTAGAAGCACGCCAGTCGCAAGCTTTGCCTGCCACGCCCGTGCAGCCGGTAAACAGGGTGAACGTGCCCGGCCAGTACGTGCAATTGAGGGTGTGGGTCAGGCTCGTGTTGCAAGGCAAAGGGCCCCAGCGTCAGGGGTACGGGGACTACATCTATGCCCAGATAGGCGGGTGGGTCGCCCGCCCGTTTGTCATGGTTACCGCGGATCAGGGTGATGCGCAACGCCGGGTGTTCGCCCCGCCATTGTTCCAGTGCCGCGAGCGTGCCCGCTGCGTGTGATTCCGGCGCGTGCAGAAAGTCGCCCAAAAAAATCAGATGATCGCAGGCATACGCATCGAGCAGGCTGTCCAGTCGCCGCAGATTGGCTTGGGTGGTGCCATGTGGCACTGGTTGACCCAGCTTGCGGTAGGCCGCTGCCTTGCCAAAATGCGCATCGGCAATCAGCAAGGATCGTTCTGCGGGGTAGTAGACGGCCTTGTCGGCCAACAGCCACAGCTCTTCTCCCGCCAGTGTTATCGCGACGTACGGCTTCATTGCTCATGCTCCGGACCTGCGGCTTTCTCCAGGTCGCGGACCATGCGCGCAATGCGGTCAGCGAGTTTTTCCGAACTGAGACTTTCGCGAAAGCGCTCGACCAGCAGTGGAAACGCCAGCGGGGTTGCGCGTTTTATCGCATGCAGGTCCAGCCTGCGACTGTTGATCTGGCGTAATGTCAGCTCCAGACGCTGCAGATCCAGCTCCTGGCGTAGCACTTCCTGTTCGGCCTGGGTCAGCAGCATGTTGTCAGCATCGTATTGCTTGAATACCTCAAAAAAAAGCCCGCTCGATGCCTGAAGCTGTCGATTGCTTTTCGCCGCTCCCGGGTAGCCGGAAAACACCAGCCCCGAGATGCGAGCGATTTCGCGAAAGCGCCGCAGTGCCAGTTCGCCCGCATTCAGGCTGGCAATAATGTCGGCCAAAAGATCCGTCTCGCTGAACAGGTCAGCCCGCAACGCCTGAGCCCAGTCAATCTCGCTGGCGCTGAGCAGTTCCAGCCCATAGTCGTTGACGGCGATGGAAAAGGTCAGCGGCCGATGTTGGCTCAGGCGCCAGGCCAGAAGGCTGCCCAGCCCCAAATGCACATGACGGCCGGCGAACGGGTAGAGGAACAGGTGCCAGCCTTCACGGGATTTAAGGGTTTCAGCCAGCAGCGTCTCACGTTGCGGTAGCCCGGACCATTGTTGCTGCACTTCCAGCAAGGGTTTGATGGCTTGCATTTCAGGGCTGGTGAATTCACCCCGCGCCGCCGCATCGAACTTCTCCACCACGGCGTCTGCCAGTTCGCTGGACAGGGGCATTCGCCCACCGTTCCAGCGTGGCACTGCGGCTTTCTTGCCAGTAGCCCGCTTGACGTAGGCGGTCATGTTTTCCACTCGGACCAGCTCCAGCAAGCGCCCGCCGAACAGAAAGCCGTCACCAGGCTTGAGCCGGGCGATGAAACCTTCTTCAACACTGCCCAACGAGCCGCCACCGCCGCCTTTTTTCCAGTACTTCAGGTTAACGGTAGCTTCGCTGACGATGGTGCCGACGCTCATGCGGTGTCGCCTGGCAAGACGCGCATCGGGTACACGCCAGACACCCTGTTCATCCGGTTCGGCGCGGCGGTAATCGGGGTAGGCCGTCAGTGAGTGACCGCCGTTGCGCACAAAGGCCAGCGCCCATTGCCATTGCTCGTCGCTGATATCCCGGTAAGCCCAGGCGCTGCGTACCTCGGCGAGCAGCTCATCAGGCAGGAAACCACCGCCCAGTGCGATGCTGACCAGATGCTGGACCAGAACGTCCAGCGGCTGCTGCGGCGATTCGCGTGGCTCGATCATCCGCGCGGCGACGGCGTCGTGGGCGGCGGCTGCTTCGACCAGTTCCAGGCTGTGGGTCGGCACCAGCGTGACACGCGAAGGGCGGCCCGGCGCATGGCCTGAGCGTCCGGCGCGCTGCATCAGGCGCGCGACACCTTTGGGTGAGCCGATTTGCAAAACGCGCTCCACCGGTAGAAAGTCCACGCCCAGGTCCAGACTGGAGGTGCACACCACAGCCTTGAGTGCGCCTTCTTTTAACGCGCGCTCGACCCAGTCTCGGACCTCTCGCGCCAGCGACCCGTGATGCAGGGCAATCAATCCTGCCCAGTCGGGGCGGGCCTCCAGTAGCGCCTGATACCAGATTTCCGATTGTGCCCGAGTGTTGGTGAACACCAGACAGCTCGCGCTGCTTTCCACCTCGGTGACGACCTGCGGCAACATGCGCAAGCCCATATGCCCGGCCCACGGGAAGCGTTCGATGGACGGCGGCAGCAGCGTATCGACCTGTAAGTCCTTGACGATCTTGCCTTGCACGGTCACGCCGCCGTCGCCGATCAGCACCTGCTGCGCATGTTGCTGATTACCCAGCGTCGCGGAAATGCCCCATACGATCAGTTGCGGATTCCAGCGCCTCAGGCGCGCCAGGGCCAGTTGCAACTGCACGCCGCGCTTGTTGCCGATCAGCTCGTGCCATTCGTCCACCACCACCATCTTCAGTGTCGACAAGGCGACCTGAGCGTCGGCACGGGTCAGCAGCAGTGTCAGGCTCTCTGGGGTGGTGATCAGCGCTGAGGGCAGCCGCCGGCTCTGGCGGGCGCGTTCGCTGCCGCTGGTATCGCCGGTGCGCAAGCCCACCGACCACGGGATATCCAATTCGGCCAATGGTGCTTCGAGGGCTCTGGCGGTATCGGCGGCCAAGGCGCGCATGGGCGTGATCCACAGGACACTCAGTGGTTCAGCGGGCGGTTTGCGTTTACGAGGTTTGTTGTCAGCGGTGAGCGTATTGGCTTTGGCGAAGCGGTTGAGCGCGGCGAACCATACGGCGTAGGTTGCCCGGGGAGTATCAGTTTTTTTGTGTTCGGGCTGGTTAGGGCCTGCCGTCAGGCAGGCCCTTGTTTTACCAGCTCGG
>NZ_LKBW01000310.1 GCF_002699855.1 Pseudomonas amygdali | reverse complement strand
CCGAGCTGGTAAAACAAGGGCCTGCCTGACGGCAGGCCCTAACCAGCCCGAACACAAAAAAACTGATACTCCCCGATGAGTAACTGGCCCGGTGCATCAAGAGGTAATGTGCAGCACTGCTTTTGTCACCGACATGAACGACTTGCGCCCGCTGGAATTTCACCATTCCGCTCTCGGACAACGCAATGAGGTCGGCAACGGCCACTTCACAGACAACCCATCGCGCATCGGCATGAACACTCAAAAAGGCGCTGGTTCCAACACCCCACAATAAACCTGCCAGTCCATTTTCATGTGCTTTTGTGGGTTGCCAGTGCCTGCACTCAACGGTCCCTGAGACAGGCCACACCAAACCACAGTGATCGGCCATGTTATTTGCACATGTCCGTAATACCAACGCTTTTTCGAGATTCATTACAGCGCCCTCATAGATCCTTTAAATGAAAGTAGCCGCACTCATCAATTCACACGTTAACGGCCAGCTACGATATCAACCTTCACATCCCACACGCGAAACTGCGCCAGGCAATCCACTTACCGACCACGCGCAATGACGCTCTAAAAACGTATCACACCCAACTAATAAATATTAATCAATACGGATTTTTACTATTTATTTTCGACAACTGGAATAAAAAAACCTTAACTTTTTCACCTCAAAAACTTTTTAAATTACGCTCACCCCTTTGCAGCTTAAAGTTATTTTCTGATTAAATTTTTAAATAAGCCGGACGTCTGCGCGCATGTACTCGACCTGAGCGGCCCGCACAGCCAAGGTTTTCAATGAAGAGGAAGGTCACGTCTTACTGGCTGGCACCCGCAACTAACAACGCGCTGAATACACCGATATTAATTTACTGAAACTTGCCGCATGCCCGGAGTTTTTGAAGAGCCGCACTCAACTACAACTTGCCACGCACATTGGCGCGCACATGAATAGCATCATGACGCCAGTATTCAAGATCGCAATCAATCAGTCGATCACGCTGGTCATAGTTTATTCTTGCAATACGCAGGCCGGGGCTGCCCAGGGAAACCTTCAAGGCGGCTGCAGCGTCGGCATGCAGTGCCGTGGGGACCATATCGAAACGTACTTGTCCGTAATGCAGGTCATAACAGCGGGCATAAAGCTCGGTGAGTGACTCGTTCAGGTCGTGATCGAGGATGCCGGGGAATAATTCCGGCCTCAGGTAATGCTCGACATAGAGCACCAGCCGCTGATCGATACGCCGGGCGCGGCAGATCTGGATCACGCTCGACAGCGCAGGCAGTTCGAGCATTTCGCAGATCATCGCCGAAGCCGGTTGCAGACGTGCCGACAGCAGCTGAGTGTGAGCCACTCTTCCCTGCGCGCAGACCATTGCGTGAAAATGGCTGCGCCGAATCAAGTCATACGCCAGTCGTGGCGGGGAAATGAACCAGCCGCGACGCTCTTCACGGTAAATAAGCCCTTGCGCCTCCAGTTGCACGAGGGCCTCACGCAACGTGATACGGGTGGTAGCGAACACCTCGCTAAGCTTGCGTTCCGCAGGCAGCTTGCTGCCATGCGGCAACAAGCCATGTTCGATCTGCTCCTGCAGAGCACTGCAAATCGTTGTTACCGCCCGTGGCACATCTTCGCGCATTCCGGTATCCGTCTGGACTAGACCAGCTCTATTGCGGGGCACACATCAGTGCAACCGACGCCATTAACTCCATTGCTTCAAGCCTAGGCCGGGCACATGACCATTCTGTGACATGACAAAACACGATACATGCCAACTGCTCCGAAAAAAGGCCTTTAGCCGTTGAAAAGCAAGCACGATCCCATGGTCTACGCTTAGCGCCAGGCACTGCCGAACCACGTTAAAAACAGCTTCTGGCACTGAACACGACACGAAAATGTCATGCAAAAAGCCTAACTTGGCTCAGGTATTGCTGATCTAGACCAAACAATCCGAAACGAACACTTCTTGCAAGAAGTGCACTAGGAGCTCCGAATGAAACATCTTTTGTTGGCATCACTCCTCGGTTCAGCCATGGCAATGAGTTCGCTGGTCATGGCTGCGGACACAGACCTTAAAACGCTGGAGGCTGCGGCCAAGGCTGAAGGTGCGGTCAATAGTCTCGGCATGCCGGATGACTGGGCTAACTGGGGTGGCATCTGGAAAGACCTGGAAACCAAATACGGCCTCAAGCACATGGACACCGACATGAGTTCGGCCCAGGAGATCGCCAAATTCGATGCGGAGAAAGACAACGCCAGCGGTGACATCGGCGACGTGGGTGCCGCGTTCGGCCCTATAGCCGTCGCCAAAGGCGTGACCCAGCCTTACAAGCCAACCACTTGGGAGCAGATTCCGGACTGGGCCAAGGACAAGGACGGCCATTGGGCGCTGGCCTATACCGGCACCATCGCCTTTATCGTCAACAAGAACCTGTTGCACGGCTCTGAAATACCGAAAAGCTGGGCCGACCTGAAAACCGGTAAATACAAGGTTTCCATTGGTGATGTAAGCACTGCTGCGCAAGCAACCAATGGTGTACTGGCCGCAGCCATTGCCATGAAAGGCGACGAAAGCAACATCGAGCCAGGCCTGGCACTGTTCACCGACCTGGCCAAGCAGAAACGCCTGTCACTGGCCAACCCGACCATTCAAACCATCGAAAAAGGCGAAATCGAAGTCGGCGTGGTCTGGGACTTCAACGGTCTCAACTACAAAGCCAAGATGGCCAAACCGGATGACTACGTGGTGCTGATCCCTTCGGACGGTTCGGTGGTTTCCGGCTACACCACCATCATCAACAAATACGCCAAGCACCCGAACGCCGCCAAACTGGCGCGTGAATACACCTTCAGCGATGCCGGTCAGATCAACCTGGCCAAAGGCAATGCGCGTCCGATTCGCGTTGAACACATCAAGCTGCCAGACGACGTGAAAGCCCAGTTGCTGCCGCATGAGCAATACCTCAATGCCAAGCCGATCAAGGACGCAGATGCCTGGGAAAAAACCTCCAAAGCGCTGCCTCAGAAGTGGAACGAGCAGGTCATCATCGAGATGAACTGATTCTCTCCTGCGGCTCAGGGATGAAGTCGTGTACATCGGGCGAGCCAGACTCGCCCGTTCTTTTAAAGCGAGTCGCCCATGAAACACAACGTCATCCTGATCGTGCTCGATGGCCTCAACTACGACGTGGCCCGCCACGCAATGGGCCATCTTCAAGCCTGGCATGATGCTGGCCGTGCCGCGCTCTACAAGCTGGAATGCGAGCTACCCGCCCTCTCCCGCCCCCTGTACGAATGCATATTGACCGGGGTCGCGCCTATCGACAGCGGCATCGTGCATAACAACGTTTCCCGCCTGTCTAACCAGCGCAGCGTCTTTCACTACGCTCGTGACGCCGGCCTGACCACTGCAGCGGTGGCCTATCACTGGTTCAGCGAGCTGTATAACCGCACGCCGTTCGACACGGCACGCGATCGTCATACCGAGGCAACGGAACTACCCATTCAGCACGGGCTGTTCTACTGGGCCGATCACTACCCGGACTCGCACCTGTTCGCCGACGCTGAAAGCCTGCGCCTGAAACATGCACCGAACTTTCTGCTGATTCACCCCATGAACATCGACGACGCCGGGCACAAGCACGGCCTCGACACTGCGCAATATCGCAACACCGCCCGCAATGCCGACATCATTCTGGCTGACTACCTGAAACGCTGGCTGGACGCGGGTTATCAAGTGCTGGTGACCGCCGACCACGGCATGAACAACGACCGCTCGCACAATGGCCTGCTGCCGGAAGAACGCGAAGTGCCGCTGTTCGTGCTGGGTGATGCGTTCAGCCTGAATGTCCATGCAGCGCCACGCCAGACCGACCTGTGCGGCACCATCTGCGAATTGCTCGGCATACATCACGACAAACCGGTCTGCCGGGAGATGCTCAATTGACCCGATTTTCCCGAGGCAAGTGGCTGGGGCTGTTGTGCCTGGTGCCCTTTGCCGTGTTCTTCATTGTGTTTCAGATTGCGCCGCTGCTCTGGGTGGCGATTCACAGCCTGCAAAGCGACGCCGGTTGGGGCTGGGAAAACTTCACCAAAGCGTTCAGCTCGAAGTTCTATCGGCAGGCGATCCAGTACAGCCTGGAGATCAGCTTCTGGTCGAGCCTGTTCGGCATCATCATCTCTGTGCTGGGTGCCTATTCGCTGCGCAAGGTAGACTCGCGGCTGCGCGATTTCGTCAATCCGTTCGCCAACATGACCAGCAACTTTGCCGGCGTTCCATTGGCGTTCGCATTCATCATTCTGCTGGGTTTCAACGGCGCATTGACCCTGATCCTCAAGCAAACCGGGATCATTGATGACTTCAACCTGTACTCCAAGACCGGGTTGATCATCCTCTACACCTACTTCCAGATCCCGCTTGGCGTGCTGCTGCTCTACCCGGCATTTGACGCGGTGCGCGAGGACTGGAACGAGTCGGCGGCGCTATTGGGTGCCAGCAGTTATCAATTCTGGCGCTATATCGGCCTGCCGGTCCTGACCCCAGCGCTGCTCGGTACGTTCGTGATTCTGCTGGCCAACGCGCTGGGCGCGTATGCCACGGTGTACGCCCTGACCACCGGCAATTTCAACGTGCTGCCGATCCGCATTGCCGCGATGGTGGCAGGCGATATCACCCTGGACCCGAACATGGCCAGCGCTCTGGCGATGATTCTGGTCGGGCTAATGACTCTGGTCACAGTCGTCCATCAGTGGCTGTTGAAGAGGAGCTACCATGTCGCGCGCTGAACGAAGGCCCGCGGGCATTTACCACAAAACCGTGGTTTACCTGCTGTTCCTGACCCTGTTGCTGCCACTGGCCGGGACCTTTCTGTACTCGATTTCCACCAGTTGGTCGGCGACCATTCTGCCCAGTGGCCTGACCTTCAAGTGGTACGTGGCGCTGTGGAGCGATCCGCGTTTTCTGGCGGCGTTCGGCCAGTCACTACTGGTATGCGTCGGCGCGTTGATACTCTCGGTGCTGCTGATTCTGCCGCTGCTGTTTGTCGTCCATTACTACTTCCCGCGCCTCGACGGGCTGATGAACATCCTGATCCTGCTGCCGTTCGCCGTGCCTCCCGTGGTCTCGTCGGTCGGCCTGCTGCAACTCTATGGCTCCGGCCCCATGGCCATGGTCGGCACGCCGTGGATTCTGATCGGCTGCTATTTCACTGTTGCCCTGCCTTTCATGTACCGCGCCATCACCAATAACCTGCAGGCCATCAACCTCACGGACCTGATGGACGCCGCCCAGTTGCTCGGCGCCAGCACCTGGCAGGCGGCTTTCATGGTCGTGCTGCCTAACCTGCGCAAGGGCTTGATGATTGCCCTGCTGCTGTCGTTCTCGTTCCTGTTTGGCGAATTCGTGTTCGCCAACCTGCTGGTCGGCACCCGCTATGAAACCTTGCAGGTCTACCTGAACAACATGCGCAACAGCAGCGGTCACTTCAACAGCGCGCTGGTGATTTCCTATTTCCTCTTCGTGCTGGTGCTGACCTGGGCCGCCAATCGACTGAACAAGGACAAAGACTGAAATGAGTTTTGTCAGCATTGAAAACCTGCAGAAAAGCTATGCCAGCACGTCAGTGTTCAGCGACATCAACTGCAGTATCAAGAAAGGCGAGTTTGTCACCTTGCTCGGCCCGTCCGGCTGTGGCAAGTCCACGTTATTGCGCTGCATTGCCGGGCTGACGCCAGTCAATAGCGGGCGCATCCTGCTTGATGGCACTGACCTGGTGCCGCTCACACCACAAAAACGCAACATCGGCATGGTGTTCCAGAGCTACGCGCTGTTTCCCAACATGACCGTCGAGCAAAACGTCGCGTTTGGCCTGCGAATTCAGAAAGTCAGTGCGGCCGACAGCGAAAAGCGCGTTGCCGATATTCTGCGCATGGTCGAGCTGCACGACTTTGCCGCGCGTTATCCGCATCAGTTATCCGGCGGGCAATGCCAGCGCGTGGCTCTGGCGCGCTCGCTGGTCACTCGCCCACGCCTGCTGTTGCTTGATGAGCCGCTGTCGGCACTGGATGCGCGAATTCGCAAAAACCTGCGTGAGCAGATTCGCGCCATTCAGCGCGAGCTGGGCATTACCACGATCTTCGTGACCCACGATCAGGAGGAGGCGCTGACCATGTCCGACCGCATCTTCCTGATGAACGAAGGCCGGATCGTGCAGAGTAGTGACGCAGAAACCCTTTACACCGCTCCGGTTGACGTGTTCGCTGCGGGTTTCATCGGCAACTACAACCTGCTGGAAGCCGAAGACGCCACGCGCCTGATGCAACGCCCGATCACCAGCCGCATTGCGATTCGCCCTGAATCGATCCAATTGAGCCTGACCGGCGAACTGGAAGGCGAAGTACGCAGTCACAGTCTGCTCGGCAACGTCATCCGCTACCGGATACAGGCCCGCGGCGTGGAACTGGTGGTCGACGTACTGAACCGCAGCGCCGACGACCTGCACCCGGATGGAAGGCGTGTAACACTGAACATCGAACCGTCGGCGCTCTGTGCTCTGAACTAACCGTGCTCTGAACTGATTTTGTTCTGCACGGATAACGCCACACGCTTGCCGATCAAGACGCCAAGCGTGAAGCTGACAGCTGATTCAACAGACTTTTAGGAGAAACGCACATGCCCCTGGCAATTTTCGACCTGGACGAGACCCTGATCGGCGGCGACTGTGCCACGCTCTGGAGCGAGCAGATGGGTCGCCTGGGCTGGGTCGACTCAACCTCGTTCATGCAGCGCAACGACGAACTGATGGCCGCCTACAGCGCAGGCGAGCTGGCAATGGAAGACTACATGGCGTTCAGCCTGGAACCCATGGCTGGCCGTACGCCTGAAGAAATCGATCATCTGGTCGGCCCGTGGGTTGAGGACGTCATCGAGCCGATCATCTACAGCGACGCCTGCAAATGTATTGCCCAGCATCGCGCCAAAGGCGACCGGATCCTGGTGATCTCGGCGTCAGGTGTGCACTTGGTAAAACCCATCGCAGAACGCCTCGGGATCGACGAAGTGCTGGGTATCGAACTGGACGTGCAACATGGCGTGTACAGCGGTGCCACGGTCGGCGTGCTGACCTATCGGGAAGGCAAGATCACGCGCCTGATGGAGTGGCTGGACGCCGAAGGGGAAAACCTTGAAGGGGCGAGCTTCTACTCGGATTCACGCAATGACCTGCCGCTGCTGCTCAAGGTTGACCACCCCAATGTGGTCAACCCCGATGCCGTGTTACTGGAACACGCGCAGAAAGCAGGCTGGCCGGTGCACGACTGGAGCTGAGTCCAGAGGCACCGACGGGTCAGACCAGGCTTTCGTCGATGACCAGCACGATCTTGCCGGATACCGTGTTGGTCGCCAGCTCTTCGAACGCAGCGTCGGCATCCTTGATCGCAAAGGATTTCGCCAGTTGCGGCTTGAGGCGGCCTTCAGCGAACAGCGGCCAGACGTGCTGGCCCAGGTCGCTGAGCAGGTCGGCCTTGAATGTGTCATCGCGACTGCGCAAGGTCGAACCCATCAACTGGATACGTTTGCCCAGCACGTGCGCCAGATCCACCTGCGCCTCGCGCCCGCTCATGATACCGATCAGCACCCAGCGACCGTCCAGAGCCAACAGTTTGACGTTGAGTTCGGCGTAGCTTGCGCCCACCGGGTCGAGAATGACGTTGAACGGTGCAAAATCGTTCAGGCCTTCAAGACTTTCGCTACGTACTACGCCCCCCTGTGCTCCCAGTTCGACGCAATAGGCCAGACGCTCGGTCGAACCGACACTGACCCAGACCGGGTTGCCGAACGCTTTGCAAAGCTGAATACCGGCTGAACCAACCCCACTTGCGCCTGCGTGCAACAACACTTTTTCACCCGGCTTGAGGCCTGCCAGCTGAAACAGATTGAGCCACGCGGTGGCATACACCTCAGGGATGGCGGCGGCCTCATGCAGCGACAGCCCTTCTGGAACTGGCAGTACATGTCGCCCGTCGACCACCACTTCTTCAGCCATCGCCCCGCCCGCCAACAGCGCGCAGACGCGGTCTCCGACCACCCAGGACGTGCCCGGACCCACTTCGGCGATCACCCCCGAGCACTCCAGACCGAGCGTTTGAGTGACCCCGGGCGGCGGCGGATACTTGCCCTCGCGCTGTAACAGATCGGCTCGATTCAAACCTGCCGCAGCCACTTTGATACGTACCTGCCCCACATCAAGGGCCGGACTCGGCTCCTCGACCCATTCCACATGTCCTTCAACGCCTTGCAATGCCTTCACGGTGCCTCCATAGTGAGTCCAGACTGAGCCCGTGGCTGTTTTGCCCGGGCTTTTGCATTATGCGGCCGGGTCCGAAGGAACCGGCGACCTCAAAGACGGCCTAATATGCGTTATCAATTGTCCTCGCGTCGAATCAGCATGAAGCAATTATTCCCCAGCACTGCCCTCGCACTGTTTGTCGGCCTTAGCGTTTTGCCGATGTCAGCCAGTACCTTTGCCGCCAACAGCTGGGATAATCTTCAGCCGGACCGCGACGAAGTGATTGCCAGCCTCAACGTGGTTGAGCTGCTCAAACGACATCACTACAGCAAGCCGCCCCTGGACGACAAGCGTTCAGCGATTATTTACCAGAGCTACATCAAGCAACTGGACCCCTCGCGCAGCTATTTCATGGCCAGCGACATTGCCGAATTCGACAAATGGCAGTTCCAGTTCAACGACTTCCTCAAAAGTGGCGACCTGAATCCGGGTTTCACTATCTACAAGCGCTACCTGGACCGCATCAAGGCGCGTCTGGACTTCGCGCTGGCTGAGTTGAGCAAGGGCGTCGACAAGCTTGACTTCAATACCAAGGAAACCCTGCTGGTGGACCGCAAGGACGCCGCATGGCCCAAGGACACTGCCGAGTTCGACGAGCTATGGCGCAAGCGCATAAAAGATGAAGTCCTGCGCCTGAAGATCGCAGGCAAGGACCCGGCGAAGATCCAGGAAACCCTGACCAAGCGCTACAAGAATCAGCAGGCCCGTCTGAACCAGACTCGCGCAGAAGATATCTTCCAGGCCTACATCAACACGTTCGCCATGTCTTATGACCCGCACACCAACTACCTGTCGCCTGACAGCGCGGAAAACTTCGACATCAACATGAGCCTGTCGCTGGAAGGCATCGGCGCTGTGTTGCAGAGCGATAACGACAACGTGAAAATCGTGCGTCTGGTCCCGGCAGGACCTGCGGCCAAAACCAAGCAGGTCGCGCCGGCCGACAAGATCGTGGCCGTTGCCCAGGGCGACAAGGAAATGGTCGACGTGATCGGCTGGCGTCTGGATGAAGTCGTCAAGCTGATCCGCGGTCCGAAAGGTTCCGTGGTCCGTCTGGAGATCATCCCGGCCAGCAATGCGCCGAATGACCAGACCAGCAAAATTGTCGCCATCACCCGTGAAGCGGTGAAACTCGAAGAACAGGCGGCCAAGAAGTCGATCCTGCACCTCAAACAGGATGGCAAGGACTACAAACTCGGGGTCATCGACATCCCTGCGTTCTATCTGGACTTCAAGGCCTACCGTGCTGGCGATCCGGAATACAAGAGCACCACCCGTGACGTGAAGAAACTGCTTACCGAGCTGCAGGCCGAGAAGGTCGATGGCGTGGTACTGGATCTGCGTAACAATGGTGGCGGTTCGTTGCAGGAAGCGACCGAGCTGACCAGTATGTTCATCGACAAAGGCCCGACCGTGCTGGTGCGCAACGCCGACGGCAAGGTCGATGTGCTGGAAGACGAAGCCAAAGGCGCGTTCTACAAAGGCCCTATGGCCTTGCTGGTCAACCGTCTGTCCGCTTCGGCGTCGGAGATTTTCGCTGGCGCGATGCAGGATTATCACCGCGCACTGGTGATCGGTGGCCAGACCTTCGGTAAAGGCACCGTGCAGACCATTCAGCCGCTCAATCATGGCGAACTGAAACTGACCCTTGCCAAGTTCTACCGGGTTTCCGGTCAGAGCACCCAGCATCAGGGTGTAGTGCCGGACATCACTTACCCGTCGCTGATCGATACCAAGGAAATTGGCGAGAGTGCCCTGCCCGAGGCCATGCCATGGGACAGCATCAAAACGGCGATCAAACCTGCCATCGATCCGTTCAAGCCCTTCCTGGCCCAACTGCAGGCGCGACATGAAGCGCGTTCGGCGAAAGACGCCGAGTTCGTGTTCATTGAAGACCGCCTGGCGCTGGCCAAGAAGCTGATGAACGAAAAAACGGTCAGCCTCAATGAAGCAGACCGTCGCGCCGAGCATGCGTCCATCGAAAGCAAGCAGCTCGCGCTGGAAAACACCCGCCGCAAGGCCAAGGGTGAAGAGCCGCTGAAAGAGTTGAAGAAAGAAGACGAAGACGCGCTGCCAGTGGAAGACGAGAAAACCAAACCCGAGGACGATGCCTACCTGGCAGAGACCGGGCGTATTCTGATCGACTATCTGGGGCTAAGCGCCGCTGTGGCAAAAAAATAAGGCAGACTCATTGATGGCCATTTAGCTTCAACGTCATCAAACAGTCATGAAGCTGTCGTGAAATACGGGGCTGAACGCGCAAGCGCTCAGCCCTTTTTATTCTCTTCGAGACGACCATGACCCTAACCGAACAGTTGAGCACACTGAGTTCAATTCTGGCTCGTGGTGATTTGCACAGCTTGTTCCAGCCCATCGTTTCGCTATCGGAACGTCGAATTCTGGGTTATGAAGCCTTGACCCGCGGACCGTCCAACAGCGCGTTGCATTCGCCCCTGAACCTGTTTGCCATCGCTCGACAGGCAGGCCGCCTGAGTGAGCTGGAACTGAGTTGCCGTGACAGCGCCTGCCGGCGTTTCAGTCAGCAGAAGTTGCCGGGCAAGCTGTTCCTCAACGTCTCTCCCGAATCGCTGCTCGAAACGTCTCATCCGCCGGGCCGGACGCTGGAAATGCTGCGCCGATACCACATCGCGCCGAAGGACGTGGTCATCGAACTGACCGAGCAGATGCCTACCGATGATTTCGACCTGCTGTACAACGCGCTGCACCACTACCGCGACATGGGCTTCTCCATCGCGCTGGATGATCTGGGTGCCGGTTATTCGAGCTTGCGACTCTGGTCGGAGCTGCGCCCGGACTACGTGAAAATCGATCGGCACTTCATCGACGGAATTCACCAGGATGCGGTGAAGCGCGAGTTCGTTGGCTCGATGCTGCAGATGGCTAAGGCTTCCAGAGCGACCGTGATTGCTGAAGGCATCGAATTGCCCGAAGAGCTGGCGGCGCTGAAGGACATGGGCGTGGATCTGGTTCAGGGCTATCTGCTTGCCCGTCCGCAAGAGCGCCCGCCACGCGAAACCCGCGCCATGCTGCCCAAGGCAGAGACCACCAGCGCGCCGTTGAACGAAGAAGCGGCAGACCTTTCTGCCCTGCTCAACCCGCAACCATCAGTCAGCCAGTCCACGCCCACAGCTGAGGTGCTGGAAGCGTTTCGCAGGCAGGCCAATCTCAATTCGCTGGCCGTGCTGGACGACGAGGCCAGGCCCTGCGGCATCGTCCATAGGCATTCATTGTCCGAGGCACTGCTCAAGCCCTTTGGTACCGAACTGTTTGCCCGCAAGCCAATCAGCCGCCTGATGAGTGATGACTTTCTGGCCGTGGAAGTCAGCCAGTCACTGCAACAGGTCAGCCGACTGTTGACCAGCCGAGCCCGGCAGCGCATCGAAGAGGATTTCATCATCACCTCCAACGGTACCTATCTGGGCCTGGGACGGGTAATCGATGTTCTGAAGCTGATTACCGAGATGAAAATCCAGCAGGCACGTTACGCTAACCCGCTGACCCTGCTGCCCGGCAATGTTCCGATACAGCAATGCCTGACGCGTCTGCTGCAACAGGGCCGCGAATCGGTGATCTGCTACGTGGACATTGACAGCTTCAAGCCTTTCAACGACATCTACGGTTACGCCCGTGGTGATGAAGTGCTGCTGTGTCTCGCGCAGTGCCTGAACGACCGTATCGACCCAAGCAGGGACTTTGTCGGACACATCGGCGGGGATGATTTTCTGATGGTGCTGGGCGTCGAGGATTGGGAGCGGCGCCTGAAAACCCTGCTGGATGATTTCCAGAATCAATGCCGACGTTTCTACCGCGCGGAGCATCTGGAAGCCGGTTGCTTCGTCGCCCTCAACCGACAGGCGCAGCGTCAGGAGTTCCCGTTGTTATCACTGTCGATTGGCGTAGTACATCTGCACGAAGAAAGCTGCACGCTGGTCGATGCCAGCCAGCTGGCCGACCTGGCCTCACAAGCCAAACATTTCGCCAAGGACGTTGCTGGCGCGAGCATTCATGTGATCGATTCGACGCGGCTGGATTTATTGGTACAAGCGTGAGGGTAAATGAGCTGAACGTGCGACTTCGCGAGCAAGCTCGCTCCCTCAGGTTCGCTGTTGTGGGAGTGACCGGGCGGCGATCCGCATTACCCACGAAGGGGTCGATACAGCCACTGAAGATTCGGGGGCCGAATCGCTACTGCACCTCCACTTCCGGGTAGCTGTATTCAAACACCCGAACCACTTCGGCGGCGTGCCACGAAGCGGCGGCGACGCCATCTGACGGGCCAGAGAAGCGTCCGAGACGCTCTGCGCATTCAAAAAACCCTGGGCGCGGCAAGCGGCTTGCGCCCTGGCTGATCACCAGCGAGCTGCGCAAAGGCTGTTCCGCGCGGGCGTCCATGGCGGCCAGATGCTCCAGGGCTGCGGTCAGGGTCTGCATGGCCGGACTGGGCAATTGCAAACGCTCGACCAACGCGCGATAGGTCAGCAGATGACGCTGGCGGCGCGCCTGATCGAGCTCATTGAGCAGGCCGTCCCAATGCTGACGGCTGATGCGCACGCTCACGACTCGCCTCGCCAGCCCGGCACTCCAAGCTCCCATGCCAGGCTGCGCTTTATTGCAGCATCCGGCTGACGAGTACCATTCTCGATCAACTCCAGATAAGACGGACTGATGCCGACCGTACGCGCCAGGCTGGCCACTTCAAGACCTTTGGCCTCGCGCAGTGCCCGCAACTCATCGAACCCTGGAAGCTCACCGGCAGCGAGGCCGGAAGTCGATGCAACCGGTTCCTGGCGCGGCTTGCCGACCAACCCGGCAGCCTTCAGCAGTGCCTGGTACTGAGCCCAGGGCAGCACTGCATATTCCGGCTCACCGTCACGGGATATCACTTGAAGATCCATAGAGTCACCTTGTACTACACGACCGCACACTGATCAGGCTTGATTCATAGGCTGGCATCTTAACAGCGGAACGCTATGGCTTGTGTTCAATCGGTGAGACTTACACCTTACCCCGCTCTTTCTCCAACAGCGCCTGAGTCTTGGGCAACTGCTCGACCACGATGAGTTTCTCGGGCGGTTGCTGCTCGCGCCATGCACGAAAAGCATCCAGTTCGTCGCTCAAGTGCTTGGTGACCCAGGCCAGCACTGCGATGTCATCGAACATTCCCAGGCCTGGAATCCAGTCAGGAATAGCGTCCAGCGGGCTGAGGAAATACATCAGGCCCGCGACAATGGACAAAATGGCTTTGGGGCTGATGCTTCGGTACTCACCGCGCCAGTAAGCCAGGCACAGGGCCTGGAGCAAACGCAGATCGTCCTTGAGCTTGCCCAGACGATTACCTTCACTGTTACCCTTGCGCGCGACCGCAAACAACAACCCTGGCAGTCGCCCCGCTGCCAGCAGACGCCGGGCTCCGGGCAGATAACGGATAAAATTCCACGGTGCTTTCATACCCACTCCCGTTCAGCAAAATGTCTTTCGATAAAAGCAGATCCGGCGAACCTGCCTGGCCGGTACCACAAGGTTATCCACAATAATTGTGGATAACCTTGTGAACAGTGGCTTTTTTCATGCCTGAACTCCCCGTTATCGGGGGACCACAGTCAAATCGGGCGTTTTTTACTCACAAAAAAGCTACAAAGGTGTGAAACCGCCCCCTCGCTCAAGCGAGTGCCGTTACCTTGCCGGACTGTCGGACAATGCTACTGCGCGCTTCCATGATAGTGGGACTGCCCGAATGGCCAAGCGTTCGGGAAATAAGCCGGACACAAAAACGCCCTGTCGAGACAGGGCGTTTTCTGTAGCCAGGTAGTGGGTTACTTCTTGGCCGGAGCCGAAGCGGCAGGAGCTGCCTCTTCTTCTTCGTCAGCATCAGCACCAGCTGTCGGAGCAGCTGCCGGGTCTTTGATGCCAAGCAACTCAAGGTCAAAGACCAGTACCGAATTTGCCGGGATCGCCGGGCTCGGGCTCTGCGCGCCGTACGCCAGATCACTAGGGATGAAGAGTTTGATCTTCTCGCCTACGTGCATCAGTTGCAGACCTTCGACCCAACCCGGGATAACGCCGCCTACAGGCAGGTCAATCGGGCTGCCGCGTTCAACGGAACTGTCGAAGACCTTGCCGTCAATCAGTTTGCCTTCGTAGTGAACAGTCACAACATCGGTAGGCTTAGGCTGAGCGCCATCCGCTTTCTTGATGATTTGATACTGCAAGCCGGAAGCAGTGGTGACCACGCCATCCTTTTTGCCGTTCTCTTCGAGGAATTTCTTGCCAGCGGCCGAAGCCTCTTCGCTCATCTTGGCCAGACGCTCCTCGGAGCGCTTCTGCAGGGCCGAGAAGGCTTCAACCAGCTCTTCGTCTTTGAGTTTCTGATCTTTCTTGCCGACTGCGTCTTCGATACCCAAGGCCACAGCCTTGGAATCCAGATCATCCATACCTTCCTGAGCCAGGCTTTTGCCCATGTTCAGACCGATGCCATAAGACGCTTTTTGTGCCGGAGTTTTCAGCTCTACGGTGCTGGCTTGCTTGTCACAACCTGCGAGTACCAGACCGACCAGGGCAATCGCCGCTGCCAACCGATGCTGTTTCATGCTAATTCCTTGTTCATGCGCCAAAAGGGCAAACGAGTAAAGCCGCGAGCTTATCAGGCCGCCGCGATCAATGGCTACCGGCATGAGAGGGAGAAAACGCCGATAAGTTCAGGTATCCAAAGGTTTTCCCGGCGCGGCACTGGATTGTTCAGTTGCAGTTCAGTTTGTGATTCGCATGGGAAACACGCGGGTTTGCAGCGAAGGGCTCATGACACGGGGCTGACCACCCCGGCATGAGGCCAGCGCTTACTGGTCTGCAGCACGCGCAGGTGCCCGGCTCGTGCCACTGCGCGAACAAAGTCCTGCACATTGATCGTACCTGCGGCGAGTTGCGCCTGGATGGACTCAGCCCCCGAGTACACGCGCGATACGCTTCGTAAAAGCCGAAGCTCCTCGTCGGACCGGCTGGGTGTGTACGCGAGCAGCGCACCATCGGCTGCCGAGAAATAAACTGCCGACATCTCGAAGCCGTAACGAATTGGCGAGCCTTTGGGTCGCTGTGCAGGCTTGTAACGATAACTGAACATGCGATGCAGATCGTCCGGGTCAAAGAAATCACTCACTACTTCACGCCCGCCCTCAGCTACGAGGTTGGCAGATGAAAAATACATGCCGTCAACACGATAGCCATCAGGTAATGCAGGCCGGTAGTAAGCATCGGGGTGAAACGCCGAACAGGGTGCGTAGACCGGAGCGCCATCTTCAAGGATCGGCTCGGCGATCAGGTAAGCGCGCGTTACCGGGTTGAACAGTAGGAAACCGATGATCTGCGAATGAATGCGAGTACCGATCCGGCCGTGCGCGTAACGTGCAGCTTCATCAGCACGGGTAAACGGCACGCTGAGGCTCAGAGGCCTGGGTGGCCATTGCACGGCGCAGCTTGCAGGCGATGTCACAGGAGGCGTGCGAGTGGCGGCATCGTCCGGATAAGGGCGCCAGTCTGTAGACACTTTCCCGACCCGCCCCCACAGACGACTGGGCACTATCACTTCCAGATCCCCGGCACCTGCCAGCAACCGGACCACATCACTGGGCAGCATGGTGAGGTTCTGCAGCGCCTTGTGGATCTGACTGAGTTCACTCAGGTGCGGCATGCCTGGCGGTCCGGCTACGCGCGCGAACAGCGTGTCTTCGGCGGCAGAACGGGACAGCGTGTATTTGATCAAGGAGCCGTCAGGTCCGGAAAGATAAGTCGCCGGACAAACCTCCTGGTCATCGATCGCTGCATAGATGTCGCCCGCTGAAAAACTGTTCGGGTAAGTAACCTTTTCACGCTCCGGCCATTCTTCAAGCCCGGCCTGAAGTGACGGGTGAGAATGGTAAATCGCATAGTCGTCATACCCTTGCGGGTAGAGCACATACCCCTCCTCATCGTTGCGCGGAAAGACTTCGTTGGGGTCAAAGCTGAACCGGCTGCCGTTCATGGGTTCGGTCGCAACGTACTTGCCATCCTTGCGAACCAGAATAAAGCCGCCGTATTCACGGTCACGCCGATTGCCGATCCGCTCATGGGCATAGCGCGCCGCATCATCAGGATGATCGAAAGGCACGCTAAACGCTGGCATGCCGGGATGATGGTCAACGGACCGTTTTTCAATTCTTTTTCTGGGGTGCATCCGAGGCTCCTTGAAAGCCTGACTGATTGAGTCATTAGCGTAAGGAAACTCAGGGTGGCGGGTGACATAGATGAATATGACAACAGGTAGACGCCGCGGCACCCGGCAACATGAAACTAAAGATAATTTTTAACCGTTAACGGATGTGGTTCGATCCGCTGCGTGGGCAAATCTGCCCAGCCCCTGTTTCGATCACCACGACTGGCGATCAGGGCTTATGCAGTTTGTCGTGCTCAGGAACGTTTTATGCAATCGAACAATCGTTTTCGCCTGATGCGCTCGACGGCTTGCCAGTTGGCAGGCCTTGCAGCCATCACCGCAGCAGTCATGTTACCGGTCAGCTCAGCCTACGCGACCAAGAAGCCACCTATTACCTATTGTTGTAACCGAGGGCATCAAGGCATACAGGCTGTGCACAGGCCCCGACAATCTGTCACACGTCATCGAAGGCTCGATTGATCAAAAGGCAATGACCTATGTCAACGCCCTGCACTTCAAGGAAAACCCGGCGCACTCGCAATATGACTGGCACGCCGCACCGGAAGAGCAATACGTGATCACCCTTTCAGGCACGCTCGAATTTTCCACCACGGGTGGAGAGAATTTCGTACTGCGCCCAGGGGAAATATTATTGGCACAGGACACCACCGGCCCTGGCCATCGCTGGAAACTGATAGACGACCAGCCGTGGCGACGCGCTTACGTCATTACCAAACCAGGCGACAAGGCTGCATTCGTACCAAAGGACGGAGCTGCTTCGAAGGGCTGCTGACGTCCAGAGCTCAATGCGGGTCTTGCAGCGGGACAACCTGATCCAGACTGGCAAAACGCTCCACCAGAAAATCGATCAGACAACGCACCCTGGCGGACAAATGCAACTGCTGCGGATAGACCGCGTAGACGTCCGCCCGAGTGGGTGTCTGGTCTTCAAGCACCAGACGCAGACGGCCACTGCGCACGTACCGGGCAATGTCCCATTCGGCGCGCAGCAAAATGCCGAACCCTTCCAGCGCCCAGTTCAGCGCGACCTCACCGTCGTTGCAGCCCAATGCGCCATGTACCTTGACGTTCTGCGTACGCCCCCCGTTGCTGAAGCTCCACACCCCGTAGGGTGTTTCGTTCTGACGCAGAAAAATACAATTGTGGTGCTGCAGTTCCGCCAGACGTGTCGGCGTACCGTGCTTTTCCAGATACAGCGGTGATGCGCAGAGCAGACGCCGATTGGATGCGATCTTGCGCGCATGAAAGGCCGCGTCCGGAAGGCTGCCGAAACGAATGCCCAGATCAAAACCATGGGTGGCCAAATCCAGTGGATGGTCACTGATTTCCAGCTGGATCTGAACCTCGGGGTAACGGGCAAAAAAAGCCGCCAGTGCCGGGCCTATATGGCGGCGACCGAAACCCAGTGAAGCGTTGACCCTGATGAGCCCTTTGGGGCTGGCAGAACTGCTGGTGATCAACTGCTCGACTTCATCGATCTGGGTCAGAATCCGCGCCGCATGGCTGAAATACAACTCGCCCTCGGCAGTCAGACTCATGGACCGCGTGGTGCGATTCACCAGGCGTGTGCCGAGCCGCGCTTCCAGAAGGCTCAAGCGTTTGCTGATGGCAGGCGGCGTCACGCCCAGTTCGCGGGCTGTCGCGGCAAGACTGCCCTGCTGAGCCAACAGATGGAAAAACGACAGGTCCTGTGTCTGATTCATTGGTAACTCAAAGTTAATTATGTAGTGATTTCGAGTAACTCATACGTTCCGGTTCACTACATATACTCCTTCCACACCCTGTCGAACAGAGCGTTCGCAGGCACAACAAAAAGCACCGGACAGTGGAGTGGACCATGAGCAGTTACAACATTGCAGCAGTACCCGGCGACGGCATTGGCGTGGAAGTGATCGCCGCAGGTGTTGAAGTCCTGCAGGCGCTGTCGAAAAAATCCGGCTTCGACCTGACCTTCAAACACTTTGACTGGAATTCGGATAACTACCTGAAGAACGGCCACTACATTCCTGAAGGCGGTCTGGCCGAACTCAAGACATTCGATGCGATTTTCTTCGGCGCAGTGGGTGCCTTGAATGTACCCGACCATATTTCCCTGTGGGGTTTGCGCCTGCCGATCTGCCAGGGCTTTGACCAATACGCCAACGTACGTCCAGCGCGCGTTCTGCCTGGCGTAAAGAGCCCGCTGCACAACGGCCACGAGATCGACTGGGTCGTCGTTCGCGAAAACTCCGAGGGCGAGTACTCCGGCAATGGCGGGCGCGTGCATCGTGGTTTGCCAGAGGAAGTCGCAACCGAGGTTTCGGTGTTCACACGGGCCGGTGTAGAGCGCATTCATCGCTTCGCTTTCGAACTGGCGCGCACTCGCCCGCGCAAGCACCTGACCATGGTCACCAAGTCCAACGCGCAGCGCCATGGCATGGTGTTGTGGGACGAGATTTTCTACGAAGTGGCCAAGGACTTCCCGGACGTCAGGATCGACAAGGAGCTGGTGGATGCCGTGACCACGCGCATGGTGCTCAAGCCATCGTCGCTGGATGTCATCGTCGCCACCAACCTGCACGCCGACATACTTTCCGATCTGGCTGCCGCCCTGTCCGGCAGCCTGGGCATCGCCCCTACCGCGAACCTCAACCCAGGCCGCAACTTCCCGTCGATGTTCGAACCGATTCACGGCTCGGCCTTCGATATCACAGGCAAAGGCGTCGCCAACCCGATTGCAACGCTCTGGACCGCTGCGATGATGCTTGAGCATCTGGGTGAATCGGCAGCGGCCAAGACCCTGATGTCGGCCATCGAGGCGGTCACCGAAAGCGGTCTGCATACCCCGGACCTCGGCGGCACGGCCACCACCAGGCAGGTCACCGACGCGGTACTGCAACTGATCAACCGCTGAGGCGCGTTCGCCAGATCATCGTCGTATCGCGGTACAACGCCACGGAGACCGGCCTGCCGAGTCTCCGGGCATTTCCTGACAACAATAAAAACTCAGGACCCGGTCATGAAAAGCATTCTAGGCAAACTGTACGTACAGGTTTTACTCGCGGTCATTCTAGGCGCCATCGTTGGCGTTGTGGCACCGGAAACCGGCGCAGCGCTCAAACCCATCGGCGATGCATTCATCAAGCTGATCAAGATGCTACTCGCACCAGTGATTTTCCTGACAGTGGTGTCCGGCATCGCGCGCATGGAAAACATGAAGGAGCTGGGCCGCGTCGGGTTTTGGGCACTGATCTATTTTGAAGTGGTGTCGACCCTGGCGCTGGTAATTGGTCTGGTCGTGGTGGATGTATTCAAACCCGGTGCTGGGATGAACATTGATGTGGCAACGCTGGACTCTTCCAGCCTGAGCACCTACACCAGCGCGGCGAAGCATTCGTCGTTCATGGACTTTTTGATGGGCATCATTCCCGACACCATCATCGACGCATTCGCCAAGGGCAATATTCTGCAAATCCTGCTGTTCTCGATCCTGCTCGGGATCGCTCTGGCTCAGGTAGGTCCGCGCGCTAAACCTTTTGTCGATGCGCTGGACAGCCTGATGCAGGGCATGTTCAGAATCGTCAACATGGTCATGCGCCTGGCACCGCTCGGCGCATTCGGCGCAATTGCCTTCACCATAGGTAAATATGGTTTCGGTTCGCTGTTTTCTCTGGGCAAACTGATGGCCTGCGTCTACCTGACCTGCGCAGTGTTCGTGATCTTCGTACTCGGGCCGATATGCCGCTACAGCGGGTTCAGCCTCTGGAAATTTCTGCGTTTCATCAAGGAAGAACTGTTCACGGTGCTGGGCACCAGTTCATCTGAATCGGTGCTGCCACAGATGATCTCGAAAATGGAGAAAGCCGGCGTGTCAAAACCGGTTGCAGGAATGATCATTCCATCCGGCCTGACCTTCAACCCGGACGGACAGGCGATCTACTATACAATTGCAGCGATCTTCATCGCCCAGGCGACCAATACGCCACTGACCCTGGCCGACCAGTTGATCGTACTGGTGGTGCTGATGTTCACCTCCAAGGGGTCGGCGGGTGTCACGGGTTCAGGCTTCATCATTCTCGCCGCGACCCTCGCGTCACTTGGCACCATCCCTGTCGCGGGCATGGTGCTGTTACTGGGCGTGGACCGTTTCATGTCCGAAGCGCGGGCGATCACCAATACCATCGGCAACGGCGTCGGCACCATGGCCATCGCCAAATGGGTCGGCGCACTGGACAGCGAAAAGATGCACCGGGCGCTGAATGGCGAGGACGAGCCGAAACAACCCGAGCCTTTGCCCCTGCCGAAAACCGGTCAGGCCAGACCTGCCGCGATCACGGAAGGGATCAGTCCGTCGCCGACCTGAATCAGGCCAATTCGGAAATTTCGATCAGGTTCAGATCAGGATCGCGCACATACACAGAACGAATCGGCCCGGTGGCGCCGGTACGCTCCACCGGACCTTCAACGATAGGCCAGTCCTGCTCCTGCAGGTGTGCGATGACTTGAGCCAGCGGGATGCTGGCAATGAAACACAAGTCCAGCGCACCTGGCACAGGCAGATGGGCCTTGGGCTCGAACTCTTTACCACGCTCATGGACATTGATTTTCTGATTGCCGAAGCGAAACGCCAGTCGGCCCTGGCGAAAGCGTTCAGGGGCCATACCCTTGACACGTACGTAAAAATCCTTGCAGGCGTCAACATCAGCAGTGGTCAATACAAGATGGTCCAGATGATCAATCACGGGATCAGCTCCGTTTGGAATAGAGTTCTGTTTACGGCAAAGGCCGCATTTCGGATCAAATGATGCCAAGCCGACGCCATTCGGCGCGAGTGGCTGCGTCTATACCATGTGCTTCGAGAACGGCGTCGGTGTGCTGACCCAGGGTCGGCGCGGGCGTTCTTACCTGGCCCGGCGTGCCTTGAAGTTTAGGCACAATCCCCGGGAGGGTAACGGGCGTGCCGTCATCCAGCGCGCTCTGCAACAACATGTCACGCGCCTGATAATGCGGGTCGCCGGCGATATCGGCAGCGTCGTAGATCTTGCCTGCCGGGATACGCGCCTCGTTGAGTGCAGCAAGAACTTCGTCCATCGAGCGCTCGGCGGTCCAGGTCGAAATGGCAGCATCAATGCGTGCCACATGCCTGACCCGCCCGTCGTTGTGCTCAAGCTCGGGGTCATTGGCCAGATCCATTCGACCGATTTTTTCCATCAACCGGCGGTAGATACTGTCGCCATTACCTGCGATCAGCGCGTACTTGCCATCATTGCAGCGGTAGGCGTTGGTTGGTGCAATGCCTGGCATGCTGCTGCCTGCTGGCTCACGGACAGTATTGAATACCGAATACTCGGGAATCAGGCTTTCCATCACGTTGAACACTGACTCGTACAACGCGACATCTATCTGCTGCCCATCACCGCCATTCTGTTCTCGGTGACGAAGCGCCAGCAGAATGCCGATCACGCCGTGCAACGCTGCAAGTGAATCGCCGATCGACACACCGACACGCACCGGCGTACGCCCTGGCTCGCCCGACAAATGACGCAAACCGCCCATCGCCTCGCCTATTACGCCAAAACCCGGCCTGTCACGGTACGGGCCGGTCTGCCCATAGCCGGAGACGCGCAGCATGATCAGTTTCGGATTGAGGGCATGTAGCTCTTCCCAACTGAGCCCCCAACCCTCAAGTGTAACGGGGCGGAAATTCTCCACCAGCACATCTGCATCACGGATCAGCTGGCGGGCCATCTCCTGCGCCTTTGGTTGACGCAGGTCGAGGGTCACCGACTGCTTGTTGCGCGACTGCACCGCCCACCATACGGAGGTGCCGTTGTGCAGCAAACGCCATTTGCGCAAAGGATCACCGGTCAGCGGCGGCTCGACCTTGATGACCTCGGCACCGAACTCGGCAAGGATCTTCGCCGCAAAAGGTCCGGCAATAAGCTGGCCCAGCTCCACCACCTTGATGCCCTGAAGAGGTAAGTTCATGACACGTCCGTTCTTGTTGGGAATGGATAGATGATCTGCGCAAATGCGGTGGATGGAAAGCCGGAGGTGTTTAACGAGGTTCTGCCCTCGAGAAAGCCCCGCACCCGGTGAGGCTCATTCAATCAGTTGCTGCACGCCAGCTGAAACCCCATGGAAGCGTCACCCGAGGCACCGTCCTTACCGACCATGAGACCTAACACATTGACTTCTTTTGTGGTGGCAGCCCCACCCAACTTGACGTGACCATAGAACAGCCGTTCATAGTCACTGGTATCAATAGAAGATGCCGAGCAGAAACCAGGCGAGTGTTTGAAGTGGCCCTCATTGAAAATCACTTTATACGTTGCGAAATAGTCGTTCTTACTACTGTAACTTACGGACTTGATCCACGGAGACGACTGAGTAACGACAGTACCGTGCTGATCGATAGTCGCGGTGTGCAGCACAGGCAAGGCCAACGCGCTGACGGAGGCGGCCATGACAGAGGCAGCCATTAGCAGTTTAGGACCAGTGTTCATATAATTTCCTTATTTAAATATAGAGCATTCAGTCGCCCTGACAGGGCGACCTTACAGAATCAGATATAAGACATTCGGTCAGCACACTGAAGGCGCCAACCAACAAAACCAGCTAATACCAGCGAAGATGGGAAATCAAGGATTTGATCGTGTTAAACAAAGAGCAAGTCATAAACTTCAATAAATAAGGAAATAACTTACATTGGTTAAGAAGAAGTCTTACCTGATGATGCGTGGAAGCACACAACGTTGTATCACATGAAAACCGCGCTCCTCTGCAACAATCAACCAGACCGTGCCGTCAGAAACCAAACGTCAAGGGTATTGAACTGCGATGACTGCACTGAATATTGTTTTCATAACGCGCATCAAAATGGACTGCTGACCCTGGCCAACGTGGCCGATGCAGATGGCCCGCGCATGGTCGAAAGCCTGGGCGGAAATAGCTTGGTCGTATGGTTACCAGGATGGCTCGGTAGCTGCCTGTCACACCCCGATGAATGAACGAAGACTTCATCGTTTCAGGAAAGCAGAAAGCAGAAAGCCCGCACAAGGCGGGCTTTCTGTTTGCTTCAAGGAGTTCAAGGGCCTTGAAGCTGAATATGGCGCAGCGGACGGGACTCGAACCCGCGACCCCCGGCGTGACAGGCCGGTATTCTAACCGACTGAACTACCGCTGCGCGTAACACTAAAAGCGAGTTTGGTGGGTGATGACGGGATCGAACCGCCGACCCGCTGCTTGTAAGGCAGCTGCTCTCCCAGCTGAGCTAATCACCCTTCACTCTCGTTGTGGCGCGCATTCTACGGAGCGACCTGCACTCTGGCAAGCACTTTTTTAAATAATTTTTATAATCCTTCCAAAGGCTTACAAACGCTCTGTGCAGGGTTGGCCGCAGCCGCCGAGGAGCGAATAATGCCCGCCTTTGTATAGAAAGAGAGACTCACCTCATGTGGTTCAAAAACCTGCTTGTCTATCGCCTGACCCAGGACGTGCCTTTCGATGCCGAAGCGCTGGAGACAGCACTGGCAACCAAACCGGCTCGTGCCTGCGCCAGCCAGGAGGTGGCCACCTATGGTTTCGTCGCTCCTTTCGGCAAGGGCGAGGACGCTCCATTGGTACACATCAGCCAGGACTTCCTGCTGATTGCTGCACGCAAGGAAGAGCGCATTCTGCCGGGCAGCGTTGTACGCGACGCGCTCAAGGAAAAGGTCGACGAGATCGAAGCCGAGCAGATGCGCAAGGTCTACAAGAAGGAACGTGATCAGCTCAAGGATGAAATCATCCAGGCCTTTCTGCCGCGTGCGTTTATCCGCCGCTCCGCGACCTTCGCTGCCATCGCGCCAAAGCAGGGCCTGATTCTGGTCAACGCCTCCAGCCCGAAACGCGCCGAAGACCTGCTGTCGACCCTGCGTGAAGTGATCGGCTCGTTGCCGGTACGTCCGCTGACCGTCAAGGTTTCGCCAAGTGCGACCATGACCGACTGGGTCAAGACCCAGAAAGCGGCCGACAACTTCTTCGTGCTGGACGAGTGCGAACTGCGCGACACTCACGAAGACGGCGGCATCGTACGTTGCAAGCGTCAGGACCTGACCAGCGACGAAATTCAGCTGCACTTGAACACCGGCAAGGTCGTCACCCAGCTGTCGCTGGCCTGGCAGGACAAGCTGTCGTTCGTGCTGGACGACAAGCTGGTGGTCAAGCGCCTGAAGTTCGAAGACCTGCTGCAGGATCAGGCGGAACAGGACGGTGGCGACGAGGCACTGGGCCAGCTGGACGCCAGCTTCACACTGATGATGTTGACCTTCGGCGAGTTCCTGCCGGAACTGTTCGACGCGCTGGGCGGCGAGGAAATCCCGCAGGGGATCTGATCCCCGCCCGTCGCTGCCTGCAACACCGCGCCGTCCTGTGAGACGGCGCGTTCATTTCACACAGGTTTTTTTTACAGGAGGGAGCACCCCATGCGTGCGTTGGCAGCCTTGAGTCGGTTTGTCGGTAATACCTTTGCTTATTGGGTGCTGCTGTTCGCCATTTTGGCGTTTCTGTTCCCGCAGGCCTTTATCGGTCTGAAAAGCTGGATCGTACCGCTGCTGGGTCTGGTCATGTTCGGCATGGGTCTTACCTTGAAGCTGGAAGACTTCTCTGAGGTGGCGCGAAACCCGTGGCGCGTTGCGCTGGGGGTGGTCGCGCACTTTGTGATCATGCCGGGCGTGGCCTGGTTGCTGTGTCAGGTGTTTCAACTGCCGCCGGAAATCGCTGTGGGTGTGATTCTGGTCGGCTGCTGCCCGAGCGGTACGTCATCCAACGTCATGGCCTGGCTGGCCAAAGGTGATCTGGCGCTGGCGGTGGCAATCGCGGCGGTGACCACCCTGCTCGCCCCGCTGCTGACCCCGACCCTGATCTGGTTACTGGCGTCGGCGTGGCTGCCGGTGTCCTTCCTCGATATGTTCTGGTCGATTCTGCAACTGGTCATGCTGCCGATCGTGCTCGGTGTGGTTGCACAGCGTCTGCTGGGCGCACGGGTCAGCTACGCCGTGGACGTGCTGCCGCTGGTCTCGGTGGTGAGCATCGTGATGATCGTCTGCGCCGTAGTTGCCGCCAGCCAGGCGAAAATCGCCGAATCGGGCTTGTTGATCATGGCCGTGGTGATCCTCCATAACACCTTCGGCTTTTTGCTGGGTTATTTCACCGGCAAGGTCTTCAAGCTGCCATTGGCGCAACGCAAGTCACTGGCGCTGGAAGTCGGCATGCAGAACTCCGGCCTGGGCGCTGCGCTGGCCAGCGCACATTTCTCGCCGTTGGCGGCGGTGCCGAGCGCGCTGTTCAGCGTCTGGCACAACATTTCCGGTGCGTTGCTATCGACGTATTTCAGGAAGATGCAGGAAGATGCCGGAGGAAGAAACCAAACCGGGCCTTTGATCAGCGGCGGCACCTGAAGGTGACGCAGAGCGTCACGAAATGCATGCCTACGAGCATTGGCACGGTAGTCATATCGTGCCAATGCTGCGCGGAGCGCTTATTGCACCTTCCCTCTCAGTGCCTTCACCTCTTCACGCACATCCACCGGCGTTGCAACATCTGCTGCAATGGGCGAACCCGCGACCAGCACCACACGCGACCAGAGGCGACGGAACAGGGTCTTGCTCGGGTCACGGCTGAAAAAGCTGCCCCACAACCCTTGTAGTGCCAGCGGAATGACCGGCACCGGGGTTTCCTCAATGATGCGGCTCATGCCGCTCTTGAAGCCGCTGATCTCGCCGTCGGTGGTCAGCTTGCCTTCCGGGAAGATACACACCAGCTCGCCTTCGGCGAGGTACTGAGCGATGCGCTTGAACGATTGCTCGTAGATGTCCATGTCCTCGTTGCGCCCGGCAATCGGGATGGTCCCAGCCGTGCGGAAGATAAAGTAGAGGACCGGCAACTGGTAGATCTTGTAGTACATAACAAAACGGATCGGCCGCCGCACTGCACCGGCAATCAGCAACGCATCGACAAAGGACACATGGTTGCAGACCAGCAGCGCTGCGCCCTCATCTGGTATCCGGTTCAAATCGCGATGCTCGACGCGGTACATGGAATGGCCCAGCAGCCAGATCATGAAGCGCATGGTGAACTCGGGGACGATTTTGAAGATGTAGATATTGACGGCGATGTTCATCAGCGACACCGCCAGAAACAGCTGCGGAATCGACAGTTTGGCGAAGCTCAGCAGCAGGATCGAAACAATCGCCGAAACCACCATGAACAGCGCGTTGAGGATGTTGTTGGCAGCAATGACCCGTGAGCGCTCTTTCACCGGTGTTCGCGACTGGATCAGGGCGTACAACGGCACGATATAGAAGCCGCCGAACACGCCGATGCCCAGGATATCGAACAACACCAGCCAGCCCTGCCCGTAGGAAAGGACCGCCAGCCAGTCGTTGGCCTGCACGTTCTGCGGGAAACCACCGGAATGCCACCACAGCAACAGACCGAAAATCGTCAGCCCCATCGAGCCAAACGGCACCAGCCCGATCTCGACCTTATGCCCGGATAACCGCTCGCAAAGCAGCGAGCCCAGCGCGATGCCGATGGAGAACACGGTCAGGATCAGCGTAACGACCGTTTCGTCGCCATACATCCATTCCTTGGCATAAGCCGGGATCTGCGTCAGATAGATCGCCCCCCACGAACCAGAACCACGAGTTGCCGACAATCGAGCGCGAAACCGCAGGCGTTTGCCCCAGCCCCATGCGCAGGGTCGCCCATGACTGGGTGAAGATGTTCCAGTTGAGCTTCATCTCGGGCGAGGCGGCAGTCGCGCGCGGAATACCGAAGCTGGCAACGAACCCCAGGCAGGCGACCAGCACGATGGCAGCCGCAACAACCCAGGCATAGTGCGCAGAAGACATCATCACGCCAGCACTGATGGTGCCGGCCAGAATCGCCAGAAAGGTGCCCATCTCGACCAGCGCGTTGCCACCGACCAGTTCGCTCTCGCGCAGGTGCTGGGGCAGGATGGAATACTTGACCGGCCCGAACAGCGCCGAATGCGTGCCCATGGCAAACAGCGCCGCCAGCATCAATTCAAGGTGATCGAACAGAAAGCCCGCAGCCCCGACCGCCATGATGACGATCTCGCCGAACTTGATAATGCGGATCAGCGTGTCCTTGGGGTACTTCTCGCCGAACTGCCCGGCCAGCGCCGAGAACAGGAAGAACGGCAGGATGAACAGCAAGGCACACAGATTGACGTAGATCGAACGATCCCCGTCGATGCTCAGCTTATAGAGGATGGCGAGGATCAATGACTGCTTGAAAATATTGTCATTGAACGCCCCGAGGGACTGCGTGATGAAAAACGGCAGGAAACGGCGTTTCCCGAGCAAGCTGAATTGTGACTGTTGGCTCATCGTCCGTGGTCCTGAGAGGCTGGGGTGAACTGACGTAGCCGCCAATCCGAGGCACATTGAAGACGTAACGCTGCCGAATGTCGATAGGACATTTCTTTTTACAAAACACCCCGCACCTTTTTTCATCGTTACTAGCGTTTGCGTAACAGCTGCGACACCCCGCCACGCTCGACCTTGGTCGACAAAGACGAAGCGCGGCCATCGTGCGAGACTGCGCGCTGTCGATACGGTGTGGAATTTCATATGTCGCTGTCCAGCGGGCTGATTGCGGCCGTTGCCTTGTCCTATATGGCCATCATGTTCGCCATCGCCTTTTACGGCGACCGGTACAGCGCATCGCTGCGCCCGACCATGCGCGCCTGGGTCTACAGCCTGTCGCTGGCGGTGTATTGCACCAGCTGGACGTTTTTCGGTGCGGTGGGTCAGGCCGCCGAACAGCTGTGGTCGTTCCTGCCGATTTATCTGGGGCCTATCGTGCTGATGGTGCTGGCACCCTGGGTGCTGCAGAAGATGGTGCTGATCAGCAAGCAGGAGAACATCACCTCCATTGCCGACTTCATCGCGGCACGCTACGGCAAGTCCCAGTCACTGGCGGTCATGGTCGCGCTGATTTGCCTGATCGGCATGCTGCCGTATATCGCGCTGCAACTGAAAGGCATCGTGCTGGGCGTGAATATCCTGATCGGTGCCGTGGCTGATTCCACCGGCACCCGCGCTCAGGACACCGCGCTGGTGGTGTCGCTGATTCTGGCGTTGTTCACCATCGTCTTCGGCGCACGTAATCTGGATGTGACTGAACACCATCGCGGTATGGTGCTGGCTATTGCTTTCGAAGCGCTGGTCAAGCTGTTCGCGTTCATGGCAGTCGGCGTGTTTGTCACGTTCGGCCTGTACGACGGATTCGACGACCTGTTCAATCAGGCCAAACTTGCGCCACGCCTCGAGGAATACTGGCAAGACACGATCAACTGGCCGTCGATGTTCGTGCAGACCGGTGTGGCGATGATGGCGATTGTCTGCCTGCCGCGACAGTTTCACGTCACGGTGGTCGAAAACATCGAGCCTCAGGACCTGAATCTTGCCAAATGGGTGTTCCCGGCCTATCTGGCACTGGCTGCATTGTTCGTCGTGCCGATTGCGCTGGCCGGACAAATGCTGCTGCCCGCGTCCATGCTGCCCGACTCGTTCGTGATCAGTCTGCCACTGGCGCACGCTCACCCGTCACTCGCCCTGCTGGCCTTCATCGGCGGCGCATCGGCGGCAACCGGTATGGTTATCGTCGCCTGCGTGGCGCTGTCGACGATGATATCCAACGACATGCTGCTGCCCTGGCTGTTAAGGCGCAAAAACACCGAGCGGCCGTTCGAAGCGTTTCGTCACTGGATGCTCTCGGTAAGGCGCATCAGCATTGTGATGATTCTCCTGCTGGCCTATGTCAGCTACCGGATGCTGGGCTCAACGGCCAGCCTGGCGACTATCGGGCAGATTGCCTTCGCCGCGATCACCCAGTTGGCACCGGCCATGTTCGGTGCGCTGTACTGGAAGCAGGCTAACCGGCGTGGTGTCTTTGCAGGCTTGGCGGCGGGGATCTTCATCTGGTTCTACACCTTAGTATTGCCGGTCGCGGCGCATGGCATGGGCTGGTCGCTGAGCAATTTCCCGCTACTGTCCTGGCTGCACAGCAACCCGTTCGACCTGCCGATCTCACCGATGACTCAGGGCGTGGTGCTGTCGATGGCCGGCAACTGCACGCTGTTCGCCTGGGTGTCGATATTGTCGCGCACCCGAGTGGCGGAGCACTGGCAGGCAGGTCGTTTCATTGGCCAGGAAACCCAGGGGCGCGACTTCAGCCGACCGCTGCTCGCCGTCCAGATAGAAGACCTGCTCAACCTCTCGGCGCGCTTTGTTGGTGAAGACCGGGCGCGTCAGAGCTTCATTCGCTTCGCCAACAGACAAGGCAAGGGTTTCAACCCCAGTTTGAATGCCAACGGAGAGTGGATCGCGCACACCGAGCGGCTGCTGGCTGGCGTGCTCGGCACTTCCTCGACCCGCGCCGTGGTCAAGGCTGCTATTGAAGGGCGCGACATGCAGCTGGAAGACGTCGTACGCATCGCCGACGAAGCGTCCGAAGTCTTGCAGTTCAACCGTGCGCTGTTGCAGGGGGCCATCGAAAACATTACCCAGGGCATCAGTGTGGTGGATCAGTCCTTGAGGCTGGTGGCCTGGAATCGCCGCTACCTCGAGCTGTTCAATTACCCCGAAGGCCTGATTGGCGTCGGCCGGCCGATTGCCGACATCATTCGCTACAACGCCGAACGTGGGCTGTGCGGGCCGGATGAGGCCGAAGTGCATGTAGCGCGACGCCTGCACTGGATGCGTCAGGGCCGCGCGCACACCTCGGAGCGGCTGTTCCCCAACGGGCAGGTGATCGAGCTGATCGGCAATCCGATGCCCGGCGGCGGTTTCGTCATGAGTTTCACCGACATCACCGCGTTTCGTGCCGCCGAACAGGCCCTCAAAGGCGTCAATGAAAGCCTTGAGCAGCGTGTCGCCGCACGTACCCATGAGTTGTCGCAGCTCAATCAGGCGCTGACCGAGGCCAAGGGCACCGCCGAAGCCGCCAACGAATCGAAAACCCGCTTTCTGGCCGCCGTCAGCCATGACCTGATGCAGCCGCTGAATGCTGCAAGGCTGTTTTCTGCTGCGCTGTCGCATCAGCAGGACGGAATTTCCAGCGACGCCCAGCAATTGGTCCAGCATCTGGACAGCTCGTTGCGTTCTGCCGAAGACCTGATCAGCGACCTGCTGGACATCTCGCGCCTGGAAAACGGCAAGATCACCCCGGACCGCCAACCATTCCCGCTCAACGCGCTGTTTGACACCCTGGGCGCCGAATTCAAAGCGCTGGCCCAGGAGCAAGGTCTGAATTTTCGTGTCAGAGGCACTTCACTGCGCGTCGACAGCGACATCAAGCTATTGCGCCGGGTCCTGCAAAACTTCCTGACCAATGCTTTCCGCTATGCCAAAGGCCCTATTCTGCTGGGTGTCAGGCGTTACGGCGACAGCCTGAGCCTTGAGGTCTGGGACCGCGGGCCGGGCATCCCCGAAGACAAGCGCCAGGTGATCTTCGAAGAATTCAAACGCCTCGACAGCCACAAGACTCACGCAGCGAAGGGGCTGGGCCTGGGGCTGGCTATTGCCGATGGTTTGTGTCGCATTCTCGAGCACCCTTTGCAGGTGCGTTCGTGGCTTGGCAAAGGCAGCGTTTTCAGCGTGCGGGTGCCACTGGCAGCAGCCCCGGCGAGAATGCCCGACACGCTGCCGGATGTCAGCCGACCCGCGCTGAACGGCACGCAGGTGCTGTGTGTCGACAATGAAGACAGCATCCTGATCGGCATGAACAGCCTGCTATCACGCTGGGGTTGTCAGGTGTGGACCGCTCGCAGTCGTCAGGAATGCGAAGCACTGCTGAACAATGGCGTCAGGCCGCAGATTGCGTTGGTGGATTACCATCTGGATGAGGGCGAGACCGGCACTGAACTGATGGCCTGGCTAAGAACACGCCTGGGGCAACCAGTGCCGGGCGTGCTGATCAGCGCTGATGGTCGTCCGGAGTTGATCGCTCAGGTGCACGCAGCAGGACTCGATTACCTGCCAAAACCGGTCAAGCCTGCAGCGCTGCGAGCGCTGCTGAGCCGGCATGTGAATCTGGACTGAGAAAGGGCTGACGGTTGTTCGCCGTGCCGCGGACAACAGGATCAAAGCGGTTGCTCAACCAAACAACCAGTAGCCCAACAATGTCAGCACCACTACCGCCAGAGCAGGCCGCAAAACGCGGTAAGCCTTGGGGTTGGCGCGCTTGAACTGCTTGACCTTGCCACTGAAGCCGTCGCTGAAGCGCTTGCTGAACGCATACGCCTGATTGATCCCGCCGACCCGCTCGTCGTCCAGATTCTGCGGCGCGGTTGCGCGGCCCAGAAACGCACTGACGCTGCTGTTCACACGCGTCATGAAGCGGTTGGTCAGCGGACGCTCGACGTCACAGAACAGAATCACCCGGGTCTGCGGCGTTTCATTCTTGACCCAGTGCACGTAGGTCTCGTCAAACATCACGTCCTGGCCGTCACGCCAGGCGTATTCCTTGCCATCGACAAAGATCCGGCAGTCATCGGAGTTCGGCGTGGACAGCCCCAGGTGATAACGCAGGGAACCGGCGAACGGATCGCGGTGCGGATTGAGGTGGCTGCCGCCCGGCAACAGCGCGAACATCGCGCCTTTGACGTTGGGAATGCTGTTGACCAGCTCAACGGTCTTCGGGCACAGCGCTTCGGCAGATTGCAGTGCCTTGTCATACCATTTCAGATAAAAACGCTTCCAGCCCTTCTTGAAGAACGAGCCGAAACCGGCGTCGTTATTCTTCTCGGCCGCACGAATGTAGCCTTCATCGAACAGGTGCATGGCTTCGTCGCGAATGGTTTCCCAGTTGTCCTTGAGGATATCCAGCTCAGGGAATTTGCTGCGATCCAGATAAGGTTCGGAGGGCACACGGGAAAACAGGTACATCAGTGCGTTGTAAGGCGCGAACAATGCCGAATGGTTGACGAACTGCCGCAACAGGGGCAGCCGGGCCCGACCGCGCAAATGAACGTACAGCGTGCTGCCCAGAAACAGCATCAGGATCGATGCCTTGGCAACAAATGAAAGGGTCATGAAGCTCTCCTTGAAGCGGGCAGATAACGCCAAACGTCACGCGGGCAGTACTGATGCATGATTCTGAATGAAGGACCGCAAGCACCGGACGAACAGAGATAATCGTCCGGTGACGCGTAAGCTGGCCATCATAAACCCTTGCGTTGCCCGCATGAAGTGCACACTTGCGAAGATGTGTTACTGAGAAAGCTCCTGATCGGTAAACAGGTCGCTGAACAGCATGCTGGACAGGTAACGTTCGCCAGAGTCAGGCAGGATCACCACGATAGTCTTGCCCTGCATCTCCGGTTTTTCAGCCAGACGGACGGCTGCCGCCATGGCTGCTCCGCAAGAGATACCGCAAAGGATGCCCTCTTCCTGCATCAAGCGCCGCGCCATGGCCTTGGATTCCTCATCGGTGACACGCTCTACGCGGTCCACAATCGACAGATCGAGGTTTTTCGGAATGAAACCGGCACCGATGCCTTGAATCTTGTGCGGGCTGGGTTTGATCTCTTCACCGGCCATCGCCTGGGTGATAATCGGCGAACCGTCTGGCTCGACCGCAACCGACAGGATCGGCTTGCCTGCGGTGTGCTTGATATAGCGGGAAATACCGGTGATAGTCCCGCCAGTCCCGACGCCTGCCACCAGTACGTCGATAGCGCCGTCGGTGTCCGCCCAGATTTCAGGGCCGGTGGTCTTTTCATGGATGGCCGGGTTGGCCGGGTTCTCGAACTGTGCGGGCATGAAATATTTTTCCGGATCGCCCGCCAGCAGCTCTTCTGCCTTGGCAATCGCGCCTTTCATCCCCTTTGCCGGTTCAGTCAACACCAGTTCGGCACCCAACGCCTTGAGTACCTTGCGACGTTCTATGCTCATGGAAGCGGGCATGGTGAGCATCAATTTGTAACCACGGGCGGCGGCAACGAATGCCAGGCCAATCCCGGTATTGCCCGAGGTCGGTTCGACGATGGTCATGCCGGGCTTGAGTTTGCCGCTGCTTTCAGCGTCCCAGATCATGTTGGCGCCGATACGGCACTTGACGGAGTAGCCCGGATTACGCCCCTCGATCTTGGCCAGAATCGTGACACCGCGTGGCGCAATACGATTGATCTGCACCAGCGGCGTATTACCGATGGAATGGGCGTTATCAGCGTAGATACGGCTCATGAAAGTGTCCTTGTGCACATCGGTTAAAGACCCAAAGCCTATGCCGCCAGCCCTGGGGCGTCCAGTCTGACCGAACGGATGACCGCGTGCGTAGTCAATCCCTCATTGAAACAGGAGACTCATGTCATGAAACGTCGCTACAGCTGGCCGCTATGGACCCTGGCCGCTCTGGTAGTTCTGCTGATCGCGATCAATATCGCCTTGCCCTTTCTGGTGCGCGACTATCTGAACGACAAACTGGCCGACATGGGCGACTACCGAGGTGAGATCACCGACGTAGACCTCGCGCTGTGGCGAGGGGCTTACCGGATCAAGGGACTGAAGATCGTCAAGACCGATGGCAAGGTCCCGGTGCCCTTTTTCGACGCACCGATGATCGAACTGGCTGTCAGCTGGCATTCACTCTGGTATGACCATGCAGTGGTCGCGAAAGCACTCTTCACCGGCCCGCAGATAAACTTCGTGGACGGCGGCAGCAAGCAGAACTCGCAGACCGGTCAGGGCACCGACTGGCGTACCCAGATGGACAAGCTGCTACCCATCACCCTCAACGAATTGCGCATCGATAACGGGCGCATCACGTTCAATAACTTCAACTCCACGCCCAAGGTAAAAATCGAGGCGGATCAGGTCAATGCCAGCATCTATAACCTGACCAACGTGGTCGACGTGGAAGGCAACCGCGATGCCGAGTTCAAGGGCAAGGCACGTCTGCTGGGCCATGCCGATCTGGAGAGCACCGCCAGATTCGATCCGTTCAGCAACTTTGAAGATTTCGACTTCAAACTGCGCGCCACCGGCATTCAGCTCAAGAAGCTCAACGACTTCTCGTCGGCGTATGGCAAGTTCGATTTCAACGCCGGCGATGGCGATGTGGTGATTGAAGCGCAGGCCGACAAAGGCCAGCTCAAGGGCTATATAAAGCCGCTGCTGCGCAACGTGGACGTGTTCAACTGGCAGCAGGACGTCGAGAACAAGGACAAGGGCGTTTTCCGCTCGATCTGGGAAGCGCTGGTCGGCACCAGCGAAACCGTATTGAAAAACCAGCGGGAAAACCAGTTCGCCACCCGTGTCGATCTGAGCGGCAGCGTCCATCAGCAGGACATCAGCGGCTTCCAGGCGTTTCTGCAGATCCTGCGCAATGCTTTCGTGCAGGCATTCAATGCGCGTTATGAGAGCAGCAAGGGGTCTTAGTGGTCCTTTTTATCCACGGAATAAACACCCCGCTCCTCGGCGGCATGTGCCTGTTGCTGCAATGCATCCCAGCCCAGGCAAGCCAGCGCAAGGGTACGTGGCGTAGCTTCGCGAGAGTTGCTGTAGCGAGTGATGCTGCGAGGGCTGACACCCAATGCCTGTGCGGCCTTAGCCAAGGGCAAACCCGTGCGGGCACGCCACCCGATGAAAATACGCGTGTTTTCGTCGGTGGCAGCTTGAGCCTGAGCGTCGAGATACAGGGTATCCGCACCGATCTGGATATCCAGTTCAGGCCATTCAACCGTCCAGCCATCATCGCCCACTTGGGCGTGGGCAAAGGCTTCAGCAGCAATCAGGGGTCGTAACCCCGAAAAAGCCTGCACATCAGCGCTCATGTCGAGGACGAATTGTTGATCGTCGATGAATGTCAGGGCCAGCCGGTATCCGGACTGCGCCTGAACATCCCTGAGCCGGGGTCGTTTCATGGATGCCATCGTTTCCACTCCTCCATCAGTTCGTCGCGGTGAATTCGTATCCATTCGAGAGCTTCCTTAAGCACAACAGTCGGGGCATGTCCGCGCATGGGCTCTACGAGCTCAAGGCAAATCAGTACATCCAGACCACCACCGGTCAGATGCACATGCGGCGGCAGGTGGTCTTTTTCCCTCAACTGAATCCTGTATTTATCCCTGAATCTGTATTTAGTCGACATGAAGCGTATGGTATAGCCAAATTAGCCATACCAAAAGCAGCGTTACAATTTCGACCCGGTCACTGCGTGACGCCCCATTCAAGAACTGAATGAGGCGTCTGCGTTCACAGCCGTCCGGAAGCCACGTTATAGTTCCGGCATTGCTTGCCCCTGTTACGGTGTGCGCGCCGACAGGCTGCGCCTACCCACGTGAAAAGGATTGATCATGAAGTTCGAAGGCACCCCGGCATACGTCGCCACTGACGATCTCAAGCTGGCGGTCAACGCGGCAATCACGCTGGAGCGTCCGCTGTTGGTCAAGGGCGAGCCCGGCACCGGCAAGACCATGCTGGCCGAGCAACTGGCCGAGTCCTTTGGCGCGAAGCTGATCACCTGGCACATCAAGTCCACCACCAAGGCACATCAGGGCCTTTACGAATACGATGCCGTCAGCCGTCTGCGTGACTCTCAGTTGGGCGTGGACAAAGTCCACGACGTACGTAACTACCTGAAAAAGGGCAAGCTCTGGGAAGCCTTCGAGTCCGATGAGCGGGTCATTTTGCTGATCGACGAGATCGACAAGGCCGACATCGAGTTCCCCAACGACCTGTTGCAGGAACTCGACAAGATGGAGTTCTACGTCTACGAAATCGATGAAACGATCAAGGCCAAAAAGCGCCCGATCATCATCATTACCTCCAACAACGAAAAGGAATTGCCGGACGCCTTCCTGCGTCGCTGCTTCTTCCACTACATCGCCTTCCCGGACCGTGCCACGCTGCAACGCATCGTCGACGTGCATTACCCGGACATCAAGAAAGACCTGGTGAGTGAAGCGCTGGACGTGTTCTTCGACGTGCGCAAAGTGCCTGGCCTGAAGAAGAAGCCTTCCACGTCCGAGCTGGTGGACTGGCTGAAGCTGCTGATGGCCGACAACATCGGTGAAGCCGTGCTGCGTGAGCGCGACCCGACCAAGGCGATCCCGCCGCTGGCCGGGGCGCTGGTCAAGAACGAACAGGATGTGCATTTGTTGGAGCGTCTGGCGTTCATGAGCCGCCGCGGCAACCGTTGAGCGCCTTCATCCACCCCGTTACGTAAAAGGGCGACAGCCATGCTGCTCAACCTGTTCAACGAAATGCGCGCGGCCAGAGTGCCGGTGTCTCTGCGTGAATTGCTGGACCTGATCAATGCGCTGAAACAGCGGGTTATCTTTGCCGATATCGATGAGTTCTACTTTCTTGCGCGCACGATTCTGGTCAAGGACGAGCGTCATTTCGACAAATTCGACCGGGCCTTCGGTGCGTATTTCAAAGGTCTGGAAAATCTCGACGATCATTTGCAGGCATTGATCCCCGAAGACTGGCTGCGCAAAGAGTTCGAGCGCTCGTTGAGTGACGAGGAACGCGCGCAGATTCAGTCCCTCGGCGGCCTCGACAAGCTATTCAAGAAGCGTCTGGAAGAACAGAAGGAACGCCACGCCGGTGGCAACAAATGGATCGGCACAGGGGGCACCAGCCCTTTCGGCTCGGGGGGCTATAACCCTGAAGGCATTCGTGTCGGCGACGCAGGGGAACGCAAGGGCAAGGCAGTCAAGGTGTGGGATCAGCGCGAATATAAAAACCTGGACGATCAGGTCGAGCTGGGTACGCGCAACATCAAGGTGGCCCTGCGCCGTCTGCGCAAGTTTGCCCGCCAGGGCGCTGCGGATGAACTGGACATCGACGGCACCATTGATCACACCGCTCGCGATGCGGGCCTGCTGAACATTCAGATGCGCCCTGAGCGGCGCAACACCATCAAATTATTGCTGCTGTTCGACATCGGCGGTTCGATGGACGCGCACGTCAAGATCTGCGAAGAGCTGTTCTCGGCCTGCAAGACCGAGTTCAAGCATATGGAGTATTTCTACTTCCATAATTTCATCTACGAATCGGTGTGGAAGAACAATCTGCGCCGCAGCTCGGAGCGAACCGCCACTCAAGACCTGCTGCACAAGTACGGCGCAGACTACAAAGTGATTTTCATCGGCGACGCTTCGATGGCGCCGTATGAAATCACCCAGCCCGGTGGCAGCGTCGAACACTGGAATGAAGAAGCAGGCTATGTATGGATGCAGCGCTTCATGGCCAAATTCAAGAAGATCATCTGGATCAATCCCTATCCGAAAGATGCCTGGGACTACACCACGTCCACGCATATCGTGCGCGACCTGATTGAAGGACAGATGTACCCGCTAACCCTGCGCGGCCTGGAGGAAGGCATGCGTCATCTGGCGAAATAAGCATGACGGGCGCGTGCTGACTCTACGCAACGCCCGTTCTCGTTATTACCCTCTCCAGCGATCAGCGCCAGTCCCGCTCAAGTTGCGGCTTGCGTCGTCCGCCGTGGATCACCCAGCCGAGCAACAGCACGAAGCTTTCGATCACCAGCGCCAGCAGCAATGCACTGATGATGCCCCAGGCAATGACTTCGGGGGCCAGCAGGACTTGCCACGTATAACCGTTGAACGTTTCCCGGCGGATATCCGCATCGGCAGACGTGACGACAAACAGGGCTTTGGAATACCACGGTCCCTGGAGTCCTAGCCACTGACGCTCAAGGATATGGGTACGGCTCATCAACGTATCGATGTTGTCCGCATCGGCTCGGAAAACCGGGTCTTCGCTGCTGCGATAGTGCTGGATCAGCGCCTGTATATCGCCCTTGAAGAACTGCTGCGCAGTAGCGGTGTAGCCCTTGACGGCCTGTTGCGCCTCGATCAGATGCGCTTCGACACGCTTGCTGTAATCACTGATGAATCCGGGGATCTGTACCCCGAACAGCAGGCCTGTCGTGAACAGGACCAATCGCAGATAACTTCGCAGCATCAATATCCCTCTTCTTTTATCCAGTATGCCGGTGGAGGCGCTGTTACTGCACTGGTGTCTCGACCGAGCCTTGCGCCACGCACTCACCCTTGCGCCACAGGCTCCACTGGCCCGGTTCATAGCGCTTCCAGTTTTCGTTCTCGGTCAATGGCTCGGTGGCGATCACAGTCACCACGTCGTGCGGCGTTGTTTCAGCCTGAAAATCGACAATCACGTCGACATCTTTCAACCTTGCCGGGCCGAACGGCGCGCGCCGGGTGATCTGAACCAGTTTGGTACTGCAAAAGCAAAACAGCCAGTCGCCATCGCTCAACAGGCAGTTGAACACGCCTTTACTACGGTATTCAGTGCAGGCCTGGATCAGCGAAGGCAGTAATTGCTCGACCTCAACCGGCTCGGGAAAGGCTTCGCGAACGCGATTGAGCAGGTCGCAGAATGCAGCTTCGCTGTCGGTATCGCCCACCGGCCTGTAAAAGGTGGCAACGGGGGTGAAATCGGCTAGCTGGCCATTGTGCGCAAAGCACCAGTTACGGCCCCAGAGTTCACGCACGAAAGGATGTGTGTTGGACAGACAGACCTTGCCGACGTTGGCCTGACGAATATGGCCAATCACCACTTCGCTTTTGATCGGATAGCGCTGCACCAGTTGCGCAACTTCAGATTCACTGCTGGCTGCGGGGTCCTGGAACAAGCGCAGGCCGCGCCCCTCGTAGAAGGCAATGCCCCAGCCATCGCGATGCGGACCAGTACGCCCGCCACGCTGCATCAGCCCGGTAAAGCTGAAGACTATGTCGGTCGGGACATTGGCGCTCATGCCCAGTAGTTCACACATGCTCAGGTTCTCGCTTCAAGACGTTTTGCAGCAGGTCATGCGCCGACAATGACGGCGCATGCCAACGAAGCGGGATCTACAACCGCGGTTCGACTCGCGCAGCCCTGGTCGGAGGAAGCGGCGCAGCGGATTTGCGAGGGTAGTGATCGTCCTCGGCAAACGGCTCGTCAGTGAGGTCTGTGTCGGCAGGCTGAGCGACAGTCCGGGGCTGGCGAGCCTTGCGGCTGCGCTCGATCGGCCAGCGGATAAGCACGAACAGCGCGTACGCAGCGAAGGCGAACATGCCATACATGGCCAGATCCGACACAGCGGTCCAGACATTGCTGCCGACCTTGAACATCAGGTCGAGCGCGGTGATCGCCACGGCTGGCGCCATCGCATCCTTGGCAGGGTCGACCATGGTCGGCGTAAACAGCAGCACCGCCACTGCTACCAGCAACGGTTCCTTGAGATAACGCCACATCCAGCGGGTCATCAGGAACCATACCAGCAGGCAACCCAACGCGGCGAAGGCGTAGACGCTCCAGGCGATCAGATAGTCGTTTTCGGTCATGACGTCCGTGGTAAGGCAGGTAAAGAGGCGCTTATGATAACGGCTTTTGCCTGACGCGGCTTGCCTCGCTTCAGTAATCGGTTCAGCGTGTACCGAATTTCCATGATTGATGCCTAAACAGAGAGCCCAGCATGTCCTTCTCGAATGCAACCTCCAGCGCCCCGATTGCTCGCAAGGCCGACGGTTCCGATCCCTATGCCTGGCTACAGAACCGCGACACTGACGAGGTGCTCGACTACCTCAAGGCGGAAAACGCCTGGCAGGAGCAGCAACTGGCAGAGCAGACCGGGTTGCGCGACAACCTGTTTCAGGAGATCAAGGGCCGTATCCTTGAAACCGATCTGTCACTGCCCTCCCCTTGGGGGCCGTACCTTTATTACACGCGCACCACACAAGGCGATGAATACGCCCGTCACTATCGCTGCCCGCGCCCGGCCGACGACTCCAATACCGTGGACGAAAGCCGTGAAGAACTGTTGCTGGACCCAAACGCCATGGCCAATGGCGGCTTCTTTTCGCTGGGCGCGTTCAGCATCAGCCCCGACCACCAGCGCCTGGCCTACAGCCTGGACACCAGTGGCGACGAGGTGTACCAGCTTTACGTCAAGGAACTGAGCACCGGCCAGATCAGCAGCCTGCCGTTTGAGGACTGCGACGGCAGCATGACCTGGGCCAACGACAGCCAGACCCTGTTTTTCGGCGAGCTGGACGAAACCCATCGCCCCGGCAGGCTGCATCGCCACACGTTGGGCAATGCATCGGCAGAGCTGGTGTTCGACGAGCCGGACGGTCGATTCTTCCTGCACTGCTTCCGTAGCAGTTCCGAACGCCAACTGATCATTCTGCTCAATAGCAAAACCACCAGCGAAGCGTGGGTGCTGGACGCCGATTATCCGCAACAGGCCTTCACCTGCCTCGCGCCGCGCAGCGAAGGGCACGAGTATTATCCGGATCACGGGCTGCTCGATGGTGTGTGGAGCTGGTTCATCCGCAGCAATCAGAGCGGCATTAACTTCGCGCTGTATCACGCAGCGGAACAGGCCAGTGGCGCCCCGGTTCGCGAAGACTGGCAGACCCTGGTTGCGCACGATGACAAGGTCATGCTCGAAAGCGTGAGCCTCAACGCCAAGGCGATCAGTCTGAGCCTGCGCGAAGGCGGCCTGCCGATCATCGAAGTACGCCCGCAGGATCTGCCTACCTATCGCGTGCAGTTGCCCGACGCCGCGTACAGCCTGTATGTGCAGGACACCCTGGAGTTCGACAGCGACAGAATTCGCCTGCGCTATCAGTCGCTGAACCGTCCGGCACAGGTGCGTCAACTGACCCTGGCCAGCGGCGAGCAGGTAGTGCTCAAGGAAACGCCGGTGCTGGGCACTTTCAACGCCGACGCCTACGTCAGCCAGCGTCTGTGGGCCACCGCCAGTGATGGCACTCAGGTGCCGATCAGCCTGGTGGTCAAGCGCGAACTGGCCGGCAAGGCGACCCCGCTGTATCTGTACGGCTACGGTGCCTACGGCGAAAGCCTCGACCCGTGGTTTTCCCACGCGCGCCTGAGCCTGCTTGAACGTGGCGTGGCGTTTGCCATCGCCCATGTACGCGGCGGTGGCGAGCTGGGCGAGGCCTGGTATCGCAATGGCAAGCAGGAACACAAGCAGAACACCTTCGGCGACTTCATTGCCTGCGCCGAACATCTTGTTGCACAGGGCCTGACCAGCGCCGAACAGCTTGTGATCAGCGGCGGCAGCGCCGGTGGCCTGCTGATCGGTGCCGTGCTCAATCAGCGACCCGAGCTGTTCAGGGCAGCAATTGCCGAAGTGCCGTTCGTCGATGTGCTGAACACCATGCTCGATCCGGACCTGCCGTTGACCGTCACCGAATACGACGAATGGGGCAACCCGCAGGAGCCTGAGGTCTATGAGCGCATCAAGTCCTACGCGCCTTATGAGAACGTCAGCGCTCAGGCGTACCCGGCCATGCTGGTCATCGCCGGTTACAACGACAGCCGTGTGCAGTATTGGGAAGCCGCCAAATGGGTCGCGAAGTTACGCGCCAGCAAAACCGACGATAATCTGCTGCTGCTCAAGACCGAACTGGGTGCCGGACACGGCGGCATGAGCGGTCGCTATCAAGGGTTGCGTGACGTGGCGCTGGAGTACGCGTTTATCTTCAAGGTATTGCAGATCGCCGAATGAACTTGGCGTGAAACACCTGTCTTACTAGCATCGGGGGGCACGGAGCTGCCCCCTTCGTATCAGGATTGAAAGACCGAACCATGTCAGAACCATTGTCCAACCTGAACAACGCCATACGCGACATGCTGCTGGACTGCGGCCTGTTCGACACGCTGCTGCCCGGCGACTTCGTGACTGTAGCCGGGTATTTCAGCATTACCGACATCGAAAAAGGCGAGACCATCTTTGCCGAGGGCGATGCCGGGACATTCATGTGCATCATTCATCAAGGCACTGTGTCTGTGCAGAAACTTGCCGCAGACGGTCAACAGGTCGAAATCGCCGTTCTGCGGCGCGGGCGGGCGTTCGGGGAAATGGCTGTACTGGATGGCGAACGTCGCTCGGCCAGTTGTATCGCGGCCACCCAATGCCAGTTATTGAACCTGGGACGCGACTCTCTGGACAAGATGCTCGACGAAGCGCCGAAAATCGCCGCCAAGATCATTCGTGCCCTGGCCATCTCGTTGTCCAGGCGCCTGCGCATGGTCGACGGCCAATTACTGTCTCAGCAGGTGTGAGTTTGCCCATCTGGCGCTAAACTTGCCGATATTCCGCTTTCAATGCGCACACGCACAGGTGACACCATGAGCACGGCCAATCCTCCTTCCCATACTGCCAAGCTGGACCGCATTCTGGCCGACGCCCAGCGCGACCGAGAAATGGGTTACCGCGATAAGGCGTTGCGCATGTACCCGCACGTTTGCGGCCGTTGCGCCCGCGAGTTCGCTGGCAAACGTCTCAGCGAACTGACCGTGCACCACCGCGACCACAACCATGACAACAACCCGCAGGACGGTTCCAACTGGGAGCTGCTGTGCCTGTATTGCCACGACAACGAGCACTCGCGTTACACCGATCAGCAGTATTTCGCCGACGGTTCGCTGAGCACTCCGAAAACCGCCAAGGCAACCCACAACCCGTTCGCCGCGCTGGCGGGATTGATGAAGAAGGACGAGTAACCCGGTACTTTCCCGCAACTGTATTTCCCCGCCCCTACCCACGCAGTCTTCGGCCTGCGGCCACCCGACTGACCGGATACTTCGCCATGCCCTCCCGTACCTCAAGACGAACCTTTGTGAAAGGGCTTGCCGCCAGTTGCATCCTCGGCGGCCTGGGGCTGTGGCGCAGTCCGGCATGGGCGGTTCCGAACCCGGGTCAGCCGGCCGGGCTGTCCGGCACCGATTTCGATCTGTATGTCGGCGAAACCCAGGTCAATATCACGGGTAATACCAGAACCGCGATGACGATCAACGGCGGTATTCCAGGCCCGCTGTTGCGCTGGCGCGAAGGCGATACGGTGACCATCAGGGTAAAAAACCGTCTCGACGAAGCCACCTCGATCCACTGGCACGGCATCATTCTGCCCGCCAACATGGACGGCGTGCCGGGGCTGAGCTTCGACGGTATCGCGGCCGATGGCATGTACGTCTATCGCTTCAAGGTCAAACAGAACGGCACCTATTGGTACCACAGCCACTCGGGCTTTCAGGAACAGTCGGGGGTTTACGGGCCGCTGGTGATCGACGCCAAAGAGCCAGAGCCATTCAAATACGACCGCGAACACGTGATCATGCTCAGCGACTGGACCGACGAAGAGCCGCTTCAACTGATGAAAACGCTCAAGAAACAGTCCGATTATTACAACAATAACAAGCGTACTGTCGGCGACTTCATCAACGACGTCGGTGAGAAAGGCTGGAGCGAGACCACTCGTGATCGCTGGATGTGGGCGAAAATGGGGATGGAGCCGACTGACCTGGCGGATGTCAGCGGCGCGACCTACACCTACCTGATGAACGGCCAGGCCCCGGACATGAACTGGACCGGGCTGTTCAAGCCTGGCGAGCGGATTCGACTGCGCTTGATCAACGGCTCGGCCATGACGTATTTCGACGTGCGTATCCCGGGCCTGAAAATGACCGTAGTCGCCAGCGATGGCTTGCACGTCAAGCCAGTAACGGTCGATGAATTGCGCATCGCAGTGGCAGAAACCTTCGACGTGATCGTCGAGCCTGCCGAAGGTGCCTACACGCTGTTCGCCCAGTCGATGGACCGCACCGGCTACGCCCGCGGCACCCTGGCCAGCAGGCCCGGCTTGCAGGCCGTCGTCCCGCCCCTGGATCCACGCCCATTGCTGAGCATGAATGATGTGGGCATGGCGGGCATGGATCATGGCAGCATGAACCACGGCGCAGCCCCGGCAATGGACGACATGTCAGGCATGGACCACAGCAAGATGGGCCATGACTCGATGCCCGGCATGGACCACAGCAAGATGCCGATGAAAGAAACACCTGCCATGCAGTCACACCCGGACAGCGAACAAAACAATCCGCTGGTCGACATGCAGGCCATGAGCACCTCGCCCAAACTCGACGATCCGGGCATCGGCCTCAGGAACAACGGGCGCAGAGTTCTGACTTACGCAGACCTGCGCAGCACCTTCGAAGACCCGGACGGTCGTAAGCCCAGCCGCACGATCGAGCTGCACCTGACCGGGCACATGGAAAAATTCGCCTGGTCGTTCGACGGCGTGAAATTCTCGGACGCCAAACCGCTCATGCTCAAGTACGGCGAGCGAGTGCGTGTCGTATTGGTCAACGACACGATGATGTCTCACCCCATCCATCTGCACGGCATGTGGAGCGATCTGGAAGACGAAAACGGTCAGTTCATGGTGCGCAAACACACCATCGACATGCCTCCGGGGTCACGCCGCAGCTATCGCGTCACCGCTGACGCACTGGGCCGTTGGGCTTATCACTGTCACATGCTGTACCACATGGAAATGGGCATGTTCCGCGAAGTACGGGTGGAAGAATGAGGATTTTACCGGTGAATGGATTGCGCAACTCGTCCTGCCTGCCAACCCTGCTGCTGACGGCAGGCCTGGCCATAACACCCTGGGCAACCACGCTGGCTGCCGGAATGGATGGCATGGAAGGCATCGATCATGGCAGCCACTCGATGCCTATGGACGCCAGCGAGCACAATGCCGCCCCAATGCAGAGCCGGACACCAATCCCGCCTGTCACCGACGCCGACCGGGCTGCGGTGCACGCCAGCCATAGCGGGCATCAGGTCCACGACAGCGCCATCAACAGTTACTTTCTGGCCGACAAGCTGGAATGGCAGGACGCAAACGACGGCAGCGCGCTGGCCTGGGACCTGTCCGGCTGGATTGGCGGTGATGTCGACCGCTTGCTGCTGCGTTCAGAGGGCGAGCGCACCAACGGCAAGACCGAGGAAGCGGAAGTCCAGGCGTTATGGGGTCATGCCGTCAGCTCATCGTGGGACGTAGTCGCCGGGGCACGCCAGGACTTCAAACCTGGCGCGCCACAAACCTGGGCGGCTTTCGGCCTGCAAGGGCAGGCGATTTCGGATCTTGATATCGAAGCCACCGCATTCATCGGTGAAGCCGGGCAGACCGCGGCGCGCCTGGAAGCTGACTACGACCTGCTGCTGACCAACAATCTGATTCTTCAACCCACTGCCGAGCTGAATTTCTACGGCAAGAACGACCCGCAACGCGGCAATGGCTCGGGCCTGTCGACCAGTGAGTTCGGTCTTCGGCTGCGCTATGAAATCACCCCGCAATTCGCTCCTTACGTTGGCGTAACCTGGGATAGGTCCTACGGCAATACTGCCGATTACGCACGCGAAGACGGCGAGGACGTTGCCGATGCGCGGCTGGTCGTCGGTTTACGCATGTGGTTCTGAGCGTCGGAATTGAAAATGGCATTGCTCTGACGCTGCCGTATAATCCCCGGTTTTCTTCAGAGCACCCTCCCCGTGGCCAATAAACGGTACGCCTGCATCGGTCTTTACAACCCCAAGTCCCCGGAAAATGTCGGCTCCGTCATGCGAGCAGCCGGCTGCTACGGTGTGGCGTCGGTGTTCTATACCGGTAAACGCTATGAGCGTGCGCGGGATTTCATCACCGACACCAAGAAAATCCATCAGGACATCCCGCTGATCGGCATCGAAGACCTCAAAAGCATTCTGCCGCTGGGTTGCATTCCGGTGGCCGTTGAACTGGTCGACGGCGCCCGTGCCCTGCCTGAATACACGCACCCTGACCGCGCGCTGTATATCTTCGGCCCGGAAGACGGCTCGCTGGATCAGGACATTCGCGACTGGTGTGAAGACGTGGTCTATATCCCGACCAAGGGCTGCATGAATCTGGCCGCAACCGTCAACGTGGTGCTCTACGACCGTATGGCCAAAGGCATCAATACCCGCTCGGGGCCACAGTTCGGTCGCGAGAAAATCGATCCGGCCAGCGACCGCTGACGGAAAAGCATTGAACCTGTGTCGCGGGCGAGCAGTCAGTTTCTCTGAACCGGTTTACTACCTACTTCCTGCGAATTACCGCCTCATGGAGAGCCATCATGCGCGACACCCCGATTATCGAACGCATCGACACACCTGAACTGCTGCAGCGCAACCCTGATCAGAACGTCCACGGCTGGGAGCGCATTGGCTCACTGGCTGGCGGTGAACTGATGATGGGCAAAGGTGTCCGTCGTGGCGGCTTTCTGGGCCTGATCCAACTGGCCATCGGCGGCGCAGTGCTGGCTCGCGGCATCAGCGGTCACTGCTCGGCCAAAAGCCTGGTGGAAAAAGGTCGCAGCGACCTGCACAGCGCCCGCTCGACCATCGAACGTGCCGGTGCCCAGTTGAACAACCTGAAAGACGACGCCGAAAACGCGGTGAAAAACGCTGCCGTCAAAGGTGTGGAAGCGCTGGCCGAGCCAAAGCCGGTCGTTTAAACGTTCAACCTGCGCGAAAGATCAGGTAATCCTCCCAGTCGTCTTCAGCCACACTGTTCTCGCTGAGCATGCGGCCTGACTGGGAGATACGCTCGTGATGCACAGCCGTGCGATCACCACACACCAAATGATGCCAGAGCGGCAAATCCTTGCCCTCGCTGACCAGCCGATAGCCACAGGTGGGCGGTAGCCATTTGAATTCATCTGCCTGCCCCGGCGTCAGCTGAATACAGTCAGGCACCGATGCACGACGATTGGCGTAGTCGGAGCACTGGCAGGTCTTCAGGTCCAGCAGCTTGCAGGCGATCCGCGTGTAATAAACGCTGTTGTCTTCTACGTCTTCCAGCTTTTGCAGGCAGCACAAGCCACAGCCATAGCACAACGATTCCCACTCCTCGGTGCTGAGCTGGTCGAGGGTTTTGCGAATCCAGAAGGGTTCAACTTTAGCGGCCATGGTTCGGACAACGGTATCGAAAATGAAAAGGCTGTCAGTCTAGAGGTACAAGGGGTGCGGGCCAAGCACTTGCGACTGCCGGTAGCCGGGACTTGTCAGCGACAGTGCAAAACAGTAGCGTTAACGGGTTTTCCAGTGCGCTCAAGCGATGCCTGCCGACCACGGCCCATCAAGCCACGCTCGTTTTTCACCTTCGCTATCAAGGACTTTCATGAGCACGAACCCTCGCATCGCCGATCACCCTATCGACCCGCAATTCACCGAACGCTGGTCGCCACGTGCATTCAGTGGCGAAAGCATCGATCAGGAAACCCTGCTGAGCTTTTTCGAAGCGGCACGCTGGGCACCCTCGGCGTATAACTCGCAGCCCTGGCGCTTTCTCTATGCACGTCGCGATACGCCAAACTGGGAGCGTTATCTGGGCCTGCTGAACGAGTTCAACCGCAGCTGGGCGCAACATGCAGCAGCATTGGTGATCATTGTCTCCAAGACCACCTTCGTCGCGCCAGGCGCAACCGAAGAAAGCCCGGCCTTGTGGCACACCTTCGATACCGGCTCGGCCTGGGGTTATCTTGCGCTGCAAGCGAGCCTGAGCGGCTGGCACACCCACGGCATGGCGGGCTTCGATCAGGATCTGACCCGCAAGGAGCTGAACATTCCAGAGGATTACGCACTGCACGCTGCCGTAGCCATCGGCAAAATCGGTGACAAGTCGACGCTGCCGGAATACCTGCAAGGCCGCGAAGCGCCAAGCCCGCGCAAGCCACTGGCAGAACTGGCTGCTGAGGGTGATTTTTCGCTGTAACTGACTGTTCTCTGCAATCGATGCCGACGAGCCGACGCCTAAACGTCGGCTCGTTCGGAACGGCTTCAATAACCTCGCGAAAAATCGACCTCTCCGCGCAGTGCTTCTCCAGCCTGAAACGCCTTGAGGTTTTCAACGAAAAGCTCGGTCATGGCTACCGGCGATGTCGGTGCCGAACTGTGACCGGTCAACAGCAGACCATAGGCGGTCCAGAATGGATGGCGCTGCGGCAAAGGCTCCTGACGGCAGACGTCAATGACCGCACCGGCCAGATGGCCTTCCTTCAACGCCTCGACCAGATCTGCGTCCACAACCGCTACACCGCGCCCAACGTTAATGAACAGCGCCGTTGGCTTGAAGCTGGCGAACAGCTTCGCGTCATACAGGTCGTGGGTCTCAGGTGTGTTGGGCAGTAGATTGATGACGTAATCCATCTCGCCAAGCAGCCGCGTCATGTCAGACAGCGCTGTTACCTCGATGAACGGCGCCTGAGTGCGCGCACTGGAGGCCACGCCGTAGACGTGCACACCGAACGGCAAAAGAAACTCGGCGACACGCTGGCCGATATCACCGGCGCCCACGATCAATACCTTGCGACCAGACAGGCTCTGGCCAGTACGATTGTCCCACTTGCGCTCGACCTGACTCATCAAACGCGCCAGCACCTCACGCTCGTGACCGAGCATGTAGGTCAAAACGAATTCGGCCATGACCTGACCGAAAATCCCGACTGCACGCGTCAGGCGATATTCGCGCGAGAGGCTGTCGGCCAGCAGTGGCGTGATGCCCGCCCAGGTGGATTGCAGCCACTGAGGCTTGTGCCCTTGACGCAGCAGGTTGGCCATCAGGTCCGGCTGTCCCAGCCAGACCGGGCAATCGCTGGCCATTCGCGACAGCTCGGCGGAGTCGCCCGTGCTGAAGACTTCCAGGTCAGGCGCAGCCTTGCGCAACAATTGGGTGTAAACGTGATAATCGTGCTCGGCAATCAGAACGCGCATGTTTCAAAAACCTTAAAAACAGGACAGGCAGCCCACGGCGATGTGGACCGCTTTACAACGTGAGCAACCATTACATCGGATCGTTGCGGCGCAGCAGCTCTTCCGGCAAATGCTCGATGTAGTCATCTTCGGCAGGGGGCATCTGCAGGTGATAGCCCTGGCTGTCGAGATTCTCCAGCACCACATTGATGTCCTCGCGCGACAGCGCACGCTCGGGACTCAGGACCAGGTCAAATGCATGAACCGGCTTGCCAAACGCGACCAGCAGTTCAGGCGGCACGCGTTTGAGGACATCGCTTTTCAAGACGTAAAGGTACATCTCGTTTCTTTTCGGGCTGCGATAAATCGAGCAGATACGCTTCAAGACTGTTCTCCGGGGGTGGCCAGGCTGTCCAGCAGCGCCTGACCCATCAACTCGCGACGCCAGCCACGCAGCGAGACGGGCAATTGGTAAGGACCGTCGGGGTAGCCGCTCTTGAGCAGCGCTTCGAGAGTCTTCTTGCGCAGCATCAACTCCGGGGCCATGTCCAGTTGCTCGGCGTATTGCTGACCGATTGCACGCAGACGCTTGATCGACCCGGCCGCATCAATGGGCAGTGGCTCAGGCAATGCAGGCGGCCACTCTTCTGGCGGAAGCGTGCCTGCGGTCTTTATCAGCTCAAGCAGAAACTCGCCGTCATGGCGAACGGTGCGCGGGTGCATGTCTTCGATACGCCCCAGTGCAGCGAGGTTATCCGGCTGCGTCTTGGCCAATGGCCACAGCGAGTGCTCACGCACAATGCGGTTGCGCGGCAGGTTGCGGGCGCGCGCCTCGCGCTCACGCCAGGCACACAACTCACGCAGCACCGCCAACTGGGCGCGGGACAGTTTCCAGGCCAGTTTGGCCTCACGGTACACCTCGTACGGGTCAACTTCGCGGCGCAGGTTGGCGACCAGTTCAGCACCGTCATCCAGCAGCCAGGCGTATTTGTCATCGGACAAACGCGGGCGCAGGATGGAGAAAAGCTCGGCAAGGTGCACTGCATCTTCAGCGGCATAGCTGATCTGCGTTTCCGACAGCGGACGTTGCAGCCAGTCAGAACGGGTTTCGCCCTTGGGCAGGTCGATGTTGAGGACCTCCTGCACCAGACGCGAATAGCCCATGGAAAAACCGAGGTTCAGGTAAGCGGCTGCCAACTGGGTATCAAACAACGGCACCGGCAGGCTGCCAGTCAGACGCAGCAAAACTTCGACGTCCTCGCTGCACGCGTGCACCACTTTGATGACGTCGGGGTTTTCAAGCAACGCGGACAGCGGCCGCCAGTCGTTGATCAGCAAAGGATCAATAAGCCAGGCGCTTTGCCCGTCGCCAATCTGCAGTAGCGCTGCTATCGGATAAAAAGTATCGACCCGCATAAACTCGGTGTCGAGCGCGACAAAAGGCAGCAACTGCCATTCTGCGCAATGCCGGGCGAGGCTGTCGTCGTCGCGAATCCAGTGAATATCGATGGCCACACGGCTCTCCCTTCAACAATGGCGCGCAGTATATATCGTGATGGGAGATTATCGCGCGTCTGTCGTCCCGGTCTGGCGTATCTTCACGCAAATGACGGACAGGAGGAACTGTTGCCTGGCAAAAGGGCCAAGGATGAGCGTCCCCACGCAAGCGTGGAAACGATCTCTATCCTGAGCAAGCACAGATTTTACTGCTTGTCAGCGGCCGCCAGCTCAGTGCGGCACCCGGAGAACATATCCAGGCTTGGGTTGTAGACCTGGGTGTCGACTTTCAACAAGCCGAGCATTGAATGAAAGAGATTGTCCTGGCTCAACGGCGCATTGCGCTGTTTGGCCAGGCACTCCGGGCTGACTGCAAAGGACTTCTGATAGGTATCGGACAACCAGATAAGCATCGGCACATGCTTTTGCTGATCAGGAGCCAGTACATACGGTGTGCCGTGCAAGAACAAGTTGTACTCGCCAAGCGACTCACCATGGTCCGACAGGTACACCATGGCAGTGTCGACCTTGTTTTGATTACTGCGCAACAGATCAATCAACGTGGCCAGTACGTGATCGGTATACAACAGTGTGTTGTCGTAGGCATTGACGATGCTGTCCCGGCTGCAATTGTTCAAGGCATTGCTTTCACACACCGGCGTAAACTTTTCAAACTCTTTAGGGTAACGCTTGAAGTATTCAGGGCCATGGCTACCCATCTGGTGCAGCACCAGAACAGTGTCCTTGTCGAGGCTGTCGATAAAACCCTGCAGGTTTTGCAACAGTATCTCGTCGCGGCATTCATGGCTGTTGCACAGCAGCGGGTCCTTGAGATTACTGACATCCTGGAAGGTCACTCGATCACAGGTCCCTTTGCAGCCGGCCTGATTATCACGCCACACCACTTCTATACCGGCACGTTTCAGGACATCCAGCAAACCTTCCTGATTACGGGCCTTGGTTGCGTTGTAGTTCTTGCGACCCATGTTGGAGAACATGCACGGCACCGACACTGCGGTTTCGGTGCCGCACGAGTAAACATCGGTAAACGCCACCAACCCGCTCTCCTTGTTCAGGTTGGGCGTGGTGTCGCGACCATAGCCAAGAATCCCGAAGTTTTCGGCACAGGCACTTTCGCCCACCACCAGTACGGTCAACGACTTACGGGCATGCGTGGCCCAGTCCGCCGACCGTTTGGCGTCCTCGCCAATCTTGACGAACGGGCGCTGTGCGGAGATCACCTGCTCGCTCAGGTAGCCAATCGAGGCACCGATGTAATTGCTTGGCACGACCATCAGGCGCAATTCGTGATGGTTGCGGAACAACGAGGACAAGCCTTGATAATTCGCCAGCGCAACGCCGCCTATTGCCACGCAACAGACCACGCCTACCACCAGCTTGCTGAACAGTTCCAGGTGCCAGCGACGGTAGCTGATCGGCAGTTTCCATAGAATCAGCGAAGGCAGTACGCCCAACAGAACGATATACAACGCCAGTTTAAAAGACAGCAGCCCTTGCACTTCCGTCACGTTGGTTTCGGCGAAGTTTCGGAACATCCCGGCGTCAATCATGACACCGTACTCGGTCATAAAATACACCACCCCGGCGCTGATCATAAACAGAGCGATTACCACAGGCTTAAACACACGGCGAAATGCCAACAGCGTCAGAACGATATTGAATACGCAGAAAATCATCAGCCCGAATGCAAAACGCATGGCCAGGCCTTTGGCATCGGAGCTGGTAATCGCGAAAAGATGCTGCCACAGATTTATATTGAAACCCAGTAACAGAAAGGCGCTGGCAAGTAAGGTAACAACCTCTGGACGAACAGTTCTGGGTGTCGGCATCGTGGTCTGCTTATCGAATTAATATGCATCGGGCATTTAGGAGCCAGATAACTCCCGATGGCGCGCACTGTAGGCAGCGCTTCATCAATTTTATGTGAAAACGGTGAGAGGATTGGGTTGAATGAAGCTTATTTCACCGTGAAGCAATACGCGCCCATAAACGTGCACTTACTCCGCCAACAAAGCGTCTGCGCAAGCAAGCAAGCAAGCAAGCAAGCGCAGACGCTGTCACTCTGGAAACGCTCGATCAGACCGAACGACGGCGATAGGCACGATAGCCCGGCAGCCAGAAATTACGCTCGATGGCTTCAAGCAGTGCCTCTTCGGAAGTTTCCAGTGCCAAGCCTTCAGCCTGGGCCTCTTTGGCAACAGCCAGCGCAATTTTACGACTCACTTGCTGAATTTCCTTGAGTGGCGGCAACACCGCATCGCCCTGCCCCGTGACCATCGGCGAACACTCGGCCAGCGCATTGGATGCCGCCATCAGCATACGGTCGGTGATGCGCGACGCCTTGCAAGCCACCACGCCGAGGCCGATGCCCGGAAAGATATAGGAGTTGTTGCACTGAGCGATGTGCACGGTGCGACCGTTGATCTCCACCGGCGCGAACGGACTGCCGGTAGCAACCAGCGCATTGCCATCCGTCCAGCGCAGGATTTCTTCCGGCGTGGCTTCTACCTTGGAAGTCGGGTTGGATAGCGGCATTACCAGTGGTTTGGCGCAATGTTTGTGCAGTTCGCGAATCACTTGCTCGGTGAACAGACCACGCTGCCCGGACACGCCGATCAACACCGTGGCCCCGGCGTTCGTCACCACGTCGAGCAACTGCGGGAAGGCTTCTGTGCCAGCAGTCCAGCCAGACACATCGGCGGTCTTTTGCGCCAGGCGCTTCTGGAAATCGAGCAGGTTATCCATGCTTTCGGTCAGCAGGCCGAAGCGATCAACCATGAAGATACGTTTGCGCGCTTCGCTTTCACTCAGGCCTTCGATGCGCATCGCTGCGATGATGTGCTCGGCGATCCCGCAGCCCGCCGAACCGGCACCGACAAACACCACTTTCTGCTGGCCAAGGGTTTCATTCTTGGCCTTGCAGGCCGCCAGCAATGTACCCACGGCAACCGACGCAGTGCCCTGAATGTCATCGTTGAAGCAGCACAGCTCATCCCGATACTTCTCTAGCAACGGCATGGCGTTGGACTGGGCAAAATCTTCGAACTGCAATAACACGTCGGGCCAGCGACGCTGCACCGCGTCGATGAACAGCGCGATAAAGTCTTCGTATTCCTTGCCTGATACCCGCTCGTGACGCCAGCCCATGTAAATCGGGTCATCCAGCAGCTCACGGTTGTTGGTGCCCACATCCAGCACTATCGGCAGCGTGTAGGCAGGGCTGATTCCGCCACAGGCGGTGTACAGCGACAGTTTGCCAATCGGAATGCCCATGCCACCGATACCCTGGTCGCCCAGACCGAGAATTCGCTCGCTGTCGGTCACGACAATGATTTTGATCCGGTCTTTGGTGGCGCTGCGCAGAATGTCATCGATGCGGTCACGCTCGGGGTAGGAAATGAACAGGCCACGGTGCGTGCGGTAGATCTTGGAGAATTCCTGACACGCCTGGCCCACCGTCGGGGTGTAGATAATCGGCAGCATCTCGTCCAGATGCGAGTCCAGCAGGCGGAAGAACAGGGTTTCGTTGTTGTCCTGGATCGAACGCAGGTAAATATGCTTGTCCAGATCGCTCGCGCACTGCTTGTACTGGCTGTAGACCCGGGTGACTTGCTCTTCGATAGTCTCTACGTTCTGCGGCAGGAGCCCGATCAGATTGAATTCGACCCGCTCTTGCGGGGTGAAGGCACTGCCTTTGTTCAGCAGGGGCATTTCCAGCAGTGAGGGTCCTGCATAGGAAATATACAAAGGTCGCGAAGTTTTGGTCATTTTCTCTAATCGCCTTTTTCGTCTACTCATTAATTCTTTACGTCGACCGAGGCGGGCAGCCTGGCTCGTTTCTTGTTATTTTTTCTTGTCGCCAGTTCTCTATCAGGCCATGCCGAAAACCATTCGGCGTGTAAGGTCAGGGCGAACATATTACCCGGCTAAAGGCCCATTGCGACATTTTGTCGCGCAAAGAATGGCTAAGTGACGCTACTACCGGCGCAGCCTTCCTGACCAGCGGGTGCACATAGCACGCTGGAGACCGTCATCAGAATGGATGAGAACGCCCCGACGAAAGCCGGGGCCTGAAAAGGTCAGGACACGCCTGGTTTTTCAGCGATGAGCCCGATGGTGAAGCCGTCCACCGCCGAGATCCTGCCGCGCCACAACACACCTGCGTCGCAAATCGGATTACCGTCAGTGGAATAGGTCCGGCAATCCTTCAGGTGAATGAAATGGAATGCTGGCGTGTCTTCGGAAGACTCTCCCGGCTTGAAGGACAGAATCATTTCTTTCATCGTCGCGTCAGTGCCATTGGCAAACGAACTGAACGGCGCCGAAATATCGTCGGCCAACTGCTCAAAATAGGTGTCGTGAGAAATCAGGTGCCCGGAAACCAGATTCCCGCCCACCGACAGCGTCACGCCCAGCTCCACCTTGGTGTTCGCGACAAACTTGACCAGCCATTGCAGCAACCAGTCGATCTGCTTGCCCTGCCACTTGAACTGGGCAATCACATCATCATGGCTCTGACTGGGAGAGGGTTGCGACTTTTGTACCTGATCTACGTCCGACATCTGATAGCTCCTCGCCTCACAAAACGTTGAACCCAAGGTATAGATCAGAAAGGGCTAAAGGGGAAACCGGGAGGGGTGAATAGTTTGGGAGTGGTGATGGGGCGGCATCGTCCCGACTTCGCTCAAGCGTTCGGGGTTGCTGTCGATTTCCAAAAAGTGAATAGCAACTCGGCGAAAAGCACACAAATTTGTTGCGCAATCAAAGCCTCAAGTATACTTTTCAGGATTCTGTATACACTGTTTACAATCACCACCCGTGGAGGCCAATATGGCATCGCCTGTTTTGTCATTCCGTGTCGAAGAAGGCTTGGTCGAAATGCTCGACCAGCTAGCGCTTGCCACGGACCGTGATCGTCAGTACCACCTGAAACGTGCTTTGTCTCGCTATGTCGAAGCAGAAGCCTGGCACCTGAAAGCCATTGACGAAGGCTTAGCCGACATTGATGCAGGAAAGACGATCAATCTGGAAACGGTTAAAGCCAAGTGGGTAGCACGTGCCGCAAATCGAGTTAAGTGAAAAAGCCGATAGCGATCTGGAAGCGATTCATGAGCATTATGCGGGACTGATGGGCCATCAGAGAGCTGACGAAGTCGTCAGCAACATTCTGGAATCCATTGAGCAGCTCGCAACGTTTACAGGTATGGGACGCCCTTCCCAAGCCCCGGACGTACGCGAGCTGGTACTTACTCGCTACCCCTTCTTAGTGAGCTATGTGGTTCGCAGCCAGGTCGTGTTCATCGTCCGCGTGCTGCATGAACGGAACGAGCGCCTGAACACTTCAAAAATCCCGGATCAATTCAGCTAGTTCTGACCGGCCAGCTATCTTCGACTGCGGAAAAAACGGAGTCGGGGAAGGGAAAAATCTGGGAACGAGGGAGGTAGTACAGCCTGAAAACAAAAAACCCCGTGAATCAAATATTCACGGGGCTTTTCAAATAATGGCGGAGAGATAGGGATTCGAACCCTAGGTACCGGTGAAGGTACAACGGATTTCGAATCCGTCCCATTCGGCCACTCTGGCATCTCTCCAACGGCGCGCATCATAACAGCATCAACGCAGAAGGCGAAGCCCTTCTGCTGTTTTTTTTCGTGATATCAAGCGCTTGCGTGTTTTTTCCGCTTACAGCGGCACGCCCAGACGGTTTGCGACTTCTTCGTAAGCTTCGATGACATCGCCCAGACCCTGGCGGAAGCGGTCCTTGTCCATTTTCTTGCGAGTGTCCTTGTCCCAGAGGCGGCAGCCGTCCGGGCTGAATTCGTCGCCGAGGACGATTTCACCGTGGAATACGCCGAATTCGAGTTTGAAGTCGACCAGCAGCAGGCCAGCGTCGTCGAACAGTTTGGTCAGGACTTCATTGACCTTGATCGACAACTCTTTCATGCGAACCAGTTGCTCGGCAGTGCCCCAGCCGAATGCCACAACGTGGGATTCGTTGATGAACGGGTCGCCCTTGGCGTCGTCCTTGAGGAACAGTTCGAAGGTGTAAGGATTGAGCCTGGTACCCTCTTCGATGCCCAGACGTTTGACCAGGCTGCCGGCAGCGTAGTTACGCACGACGCATTCGACCGGGATCATGTCGAGCTTCTTGACCAGGCACTCATTGTCGCCCAGCAGCTTGTCGAATTGGGTCGGAACGCCCGCTTCTTCAAGCTTTTGCATGATGAAGGCGTTGAACTTGTTGTTCACCATGCCTTTACGGTCCAGTTGTTCGATGCGCTTGCCGTCGAACGCCGAAGTGTCGTTACGGAACAGCAGGATCAAGCGGTCAGCGTCGTCGGTCTTGTAAACCGATTTGGCTTTGCCGCGGTAGAGTTCTTCACGTTTTTCCATGATGGGCTCCGCTTGCTAAGTAGTTGGGCTAGGCGATATGTCGCCAGTCGAGCCCTGAATCTTGATCGGCCAGTTGCAGCCAGTCCGGGTCGCACCCAAGGGTGTCGACAAAACATTGCCGGGCCAGATGCGGCAGGTTGTTCTTGCTGCTCAGATGCGCCAGCACCAGGTGCTGAAGGTCCTGCCATCCCAGCTCGCTCACCAGGCTGGCGGCCTGATGATTGTTCAAATGACCTGTTTCACAGCCAACGCGCTGCTTGAGAAAGACCGGATACTGGCCTCGGGCAAGCATGTCGCGACAGTGATTGGCCTCGATCATCAAGGCATCCAGGCCTTGATAACGCTGCAATACGTTGGAGCAGTAAGAGCCCAGGTCGGTCAGCAGACCGAAGCGGCGCTTGCCGTCATTGAAGACAAACTGCGTCGGTTCAAGCGCATCATGAGCGACAGACACTACATCGATGCCCAATGCGCCCACCTGCAAGCTCTCCCCGCCCGCCAGCAAACCGGCAACTTCAACCGGTTTTCGCATACCGCGCAAGGTACCGCTGCTGAGGTAGACCGGTACATTGTAGCGCCGCGACAGCAAACCCACGCCATGCACATGATCGGCATGCTCGTGGGTTACCAGAATCGCACTCAACTGGTTTGCAGCGACGCCCAGACGCGCCAGGCGCCGCTCGGTTTCCCGCAGGGAGAAACCGCAATCGACCAGTACGTATGTATCGTTGCTTGCGACCAGCGTGCCGTTGCCACGACTGCCGCTGCCGAGAACCGCGAAACGCACTTAACCCAGGTTGTCTTGAATAACGCTCAACACCCGACGCGCGATATCCGCAGGCGCAACGGTGTTGATGTTCTTCTCGACGGTCACTTGAACGTTGTCACCCACCTTGCTCAGGCGAACCTGATAACGCTCGGCACGGGCATCGATCTCTTCCTTGCTCGACTTGCTGCCAAACAGGCGACCGAAGAAACCAGGCTCGTTTTCAGGCATTTTGGCCTTTTCGGCCAGGTTGATGTAGTACAGACCCAGGCTGCGGTTGATGTCCTCGACGCGCCAGTCACCCTGATCCAGCGCGCGGCCGACACTCGACCACGCACGGTCGAGATCGGCACCGAGGTTCAATACCGGGTTGCCGCTACCGTCTTCGCTCAAGGCAACACGGCTCGGGGTGTAGTAGTCACGTGCCGCCAACAGGGAAATAGAACCGCCCTTCTCGGCGTTGCGACCCATGCTGGCCAGCAGATCGTCGGTCAGTGCGGCATCAAGCCCCAGGTTGGTGGTACGGGTCGGGAAGGCCACATCGGCAGTGCTGCCGGCAGGACGCTCGACGCTCACCACATAGACTTCACTGGTATTGCGCTGCACGCCCGGCTCGATACGAACCCGCACGCGGGTTTCAGCGTCGGCTGAAACGCCAGCGGCGCTCAGGCGCTTGGCAACCGAAGCGGACAGTTCATCAAGACGCTGCCACGAGGAGCTGAATTCGCCAGTCTGCGGGCGCTCTTCAGCGATACGGAAACCATTGTCTTCAAAGTATTGATGAGCCACCGGCCAGACTTCGGCTGGCTGACGCTGAGCCAGAATCCAGCGCGCATCGCCGCTTTTCTGCAGGCTGAAATCGCTCGACTCGGAAGTCGTGCCCAGTGGCAGAGGACGAGGAACCGTGTATTCGCCTTCTTTCTGGGTGCTGTCAGCCACATTGCGCGGGATCGGCAGCAACGGGTCGAGGCGCTTGACGCCGGACACATCGGCAGGCACCTGCATGGGTGGGGTCTGGGTAGCCTGGAGGTAATCGCTACCGCGATCACGGAAGTAACCATCTTCGCCCCAGAGCCAACCGCAACCGCTGGTGCTGGAGATAATAAGAGCAAGTGCGGAAAGTCCGGCCAATCGCTTCATTGCGTGATACTTCCTCAATTAAACCAGGACGCCGGACTGGCGCAGGGCCTGACGCAGCGGTTCGTGACAGGCTTCGCTGAGCCAGGTAAGCGGCAGACGGATACCGGCTGGCATCTTACCCATTTCATGCAAGGCCCACTTCACGGGGATAGGGTTGGATTCGATAAACAGGGTGTTGTTGAGCGGCATGAGCTTTTCGTGAATCGCCCGCGCCGTCTCGGCATCGCCACGCATGGCCGCTGCGCACAGATCGCTCATGAGGCGCGGTGCAACGTTGGCAGTGACGGAAATATTGCCCTTGCCGCCCAGCAGCATCAATTCGACTGCCGTAGCGTCGTCACCGGAGTACACCAGAAAATCACTGCTGACGCTGGCCAGAATGTCCTTGGCGCGCTGCAGGTTGCCGGTGGCTTCCTTGATGCCGATGATGTTTTTTACCGCAGACAGACGCGCAACAGTCTCTGGCAGCATGTCGCAAGCCGTACGGCCCGGCACGTTGTAGAGGATCTGCGGGATGTCTACGGCGTTAGCGATGTGGCTGAAATGCTGAAACAGGCCTTCTTGCGTCGGCTTGTTGTAATAAGGCGTTACCAGCAGGCACGCATCGGCGCCAGCGGTCTTGGCGTTGGTGGTCAGCTCGACGGCTTCGCGCGTCGAATTGGCGCCTGTACCGGCGATGACCGGAATACGTCCTGCAACCTGGGCAACCACACGGCGGATCACCTCGATGTGTTCGCTCACATCCAGCGTCGCCGATTCACCGGTGGTGCCGACGGCAACAATGGCGTTGGTGCCCTCTTGCAAGTGGAAGTCAACCAGTTTGCTCAGGCTGTCCCAGTCCAGACGACCTTGTGCATCCATTGGTGTGACCATTGCCACCATACTGCCCGCAATCATGCAACCGCTCCTGCCGGAAAAAGAGAGCCGTAATGGTACTGGCGCTATCAGCCTTGTACAAGCGAAGTACCGCGCTCTGAGCATTCCCCTGAGCGATGGTTTTCGCTACCCTTCGTCCTTTGATCGGTACTGGTCACCTGCGCACCTCGCTCAATCGGTCGAATTTGTCGCCAGAAGCCCTGCCCCAGTGCACTCCAGCCCGTCATGGTACTTCCATGCAAGGCAGGCGCTCCGGGACCCGGGAAGGTATCTCGCGCCATCGATTGTCGAAACAGCCCCGCAAGTCCGAAAAAGTAACGACCGCTCATCGTCTAGGAATGCTGCATGTCGTCCACCCCCACAGTTCGCGAACAATTCCTTGTCATCAGTGCCCTTGGCGCAAACCCCATGGAGCTGACCAACGTCCTGTGCCGTGCCAGCCATGAAAACCGCTGCTCGGTAGTCACCTCGCGCCTTACTCGCCACGGTGAGTGCAGTGCGCTGATTCTTCAGGTGTCAGGCAGTTGGGACGCTCTGGCGCGCCTCGAAACCAGCCTGTCGAGCCTCTCCAAGAAGCATGCGTTCACCACCAGCGTGGTACGCAGCGCTACCCTGGAGAACCGCCCGGAAGCCCTGCCCTACGTGGCTTACGTCAGCTCGGCGTACCGCCCGGACATCATCAATGAGCTGTGCCAGTTCTTCATTGACCACAACGTCGAGCTGGAAAATCTGATCTGTGACACATATCAGGCTCCGCAGACCGGTGGCACCATGCTTAATGCCACATTCACGGTGACACTGCCTGCCGGGACCCAGATCAGCTGGCTGCGCGATCAATTCCTCGATTTTGCCGACGCGCTGAATCTCGACGCACTGATCGAACCCTGGCGCCCACAAGCCCCAATGTAAGGAGTTCCCATGACCGTCACAGTAGATCAACCGGTTCCCGACTTTCAGGCACCCGCGACCAGCGGACAGACCGTAGAGCTGTCCGCGCTCAAGGGTCAGCAGGTCGTGATTTATTTTTACCCGAAAGACAACACGCCCGGCTGCACCACGCAGGGTCAGGACTTTCGTGACCATATCGCGCAGTTTCAGGCGGCCAATACGGTTGTGCTCGGTGTTTCACGAGACAGCCTGAAAACCCATGAAAACTTCAAGGCCAAGCAGTCTTTCCCGTTCGAGCTGATTTCGGACAAGGACGAAGCCGTCTGCCAGCTGTTCGACGTCATCAAGCTCAAGAAGCTGTATGGCAAGGAATACCTGGGCGTTGACCGCAGCACCTTCCTGATCGACAAGGAAGGCGTACTGCGCCAGGAATGGCGCGGCGTTAAAGTGCCGGGCCATGTGGCTGAAGTACTGGCGCAGGCCGAGGCCCTGAACAAAGGCTGATATTCCGATAAGCGTTGCGGCACGCAAGGTGCCGCAACGATCCAGACTTGCTGCTTAAAGCAGTGGTGCCACAGTGGGTTCATTACGCGGCCAGGCATCGAGGACGGCCTTGAACAACGTGGCCAGCGGAATCGCAAAGAAGATCCCCCAGAATCCCCACAGCCCGCCAAACAGCAGCACGGCGCAAATGATTGCAACCGGGTGCAGGTTGACGGCCTCGGAAAACAGCAACGGCACCAGAACATTGCCATCCAGCGCCTGAATGATGCCGTGGGCAATCATCAGGTAGATGAACTGATCACCCCAGCCCCACTGGAACAATCCGATCAACGCCACCGGCACTGTGACCACCACCGCGCCAACGTAAGGCACGACCACAGATATGCCGACCAGCATCGCCAGCAGCGCTGCGTAGTTGAGCCCGAGCGCGGCGAACGCGATGTAGGTCACGCCACCACAGATGAAAATCTCGATGACCTTGCCGCGAATATAATTGGCAATCTGACGCTTCATCTCATCCGCCACCCGGTTGATCAACGCACGCTCGCGAGGCAGATAGCCGCGCGCCCAGCGGCCGATCATGTGCCGATCCTTCAGAAAGAAGAACACCAGAATCGGCACCAGCACCAGGTAGATCATCAGGTTGACCAGCAATGGCAGGCTGGAGATCGAGAAGGTCAGCGCCAACTGACCGATCTTGCCCACTTCACCACGGGCGACTTCGATCGCCAGCAACACTTGCTCGTCGGAAACCAGATGCGGGTAACGTTCGGGCAGCAACAGCAGTACAGACTGCCACTTGGCAAGCATGCCCGGTGCTTCGTTGAACAGCGTGATCAACTGGTGCCAGAGCAGTGGTACCAGCACCAGCAGGAACAGCAGCAGCACACCGATGAACAGCGTGAAGACCAAGCCGACTGCGGCCATTTCAGGCAGGCGCAGGCGCTCCAGAACACTGACCAACCCGTGCATCAGGAAGGCCAGCACCAACCCCGCAATGACCGGCGCGAGCATTCCGCCCAGGGTCAGGACAAGGGTAAACGCCAGAAACAGCAAGACCGCCAGTACCACCGCCTCCTCATCGGAGAAGTAGCGTTGCACCCAATTGCGAAGCACATTGAACATCAAACATCCTTTTCAAAAAAACGGCGGTGGCGGTTCAAGCCTTGCGTAGCCAGTAAAGATAAGTGCCAGCGTCGACCTCTTCATGCAGCAACTCATGCCCGGAAAGTCTGGCAAAGGTTCGAAAATCCCGCTGTGACCCGGCGTCAGTCGCGATCACCTTCAGCACCGCGCCGCTGGCCAGACGATTGAGTTCCATCTTGGCTTTCAGCAGAGGCAGCGGACAGTTGAGGCCACTTGCATCCAGTTCGGCGTCGCACACCTCGGGGCGCACTACAGCGTCAGACATCGTTTCTCTCCAGGCGGACACATCGAATTACAAACCATGTCCGAAAAGGCATGGCGGATAAGGCGGCAAGAATACCTCACTCTGGTCAGCACGCCATTGAGCCAGCTACAGTACAGGTTCTTCTGACCAGAGCTTCGTGCATGAATTTTTTGCGTCCTACACTGCTCACCCTCGCTTGCCTGTTCGCTACGCATGGCATGGCTGATGACCTGCCTTCACTTGGCGACGCCAGCTCCTCGATTGTCTCTCCCGAACAGGAGCACCGTCTGGGCCGTGCGTGGCTGGGGTTGCTGCGCGGCCAGGTGGCGCAGCTGTCAGACCCGCAACTCAAGGACTACGTCGAGACCTCGGTGTACCGCCTGGCCGAGACCAGCCAGGTTCAGGACCGGCGTCTTGAATTCATCCTGATCAACAGCCCGCAACTCAACGCCTTTGCCGCACCCGGCGGGATCATCGGTGTCAACGGCGGCCTGTTCCTCAACGCCCAGACCGAGGGCGAATACGCGTCGGTACTGGCCCACGAGCTGGCTCACTTGTCGCAACGCCACTTCGCCAGAAGCATGGAGGCCCAGCAGCGTATGCAGGTGCCGGTAATGGCCGCGATGCTGGCGGGTATTGTCATGGCTGCCGCAGGTGCCGGTGATGCCGGTATCGCAACCATCGCCGGCTCACAGGCGGCTGCAATCCAGGAGCAACGTCGCTTTTCGCGCCAGAACGAGCAGGAGGCCGACCGTATCGGCATTCTCAATCTGGAGAAGGCCGGTTATGACCCGCGCAACATGCCCACCATGTTCGAGCGTTTAATGCGTCAGTATCGGTTTGATGCAAGGCCACCGGAGTTTCTACTGACTCACCCGGTGAGCGAATCGCGGATCGCTGACACACGCAACCGCGCCGAGCAGGCCAAGCCTGGCGGCAAGGAAGACAGCCTGCTGTATCAACTGATGCGCGCCCGCGTTGCGTTGATATACGAAGAAACACCTGGTATCGCCGCCAAGCGCTTTCGTGCGCAACTGGTTGAAAACCCGAAATCCGATCCAGCTCGCTATGGTCTGGCCATCGCACAGATCAAGGGTGGGCAACTGAACGAAGCCAGAGAAACCCTCAAGCCATTAATCGAAAAAGCGCCAAACGACATCACCTATAATCTGACGCAGATCGACCTGGACATCACCAATAACCGCTTGGCCGATGCCCAGCAACGGGTCGATCGCATGCTGACGCTGTACCCTGGCAGCTACCCGCTCAATGATGTGCGTATTGACGTGCTGCTCAAGCAGAACCGCACCGCCGAAGCCGAAAAAAGCCTTGAAGCGCTGCTCAAGACCCGCCCGGATGATCCCGACATCTGGTACGTCGTGGCGGAAACCCGTGGCCTGAACGGCAACACCATCGGCCTGCATCAGGCGCGCGCCGAATATTTCGCACTGGTCGGCGATTTCCGTCAGGCAATCCAGCAACTGGACTTTGCCAAACGCCGTGCGGCCAACAACTTCCAGTTGGCGTCACGCATTGATGCACGGCAAAAGGATCTGATTGAACAAGAGCGGATGGTCAAGGACATGATGAACTGATGTCCGAATGAGAAAGCCCGACGCAAGCGTCGGGCTTTTTCATTACGGCTGTCAGGCATTGCCCGCTTGTCGCAAGCGCGCCGCTTGGGTGAAGTCCAGCATGCGCTGCAACGGGCGTACGGCGTTGGGGATCAGCGCCGGGTCAACGAATATCTCATTGCTACCCTCGCGCAGGCACTGCAAGGTGCGCTCAAGCGTATTCATCGCCATCCACGGGCAATGTGCACAGCTTCGGCATGCAGCGCCGTTACCGGCCGTAGGCGCCTCGATGAAGATCTTGTCCGGGCACAACTGCTGCATCTTGTAAAAGATGCCCCGGTCGGTGGCCACAATGAACGTCTTGTTGGGCAAGCGCTGCGCGGCGGCAATCATCTGACTGGTGGAGCCGACAACGTCAGCCAGCTCGATCACTGCTTCCGGCGATTCCGGGTGAACCAGAATCGCAGCCTCGGGATACAAGGCTTTCATGTCTTCAAGCTGCTTGGATTTGAATTCTTCGTGGACAATGCAGGCACCGTCCCACAGCAACATATCGGCACCGGTTTCACGCTGGATATAGCGGCCCAGATGCTTGTCTGGAGCCCAGATGATTTTCTCGCCGTTGTCCATCAGGCTTTCGACGATCTCCAGCGCGCAGCCAGAGGTCACTACCCAGTCCGCACGGGCTTTGACCGCTGCAGAGGTGTTGGCATACACCACCACGGTACGCTCCGGGTGCTGATCGCAGAACGCGGAAAACTCATCGACCGGGCACCCTACGTCAAGCGAACAGGTGGCTTCGAGCGTTGGCATGAACACGCGTTTTTCCGGGTTGAGAATCTTCGCGGTTTCGCCCATGAAACGCACGCCTGCGACCAATACAGTACTGGCAGCGTGGTTATTGCTGAAGCGGGCCATTTCCAGAGAGTCGGCCACGCAACCGCCGGTTTCCTCGGCCAGGGCCTGAATGACCGGGTCGCAATAATAGTGAGCGACCAGCACGGCATCCTGCTTCTTGAGTTCGGCAGCAATGTCGGCTCGGTAACGCGCCTGCTCTGCCGGGCTCAGCGCCTTGGGCTGCTTCGCATCGAGATGAGCCTGCACCAGGAAACGTTCGGAGATCTGTGTCATGTTCGCGGGACCTGAAGGCGCTAGAGCGCGAAAGGCAAGTTTACACCCGAAATACAGGCAATAAAAAAGCCGGAAACCCTTATCAACCAAGGCCCTCCAGCTTTACGCATACATCGCCTGACAAAGGCTGCGCCATGTGCAATCAAGCATATGGCTGATATTCAGTAAATATCGGCCCGACTTCTGAAGGCGCGCCGATTCTAACGCCAAAAAACCGATTTACCAGAAGTTTCTGGCTTGCCCATAGCCGATGAGAATCGTTCTTGAAACCGTCTAGAGATCCATTAAATAGCGAAACATGACAAAGAAATAATTTGTAGCGACTTTCTATTTGACACATCTCTAAAATATCTTAGTCGACCCAACATGGTTACTCACTATCACAGGTCTCATAGATGCCAGGTCCCCTACACTTCGCCATGCACACTTTTCGGCAGACCTCCTGGATGGCCGCTTCCGCGGCTATGTCACTGACCCTCATACTGCCCGCGCAGGCGGCCAGTGAGGCAGCCGTGGTGACGCCATGGGGCACTATAAGCGAGCCAACCAGCCCACCAGTCTGTAAGCAACTTCAAGCGCACCTGACTCCCAGAGACGGCTCGCTGGACAGCGCTGACGGTTCGGCGCTCGACTCCAGGCCTGACCAGGAGAATATCCAGAATGCAATCAATGGGTGTGCTGCCGGACAAGCCGTAAAGCTTGTAAAAGGTGACGGCGACAACTCGGCATTCCTCAGCGGGCCGCTGCAATTGAAATCCGGCGTCACGCTCTGGATAGACGAGGGCGTAACGTTGTTTGCGTCACGTAACCCCAAGGACTACGACAACGGCAAAGGCACTTGCGGCGTCACTACAGTTGCCAATCAGGATGCCTGCAGTTCACTGATTTCGGCCAAAAACACCCACTCCAGCGGCGTCATAGGCAAAGGCGTTATCAATGGTCGCGGCGGCAGTCTGCTTACCGCCGGGGCGAATGCCAATCTGCGCAGCTGGTGGGACCTTGTTTATCAGAAGACCTTGTCCAACGTTTATCAACAAAAGCCGCGCCTTATACAGGTCAGTGGCGGAACGGACTTCGTTATCCAGGGGCTGACGCTGCAAAACGCTCCGGACTTCAACATTGTGACTGACGGCGTGACCGGGGTGACTGTATGGGGGATCAAGATTCTGAATCCAAGCCGGGTCTACAGCGTAGAGGGCTACCACTGCCCAAGCGGCTCGACGCCCGACCAGAAGACCCCTGGGACCTGCTTTACCCCGGAAACCGTGAAGAACACCGACGGCTTCGACCCCGGTCAATCGAACAAAGTATTGCTGGCCTATTCCTACATCAGCACAGGTGATGACAACGTAGCGATAAAGTCCAGCCGAATCTCCGGCAGTCGGGACCTGATGTTCGCGCACAATCATTTTTATTATGGCCACGGCCTGTCCATCGGCAGTGAAACCAACGGTGGCGTACACAATGTCAGCGTTGTGGATTTGGCGGCAGATGGTAGAGACAGCCAGGACGGCATCGGACTGAGAATAAAGACGAGTGCCAAGAACGGTGGAAAGGTAGACGGTATCCGTTACGAAAACGTGTGCATGCGCAACGTCAAATTCCCGCTGGTGTTCGACACCAACTACGGCAGTGCCAGCGGAACCTCGTACCCTGATCTCAGCGACATCACAGTGAAGGGCTTCCACTACCTGAACAGTCCGCGATTCGGTGGCGGCAAAATGACCTTCGCCGGCTACAGTGACAATGGCCAGAAACGGCCGATTCTGATCAAGCTGGATAACGTTGTCTTTGACGGCACTCAACCAGCCTTCACAGCGCTTACCGCCACCCACTTCACAATTGGCCCAGGGCCGGTAAGCTTCTTCAACAAACTGGTGCCTTCGATAAAAGACGACGTCACGGTGTCCGGCAGTCCAGGTGACGGTGCCCCGGTCGATTGCACGGCAGCGTTTGTGCCGATGAAATCAGTGGTGCCTTGGGCTCCGTTTTAACGGACGTTTGTTGTCGGACAGCGCTGCGGGGGCTTGGAGTTCCCCGCAGATGGCTGCCAGCTTAAGGGCACGGGATGGCGGGTCATTCCGGCGCGTGCTGATCTGGGTACCTGAATAAAAGACAGGCAAAAAAAAACCTGGAAATCCGCATTTTCATGGGCCTTCCAGATTTTCGAAATGGTGGGTCGTGTGGGATTCGAACCTACGACCAATTGGTTAAAAGCCAACTGCTCTACCAACTGAGCTAACGACCCTCTGTTGTGTGGCGCGTATATTACTGATTTTTATCAGTAATTCAACACCTTTTTCAAAAAACTTTAAAAATAACGTGTCGGGTCTGCCATGCCGGCGGCTGTGAAGCCCTCGGCGCGCAGGCGACAGCTGTCGCATTTGCCACAGGCTCGGCCCTGGTCATCAGCCTGATAGCAGGAAACCGTCAGTGAGTAATCGACCCCCAAAGCAGCGCCTGCCTTGACGATGTCCGACTTGCTCAGGTTCTGCAGCGGCGCTCTGATTGTGAACCCCTGCCCTTCCACACCAGCCTTGGTCGCAAGGTTGGCCATGCGCTCGAACGACTCGACAAACTCGGGACGGCAGTCGGGATAGCCTGAATAGTCCACGGCATTGACGCCGATGAAGATATCCCGTGCACCCAGCACCTCCGCCCAGCCCAGCGCCAGCGATAGGAACACCGTGTTGCGTGCCGGTACGTAAGTTATCGGAATGCCTTCAGAGGGCGACTCCGGCACGGCGATGGAGCTATCGGTCAATGCCGAGCCGCCAATGCCGTTGAGGTTCAGGCCAATGACCTTGTGCTCGACTGCACCCAGATCGCGGGCAACGCGCGCTGCGGCATCCAGTTCGGCGCGATGACGCTGGCCGTAGTCGAAGCTCATGGTGTAGCAGGCGTAGCCTTCTGCGCGGGCCATGGCGACGACGGTTGCAGAATCCAGCCCACCGGACAGCAGGATCACGGCTCTTTTTTCGGTATTGGTCAATTCACTCATGTCAGCGCCCCGGCTCGTCATCCCAAAGAATTTTATGCAACTGCATCTGCAACCGTACCGGCAGATTGTCGGCAACGATCCAGTCCGCCAGATCACGACCTTTAAGCTCGTGGTGACTGGCAGAGAACAGGACTTCGCCCGCACGGCGCTCAAGACCGTACTGAATCAGCTTGGAGACGGCCCAGTCATAATCTTCGCGCGAGCAAATCACGAATTTTACCTGGTCATTTCTCGACAGCAGCTCGATGTTCTCGTAACGGTTACGCGAGACTTCCTTTGACCCAGGGGTCTTGAGGTCCACAACGCGACTTACACGAGGATCGACTGCCGAGATATCCAGCGCGCCGCTGGTCTCCAGTGAGACCTCATAGCCAGCATCACAAAGACGCTTGAGCAACGGAATGGCATTGGGCTGAGCGAGCGGCTCACCGCCGGTCACACAGACATAGCGAGGACGATAGGCCGCCACTTGCCCAACGATGTCATCCAGCGTCTGGATGGTCCCACCGCTGAATGCGTAGGCACTGTCGCAATACTGACAGCGCAATGGGCAGCCGGTGAGGCGGACGAATACGGTAGGCAGGCCAGCCGTACGGGTTTCACCCTGCAACGAGTGAAAGATTTCGGTGATGCGTAATGTGTCTTGCATATCAGCCACCGGCGTAACAGCTAAACAGGCCGTCCGCCTCCGTCAGGCACTTCAAAGGACCCTGCAATCGCAGAATCCGGAAAAGCGTAGGGTGTACCGGAATTTCGGGTGCGAGATTCTAACGAAAAAAGCCGCGACTAGCGCGGCTTTCTTGATCAGCGGGGTCAGAACATCAAAGACGCTGAAGATCTCGTTGCGCCAATTGTGCAGCTGAGGTGCCCGGATACTGGGCGACTACTTGCTGCAATATGCCTTTGACCTTATCGGTGTGACCGAGACGACGCTCGACGTCAGCCAGCTTGTACAGCGAGTCAGGCACCTTGGCATGCTTCGGATACTGCTGACTGACCTTGGCGAACGCCTGACCGGCACCCTGAAGGTCACCTTTGGCCAGATTCACTTCACCCAGCCAGTATTGGGCGTTGCCCGCGTACGAGCTGTTCGGGTATTTGCGCAGGAAAGCGGTAAAGGCCTGACTGGCCTTGTCGAAATCCTTTGCCTTGATCAAATCGAAGGCCGCTTCGTAATAAAGCTTTTCCTTCGCCGGGTCAGGAGGCTCGGTGCCTGCTGCCGGTGCCTGCTGAGCCGCTGAGGCCGAAGGCGTCCCACTGGCGTCGATAGCGCCACCAGAAGGTTGAGAATTATTGGTAGCCGGAGCGGCTGCGCCACTGGCTATGCGTTGATCGAGTTCCTGATAACGCTCCAGAGCTTCCTGCTTCATGCGCTGGATATCATTCTGCTGGACCTCGACAACACCGCGCAAACGCGCGATTTCGTCCTGCATTTGCTGCAATTGCATGAACAGCTGACCTTGTGCCGAGGCAGGGGCCGTGACCCCTCCCCCGGCATAGGCGCCGGACGTGCCATAACCCGCTGGCGGATAACTGCTGCTGCCAGAGCCAGAATTGTTATCGACCACAGGTGCCGCACCCAACGCTGAAAGCGGAAGGGCGAGGGCCAAAACGGTTAGAGCACGTCGGCACGTTCGCATGTCAAATTACTTACGCAGTTCGACGCGACGGTTTTGAGCCCAGGACTGCTCGTCGTTGCCGGTAGCAACTGGACGCTCTTCGCCGTAGGAAACCAGTTCCAGCTGAGCTGGGGAAACACCTTGCAGAACCAGGTAGCGTTGAACGGCTTTCGCACGACGCTCGCCCAGTGCCATGTTGTACTCGCGAGTACCACGTTCGTCGGTGTTGCCTTCCAGAACAACGCGAGCGCCGTTAGCTTTCATGTCTTTTGCGTGCACGTCCAGGGAGCGCATGGCTTCTGGCTTCAGGTCCGAACTGTCGTATTCGAAGTAGAAGGTAGTGATTGCGCGCAGAGCAGCTTCTTCGCTCAGGGAGCCGTCAACTGCACCAGTGTTGGCGCCGTAACCAGCGTTAGGGTCAACAGCACCGCCTGCACCGGCATTGTCGCCGCCTTTGGAAGAGCAACCTACAGCTACAGCCATGGCCAGAGCCAGCGCAGCAAATTTACCAAACTTCAGCATTTCCATCTTGAAACTCCTAATGAACCCCAGTGTGTTAAGCGAATCGTGTAGCGCCGCGTCAGTTCAGGTAAGGGGACCAGGAAGGTTCTCTGACTTCGCCTTGAGCGGTAGGAAGCGGGAGCCTTACGCGTCCATTAATGGACACGATCATCAAGACTCCCCGGCCCTGCTGGCGGGTGGCGTAGATTACCATGGTGCCGTTGGGCGCAACAGTAGGCGACTCATCAAGGTTGCTATCTGTGAGAATTTTTACGCTACCGCGGGCCAAATCCTGCACTGCCACCTTGAAATTAGTGAAGCCGTCCTGCCGGTGAATCATTACCAGCGTCTTTTCATCCGCTGACAATTTCGGGTTGGCGTTGTAGTTACCCACGAACGTTACACGTTCGGCACCGCCGCCATTGATGTTTGTCTTGTAGATCTGTGGCTTGCCGCCACGGTCCGACGTGAAGTATAGCGTAGACCCGTCCTTTCCGAAGAAAGGTTCAGTATCAATCGAAGAATCGTTGGTGACGCGGCTCAATTGGCGCGAAGCCAGATTGATTACGTAGATCTCCGGGTTACCGTCCTTGGACAGAACGAATGCCAGCTTGCTGCCATCCGGCGACCATGCAGGCGCGCCATTCAGGCCTTCAAAATTGGTGATCTGCTCACGGCGACCGGTATCGATGTGCTGAACAAAAATGCGCGGGCGCTTCTGTTCGAACGATACATAGGCAATACGCTTGCCGTCCGGCGCGAAACGTGGCGACAGGATTGGCTCACGCGATTGCAGCAGGGTTACTGCCCGAGCACCGTCGTAATCCGAACGCTGCAAGGTGTAACGCGTATTGTTCTCGGAGAAACGTTCGGCCGTCACGTAAAGCATGCGGGTAGAAAACGCACCCTTGATGCCGGTGAGCTTCTCGAACGACTGGTCGGCAATGTAATGCGCCATGTCCCGCAGTTGATCGTTGGTACCCGACACGTTACCGGTGAGAACCTGTTGCTCGGTGGCTACGTTAAACAGAGCGTACTGGATCTGCAGACGTCCGCCGGCAGGCGTGATGTTGCCGACCATGACGTACTGGGCACCCAGCGCTTTCCAGTCACGGAAAATGACTTCACTGGCCTGGGTCGGCAAGCTGATCATGTTCTGCTTTGGAATCGGCGCGTAATAGCCGGAGTTGCGCAGATCGTTGCTGACGATTTCCGCCATGTCTTCCGGCAGTACGTTACCGCCCTGCCATCCGAATGGCACAACAGCAATCGGTGCTGCACGGTCACTGCCGCTGGTGACCAGAATGTTCTTTTCTTCTGCCGACACCATTGCGGATGCGAAACAGAGAACGACCAGCAGTCCTCGAAAAAGGTTGATCACAAGGCTAGATCTCCAGGTGTGAATGTCATCTTGAATGAACGATAGGGAGCGAAGTCAGCCGGCTTCAGACCCTGCATTTCTGTCAAACGTCCAATGTTCTTCACCGCAGCAACCGCAGAGCTGTCGAACGGCCCGTCACCACTGGACTTGGCAATCGATACTGAACCAATCGTACCGTCCGGCAACATGCCAATCTGCAACGTTACCGACATGTTGTTACGTGCCGATGGTGGACGACTCCAGCCTTCGGAAGCCCTGACACGAATCAGGTCATCGAAACTGCCAGCCGTTTCATCGCCCCGCTCGTCAGCCAAAGCCTGTTGCCGTTCCGGTTTATCGGACAGCAAATCGGCCAGTGCCTGCGCCTTCTTGTCTTCAGCGGATTTGCGAGCTGCTTCCTGCGCCTTCTTGGCGGAATCTGCAGCAGCTTTTTTCTTCGCGTCCTCGGCAGCCTTTTTCTTGGCGTCTTCTGCGGCCTTTCTCTTGGCCTCATCAGCAGCCTGTTTCTTGGCTTCCTCGGCGGCAGCTTTCTTGGCGTCTTCCTCGGCTTTTTTCTTTGCCTCTTCTTCGGCCTTTTTCTTGGCTATATCAGCCTGCTGCTTCTCTTCAAGCTTTTGGGCGTCGGCAACCTTCTTGGCTTCATCGGCTTTCTTGGCATCGTCAGCCTTTTTGGCCTCCTCTGCTTTCTGTTCGGCCTTTTTGGCTTCGTCGGCAGCTTTCTGCTCTTCGGCTTTTTGAGCAGCCTCTTCTTTCTTTTGTTCCGCAGCTTTTACAGCTTCCTGTTTGAGCTGCTCGATCTTTTTCTGCTCCAGCTGTTCGACTTCAGTTTGTCGCGCAGCGGTTTTCTTCGCCTCACCGGCAATCTTCTGGTTGGTCTGGGTAGTGGCCTGGCTCTTGGACTTGAGCTGATAGAGCGTTGCCTGAACGATAGGCTTGGCTTCGGGCAGATCCGGAGTCATGGCAAAGCTGACGAACAGCATGCCAAAGATCAGAATATGCAATGCCACGGCCCAGACACTGGGCCAGAAGTAGCTTTCCGAGGCGGACGGCTCTCGAATCGGCTGCATCAGGGTGCCTCGGTAATCAAGCCAACATTCCCGACCCCAGCCTTCTGCAGCCCGCCCATCGTGCCCATGACCGAGCCATAATCGACGGTCTTGTCACCACGAATGAAAACCTGCGTCTGCTTGCCTGCGTCACGACCGGCAGCGACGATCTTGGTCACTGCGGCAGTCAGTTGCGGCAGGGTCATTGCCTTGTCCATCTGTTTGTCGGTATCGACTTCGCTGCCAAGGTTCCAGTAATAGGTCTTGTCAGCCTTGATCGAAATGGTCAGGACCTGATTGTTGTTGTCTTGCGGCAAAGCCTCGCTGGAGACCTTGGGCAAGTCGACTTTCACGCCCTGGTTGATCATGGGAGCCGTCACCATGAAAATCACGAGCAACACCAGCATCACGTCGATGTAGGGCACTACGTTCATTTCGGCGACCGGCTTGCGTTTTCTGCGACGATCTCGAGCGATTAAAGCCATGGGGAATTACCTGCTCACTCTTCGCTGGTGTGCACTTTACGGTGCAGGATGGCCTGAAACTCGTCAGCGAACGTGTAGTAACGGCTGATCAAGGTCTCACTGCGCGCGGCGAAACGGTTGTAGGCAATAACGGCCGGGATGGCTGCGAACAGGCCGATGGCCGTTGCAATCAGTGCCTCGGCAATACCCGGTGCCACGGTAGCCAGCGTTGCCTGCTGGGCAGTTGCCAGACCGCGGAAGGAGTTCATGATCCCCCAGACAGTACCGAACAGACCGACATACGGGCTGGTGGAGCCCACGGTCGCCAGATACGGCAGACCTGCTTCGAGCTTTTCTTCCTCACGGGAAATAGCTACACGCATGGCGCGCGCCACACCTTCCATGACCGCATCGGGATCGACACCGGACTGCTGACGCAGGCGGGAGAATTCCTTGAAACCAGCACGAAAGATCTGCTCTACGCCAGAGTCCGGATCGGGATTGCTGCCCGCCTGACGGTACAGCTTGGACAGATCGATACCCGACCAGAAACGCTCTTCAAAGCTATCCAGTGCGCGCCGACCTGCGCGCAGCATATTGCTGCGCTGAAAAATCACGATCCACGAAGTGACCGAAGCGGCCACCAGAATCAGCATTACCAACTGAACAACAATGCTGGCATTGCTGACCAAACTCCACATGGAGGAATGGTCGACGACGTTAGCTTCCACGCTTTATCTCCTGCTCTGAATGTATGCCCGCGCCGCCCTGGTCGGCAAAGGCCGCTCGCAGAGCTTCGGGAATGGCCCGGGGTTTAAAACTATCGGCGCGTACACACGCCACCAGGAACTGCCCTTCACAGAGCAACGTTGCATCCGACGCCCGCCTGATCTGCTGTTGAAAGCGCAGGCTGACACGGTTCAATTCGGTTACTTCTGCACTGACAAGCAACTCGTCATCCAGCCGCGCGGGCTTGTGATAACGCGCGTCACTGGAGTGCACGACAAATAAAAGGTTTTCCTGCGCCAGTTCGGACTGGGCAAAGCCCAATTCCCGCAGCCGCTCGGTACGAGCCCGCTCCATGAATTTCAGATAATTGACGTAGTAGACGATGCCGCCAGCATCGGTGTCCTCGTAATAAACGCGACAGCGATGTGCGAACGACTGAACCCCGTTTTGCGCGCGCATACTCTAGAGCTTACTCCTCAGGTTGCCAATCGGGCCAGGCAACTGTTTTTCAACGTTTTGCCACTTATTACCGGTATCGGCGGCAGGACTGGCAATGTGACCACGCCGACCGCAAATAAATTGCAAAACATTGCTATAAATCCGCCGGATCATCGACCACATCGTCCGCCACCGGCATCTCCCCCATCCTGGAGGGAATATTCAGCCCGAAATGCAGGTACGCATGACGGGTGACCACACGTCCACGCGGCGTGCGCATGATATAGCCTTGCTGGATCAAATAGGGCTCGAGCACATCCTCAATTGTGTGACGCTCCTCGCTGATGGCCGCCGCCAGGCTATCGACACCGACAGGCCCGCCATCGAACTTCTCGATCATGGTCAGCAGCAGACGCCGGTCCTGATGATCGAAGCCATGCTCGTCGACGTCCAGCAGGTTCAAGGCCTTGTCGGCGGTCTGCCGGGTGATCTGCCCATTGCCGCGCACCTCGGCGAAATCCCGTACCCGACGCAACAAACGGTTGGCGATCCGTGGCGTACCACGGGCGCGCCTGGCGATCTCGAAAGCGCCTTGCGGCTCGATGACCAGTCCCAGAATGCCCGCCGAGCGAGACACGATCGTCGACAGGTCGGCAATATTATAAAACTCGAGCCGCTGAACGATCCCGAAACGATCGCGTAATGGATTGGTCAGCATGCCCGCTCGGGTAGTCGCACCGACCAGCGTGAACGGTGGCAGATCAAGTTTGATAGAGCGCGCGGCGGGACCCTCACCGATCATGATGTCGAGCTGGAAGTCTTCCATTGCCGGATACAACACTTCTTCGACAATCGGCGACAAACGATGGATCTCATCGATGAACAACACATCGTTGGGCTCAAGGTTGGTCAGGATTGCGGCCAGATCACCGGGCCGCTCGAGCACCGGCCCGGAGGTGCTCTTGATCGAGACACCCATTTCCTGAGCGATAATATTGGCCAGCGTGGTCTTGCCCAGACCGGGCGGCCCAAAGATCAATGTGTGATCCAGCGCCTCATTGCGGCCACGGGCAGCCTGGATGAACAGTTCCATCTGCTCGCGTACGGTCGGCTGGCCGATGTAGTCCGCAAGGCTCAGTGGCCGAATCGCACGGTCCATCTGTTCATCACGATCACGGCCGCCAGCGGCGGTTATCAGACGGTCGGCGTCTATCACTTAACCCATCCCCTTCAACGCACGGCGAATCAGATCCGCACTGCTCAAATCTTTTTCCTTGATGGCGGAGACAGCCTTGCTCGCCTCCTGCGGCTTGTAACCCAGCGAAATAAGCGCGCTGACTGCGTCGGATTCGGCCGACGCCACAGGCTCGGCCTGATTCGGACCATTGGAAACCAGCGTAAAGGTGCCTGGCAAGGACTCCCAGGCCTTGAACCGATCCTTGAGCTCGACCAGCAGACGCTCGGCGGTTTTCTTGCCTACACCGGGAATACGAGTCAGCGCCGATGTGTCCTGCGCCTGAACGCAACGCACCAGCTCATCGACCTCCAGGCCCGACATCAACGCCAGCGCCAGCTTGGGGCCGACCCCGTTCAGTCGGATCAATTCACGGAACAGCTCGCGCTCGCGTTTTTCATAGAAGCCATACAGCAGATGCGCGTCCTCGCGGACCACCAAATGGGTGTGCAATGTCACTGTCTCGCCGACATGCGGCAACCGATACAGCGTCGTCATCGGCACTTCCAGCTCATAGCCGACACCATTAACATCCAACACCAGATGCGGAGGCTGTTTTTCGGCGAGAGAGCCGCGTAAACGTCCAATCACGTTTCAGATCCTTTCGTGTTGCCTGTCGCTTGCGCGAAGAAGAAATTGAACACAGTCATCGTAAAGACACAGGTCCTCGTGATTCAGTCACAGACGCAAACGGCCGCCGCGGCTGCGCGCGGTACTCAACCCGTGAGGAATCAGGCTGGAGCGCGTGTGCGCATGACACAGCGCGATAGCCAGGGCGTCGGAGGCGTCAATCTGAGGCTTCTGGGTCAATTTGAGCAAATGCATGACCATCATCATCACCTGCTCTTTATTGGCACCGCCAGTCCCTGCTACTGCCTGCTTGACCTGAGTGGCAGTGTACTCGGCAATTTCCAGCGCCTCCTCGGCACCCGCCACGATGGCCGCGCCCCTGGCCTGCCCCAGCTTCAGGGCTGAATCGGCGTTGCGCGCCATGAAAACCTTTTCGATGCCCATCGTCACCGGCCCGTAGGTCTTTATGACCTCACGCACCCCGCGATAAACGATCTGCAAACGTTCGTGCAATTCACCACTGCCGGTACGAATGCACCCGGAAGCGACGTAGACACAACCGCGCCCGGTGTCACGTACCAGGCCATAGCCGGTAATTCGAGAACCGGGGTCGATACCAAGAATAAGAGTCATAACGCCTGCAGCTTGAGAAGGTGACGCAAAACAATAGGTGCAGCATAAAGGCAGAAGCCGGAGGCCGATAGCTGCGTGATGCTCACAGCTTCGCTCCCCCGGCTTCTGACTCGGTGTTACCTGTCGGCGATCAGCCCAGTTGCTCCATCACGTCGTCCGGAATTTCCGCGTTTGAATAGACGTTCTGCACGTCATCCAGGTCTTCAAGCATGTCGATCAGCTTGAGGACCTTCTCGGCGGTCTCCAGATCAAGCACTGCACTGGTTGTCGGCAACATGACGATTTCTGCGTCGGAAGCCTTGAAACCTGCGGCCTCAAGAGCGTTACGCACGGCATAGAACCCGGAGAACGACGTAAACACATCGATCGAGCCATCGTCGTTGGTCACGACATCATCGGCGTCAGCTTCCATGGCAGCCTCGATAAGGGCATCCTCATCGACGCCGGCAGCAAAAGAAATCTGACCCTTGCGATCGAACAGGTAAGCCACAGAGCCGTCAGTACCGAGGTTGCCGCCACACTTGGTGAACGCATGGCGAACGGCAGCGGCGGTACGATTACGGTTGTCAGTCATGGTTTCGACCATGATTGCCACACCGCCCGGGCCGTAGCCCTCGTAACCCAGTTCCTCGACATCGTCACCGTCGGATGCGCCCACGCCTCGCGCGACCGCACGATCAATGGTGTCACGGGTCATGTTTGCACCAAGCGCCTTGTCCAGCGCCAAACGCAGACGCGGGTTGGAGCCAGGATCGCCGCCGCCCTGACGCGCAGCAACGGTCAGTTCACGAATCCACTTGGTGAAAATCTTGCCTTTCTTGGCATCCTGACGCTCTTTGCGGTGCTTGATGTTCGCCCACTTAGAATGACCTGCCATTTTTCGCTCCAGATTCTTTTTGAAACACCTTCACCTTTCGCCCTGAACAACGAGGCAAAAAGCTTCACTCAATAAGGGCAGATACAGGGCGTATCGACGATACGCCCTGCCCGGCATCACTCAGCCTTCGGCTGCTCGCGCAGACGGATATGCAGCTCGCGCAACGCTTTGGCATCGACAACGCCAGGCGCCTGGGTCATGACGTCGGCGGCGCTCTGGGTTTTCGGGAACGCAATCACTTCACGAATCGATTGCGCGCCGGTCATCAGCATCACCAGACGGTCCAGACCAAACGCCAGACCACCGTGCGGCGGAGCGCCGTATTTCAAGGCGTCGAGCAGGAAGCCGAACTTCTCCTGCTGCTCGTCTTCGGCGATACCCAGCAGACGGAAGACCGCCTGTTGCATTTCCTTGCGGTGGATACGAATCGAACCGCCGCCCAGCTCGGTACCGTTAAGCACCATGTCGTAGGCACGCGACAGCGCCGTCGCCGGATTGGCTTCCAGCTCTTCGGGCGTGCACTTGGGTGCCGTGAAGGGATGGTGCAACGCTGTGAAGCTGCCGTCGTCGTTTTCTTCGAACATCGGGAAGTCGACGACCCACATCGGTGCCCACTCGCACGTGTGCAGCTTGAGGTCGTTACCGATCTTGATGCGCAGCGCGCCAAGGGCTTCGCTGACGATCTTGAACTTGTCCGCGCCGAAGAAAACGATATCGCCATCGACCGCACCCACGCGATCAAGGATGACGTTCAGGTTGTCTTCCGGGATGAACTTGACGATCGGCGACTGCAAGCCTTCCGGCCCCTTCGCGCGCTCGTTGACCTTGATGTAGGCCAGGCCCTTGGCACCATAGATGCTGACGAATTTGGTGTAGTCGTCGATCTGGCTGCGCGCCATGCTGGCAGCGCCCGGCACACGCAGTGCGGCAACACGCCCCTTGGGGTCGTTGGCCGGACCGCTGAACACCTTGAACTCGACGCCGGTAAGCTGGTCGGCAACATCCACCAGTTCCAGCGGGTTACGCAGGTCTGGCTTGTCGGAGCCGTAGCGGCGCATGGCTTCTTCGAAGGTCATGTGCGGGAAATCACCGAACTCCAGGTCCAGCACTTCCTTGAACAGCTGACGAACCATCTTCTCGGTCAGACCGATGATGTCCTCTTCATTGAGGAAACTGGTCTCGATGTCGATCTGGGTGAATTCCGGCTGACGGTCGGCACGCAGGTCTTCGTCGCGGAAGCACTTGGCGATCTGATAGTAGCGGTCAAAGCCAGCCACCATCAGCAATTGCTTGAACAACTGAGGCGACTGCGGCAGGGCGAAAAAGCTGCCCGGGTGTGTGCGACTTGGAACCAGATAGTCGCGAGCACCTTCCGGTGTGGCGCGGGTCAGGATCGGCGTCTCGACGTCGAGAAAGCCGTTGTCATCCAGATAGCGGCGGATGCTGGTGGTGATGCGCGAACGCAGACGCAGCTTCTCGGCCATTTCCGGACGGCGCAGGTCGATAAAGCGATAACGCAGGCGTGTTTCCTCGCCGACGTCGGAATATTCATTCAGCGGGAATGGCGGAGTCTCGGACTCGTTCAGCACTTCGAGTTCGTAACCCAGAACCTCGATGGCACCCGACGCCATGTTCGCGTTCACGGCACCTGCCGGACGAGCACGAACCTTGCCCACGACCTTGACCACGTACTCGCTGCGCACGCGGTCAGCGGCGGCGAAGCTGTCGGCACGATCAGGGTCGAACACGACTTGAGCCATGCCTTCACGGTCGCGGATATCGAGGAAGATAACGCCTCCGTGGTCACGACGACGGTGGACCCATCCGCAAAGGGTAATTTCCTGGCCTTCCAGACTCTCGTTCAGTTGGCCGCAATAATGGCTGCGCATCATGATGGTGTTTTCACTTCTCGTAATTCGAATTCGGTGGCGCTTTCGCTCCTGGCTTGCGCTCAGTGGTACACGGCACCGGCACAAGACTAAAGCCAGCCCTGGCCCACGCAGAGTCACGCCCGCTAGGAAGACGGAGGATTATATAGAGTTAATTGGCACCGTGCAGCCGAACGAACCTATCACGGCCGGATAAGTTCGTGACCGCCCCCAGCTCGGTCGCGCTACGAGGGAAACGCAGGCACGCCGAAGCGGGCCTGCAGGAATGAGGGTGAAGACCACTCTAAACGTGGGTATTTTCCACGTGAGCATCCTTCAGCAGATGCGCAACACAGACAACGCGAATCAGACCGCTGAAGTTTTTTACACCTCCATGACGTAAGTGAACCTCTCGATCAATGTAGGACAATACCGCATTAACAGAACACTCATTGGAACTTGCAATGCCTGACAGAATGTTCCAATACACGTTCTCCAGGCGCAGGCAGGTGGCCAGACCATTTAGCCGAACGGATTTGGAATGAGGCTGCGCCAGGGTCATGTTGAAATTTTCGACAAAGGGGTCATGGCGTATCTCCACCTCCCGATGTAAAAACTTAAGCTCTCGCTCAGCACTTCGTAACATCATAACGATCACCTTCGAATCATAAACTTTAAACATTAAAAGAAATATTCAAAAACAAATAAATACCCTGATGTATAAAACATGATTCGAGATTTTATATCCAGCCGCTCTAATACTTTATCACTGTAGGAGATGGCTACAGAAATCAGCGGAATATCGTTTAACCCTGAAGGCATAATGAAGAAGAGCAAGGAATATGGCTGGATGATATGCGTGACAACGGGCGACGACCAAGCCTTCATGTGCCTGAGCGCTCAAGCAGCGGAGGCCAAAAAGGCGAAGATCAGGCGCTGCCTGCAAGGCAACATATGAAGAACAGGCGAGTGACGCTGAGCGTCACTCGCCCCGGTCGTTATTTCGACTCAAACATCGAGCGCAACATCCAGGCAGTTTTCTCATGAACCTGCATACGCTGCGTCAACAGATCAGCCGTCGGCTCGTCGCTGACCTTGTCGAGAAGAGGAAAGATACTACGCGCAGTACGGACAACGGCCTCTTGACCCTGAACCAGACTTTTGATCATATCTTCGGCACTTGGCACGCCCTCTTCTTCCTTGATGGAAGACAGGCGAGCATACGTCGAATAAGTGCCAGGAGCAGGGAAGCCCAACGCACGAATACGCTCAGCGATAGAGTCAACTGCCAGTGCCAGTTCGTTATACTGTTCTTCAAACATCAAATGCAGCGTGCGAAACATCGGCCCGCTGACATTCCAGTGAAAGTTGTGAGTCTTGAGGTAAAGCACATAAGTATCCGACAGCAGATGCGACAGACCGTCCACGATCGATTTACGATCCTCTTCACTGATACCAATATCGATTGCCATGTTTCATGCCCTTTTAGTGAGGATTGAAAAGCAGTAAAGACCACTACTCTATCAAGAGAACCCGAATGGCGCAGCTTTCCGTTGGTCGATGCCACAAACCTGCAACGATTCATGGACGTACCAGGGTGCTTTGCGACGCGTCACCACAGGTGCCACGGACAGAAAATTCCTGCACTTCCTCAATAGTCATCAGCAAAACCAGCCTGAACGCTCTGTTTCAACCCCTGTAGCGGCACGGGCTATCAAAGCAGGGCAGGCAGGAGGGCCGTTATTGATTGCTGATTTGAGTAGCATCAGGCTTTGCTGTTAAATACACGACGTGTCGCCAACGAGTTGCCATTCAGCGCTGGCGCATAGGCTGGCCCTGCGCCCGTGCATCACGCCTCATCTTGTTCAGAAGCGTACCGGGCGTTACCAGCTATTTCTTGTAATCCTTCTTGCATGTGAGCTTTTTAAAATGTTGAAAATCGTCCATCTGGTAACGGGAGCAGCAGCCCTGTTGCTCTCTTTCATACCTAGCCTGCGTAGTGAAGCGGTCTCTCTCTACCTGCAAAACCCTGACGCCATCTGCCTGGCATTTCTCGGGCTGCTTAACCTGATACTCGCTCCGGTAATCCCTTACTGGAATCGAGGCCCACGTCATAATCTGCAAAATCTGGTCAGTGCCCTGCTTGTCATTGCGGTAATCGTACAAACGCTGACCTTGCTCGTTCCTCTGCCCGGCATCGCAGGCCAACCGGCAATTCTGGTTAGCCTGAGCATCGCCATCGTGGCCGTCGCCTTGCACCTGGGCGTCAGCTTTTACAGGTCTTACACTCCATCCTCCGCACCTCAAAACCACGACATGGGAAATCGTGATACTGGCACCGTAAAGTGGTTCAACACCTCCAAGGGCTTCGGCTTTATCTCCCGGGATTCCGGCGACGATATTTTTGTGCATTTTCGTGCCATTCGCGGTGAAGGCCATCGCGTACTGGTCGAAGGCCAACGCGTCGAGTTTTCCGTGATGAACCGCGACAAAGGCCTGCAGGCCGAAGACGTTATTGCAGCCCTGCCCCGCCGCTGATTTTTTCGGGCAACAAAAAACCGCGACCCTCCAAAGGAAGTCGCGGTTTTTTTATGGCAACAGATCAATACTGAGGTGGCGGCGCTTCTTCCTCGAAGGTATCGAACTGACTGCCCATCTCCTCCTGACGCTTGATCATTGCTGCCATCTGCTGCTGTAGATGATCAAACTCGCGCCGCTGCTTTACCAGCACATCATTGAGTGCCTGAATTGTATCGTCCTGAAAGGCCATGCGGCTTTCCAGCTCCATGACTCGCTCTTCAAGGCTCATGACTGCTCCTCCTCAAATCGAAAATCATTCGTCAATACCGGCCTGAGCTGCCGGCAGATTGCCGAGAACTGCTCGTCGGTGTAAGCAACTGCAGCATGCTTGCCCCAGACGGGCGCAGGCCAGGCCGCATCGTCACGATTGCGCACAATTATGTGCATGTGCAACTGACTGACCACATTACCCAAGGCAGCAATGTTGATTTTATCCGCATCGAACAGCTCTTTCAGCACCTTGGCCAGAACACTGGTCTCCTGCCATAGCTGCAACTGATCTGCAGCGCTCAACTGAAACACCTCAGTGATATCAGCCCGACGCGGGACCAGAATGAACCACGGGTAATGACTGTCATTGGAGAGCAGTAACCGGCACAGCGGAAAGTCGCCAATGGGCAAGGTGTCTTGTTGAAGACGAGAATCCAGAACGAACACGATAAAAAACTCCTGACTGCCAGGTGAATGTACCTGCCCTGTCGGTAACAGGGTGCTGCGAGGTCCGCAGGATACTAGGGTTTGTCTGAAAAGTCGCCTTGGTTAAAATGATGTCCTCTGGTTGCCAAGAGGGCCATCATGACTGACCGTTATGAAATTTCATCTGATCGT